>JAJFUZ010000145.1 GCA_021372155.1 Parachlamydia sp. | reverse complement strand
ATCCGCATCCCCGTCCACATGATCGAGACGATCAACAAAGTGCTGCGCGGTGCCAAGAAGCTCATGATGGAAACAGGGCGCGAACCGACTCCAGAGGAGCTCGCCCTTGAGCTTGGGATCACGGCCGAAAGAGTGCGGGAGATTTACAAAATCGCCCAGCACCCCATTTCCCTGCAGGCGGAAGTGGGCGATGGCGGCGAGAGCCAGTTCGGAGACTTCCTGGAAGATACTGGAGCGGATTCACCAGCCGAAGCGACAGGCTACTCGATCCTCAAAGACAAGATGAATGAGGTGCTGGCCACCTTGACCGAGCGCGAGCGCAAAGTGCTGATCCAGCGCTTTGGCCTGCTTGATGGCAAGCCCAAGACTCTGGAAGAAGTGGGCGTTGAGTTCAATGTGACCCGCGAACGCATTCGCCAGATCGAAGCTAAAGCCCTGCGCAAGATGCGCCATCCAACCCGCTCCAAGCAGCTCAAAGCCTTCTTAGATCTACTGGAAGCAGAATAATCAGCCCAGCTGGGGTTCCTATGCTGCCTACGGAAAATGGGCTGCAGGTTGACGCCGTCAAGCGCCTCCTGCAGGCCGACGGCCCTTTCAGCCGCTGCTTGAAGGGCTTCGAACCCCGCGAGCAGCAGGAACGCCTCATGGCGGAAATCCTGGAGGCCTATCAGAAGCGCAAAATCGCTTTGATGGAAGCGGGAACAGGCACTGGCAAGAGCCTGGCTTATCTAATTCCAGCTGTACTTTGGGCGATGCGGCATCAAGAGAAGAGCGTCATCTCCACCAACACGATCAATCTTCAAGAGCAGCTTTTACACAAAGACATTCCCCTAGTCTTGCAGGCCCTCAATGCCGACGTCAAAGCTGTCCTGGTCAAGGGGATGAACAATTATGTCTGCTTGCGCAAGGTGGCCGATACCAAGCAGGACCTTCTGCTCATGCTGCCAGAAGAGAGAGAAGAGTTTGACAGGATCGAAGCCTGGAGCCAGGCAACGCGCGATGGATCGCGCTCCAGTCTCCCCATTGTTCCTTCTTCCATTTCCTGGGAAAAGGTGGGAGCCGAAGCAGACACCTGCACGAAAAAGGACTGCTCTTATTTCAAGGAGTGCTTTTTTTTCAAAGCACGCCGTCAGATGAGCGACGCTCAGCTTCTGATTGTCAACCACCATCTGCTCTGTTCGGACCTCTCTTCCAGGGGAGAGGGCATGGAAGATGCCTCGCTGCTGCCTCCTTACAGCCGCTTAATCATCGATGAGGCCCACAACCTCGAGGATGTGGCGACGGACTTTTTCGCCCATCGTTTTAGCCAGCTGGAGATGCTGCGCAACCTTTCCAGGCTCTATACAGAGAGGCAAAACAGGCCGCACGGCAAACTCGCGCTTCTCAAGCGCCAGCTGGAGGATCAATTCCGGAAAAATCGCTCCCCAAAAACGGAGAGTCTGCTTTTGCGCCTGGCTACTGATCTCCACAGCCTACGCAAAGATGTCTGGGTTCAATTAGCGAGGACATGTGAGAGTTGGGTGACTTTTGTCGACCACTTGGCTTCAAGGGAAGAGCAGGCCATCGAAGGGATAAAACTGCGTCTGCAGCCTGTCCATCAAACGCATCCCTTCTGGACGGAAAAGATTGTTCCCGAAACCAGGCAATTGATTGCCGAAGTCGAGAAATATGTCCAGACGATCACAGCCCTGCAGGGAGATATCCTCGCCCTGAAAAATGAATCCTTAAGCGACACCATCAAAAATGTCCTGGTGGAGATCGGCGCCTACGGAGTGCGCCTTCGGGAGAGCTGCGAGACCTTGCGTCGCTTCCTCGACTCCGAAATGCCGCCCGACAGAGTGCGCTGGGTGGAGGTGCAGCTTTCTCGTGGCACACCCTATCTGACCTTGATCGATGCCGATCTCGACATTTCCAAAGCCATGGTCGATCGTCTTTTCGGAAAACTTCCCACGGTCACACTCTGCAGCGCCACCTTGACCACAAACCGCCAGTTTGATTTCGTGCGCAAGCGGCTGGGACTCGTCCCCGAACTCCTGGGCGATCGCTCCGTCATTCAGAATGTGTACGACTCTCCCTTTGACTACAGCCAGCAGGCTCTCCTTGCCGTCCCCACCGATCTGCCTCCTCCACACCATCCTCAATTTCTTCAGGCCGCTGTCGAGGCCATCTGGCAGGCTGTACAGGCAAGCCGCGGCAATGCCTTTATCTTGTTTACCTCCTACAGCATGCTCAAAAGCTGTTATGATCTCCTTGTCCGGCGCATGGAAGAGCAGCGCTACCATCCCCTAAAGCAGGGCGAATTCAGCCGCCAGACACTGATCGAAAAATTCAAATCGGTCGACCGATCTATTCTGTTTGGGACCGATTCTTTCTGGGAAGGCGTCGATGTCGTAGGCGAGGCTCTCCGCTGCGTGATCATCGTGAAACTGCCCTTTCGCGTCCCTTCCGAACCGATTTTTCAGGCACGGTCGCAGGCCATCGAAGCTAAAGGTGGCGATCCCTTCATGGAGTATGCCCTGCCGGGGGCCATCGTCAAATTCAAGCAGGGTTTTGGCCGGCTGATCCGCAATAAAAGAGACAGGGGCTGCGTCGTCTGCCTGGATAATCGTCTCCTGACGAAGGGATATGGACGCCTTTTCCTCAATAGCCTTCCCGCCTGCCAGACGGTCTTCGCTCCTGCTGAAGAGGTGCAGCGCCAAATGATTGAATTCTATAAAAAAACCTATCATTTAACAAAGTGATAGAGACTGGATACATAGGCTCTCTTGTTTGATAAAAGTATCATTTGACTTGTAACAGATTTTTTTATAGCGTCTTTAGATATGAACGATGCTCGCAAGCAAAAAATCGTGCAATATTATGAGACATGCGAGGCTAACTACCGCAAATGGTGGGATCTCGATCGCAGCCTCGCCATGCATGCGGGCTTTTGGGATAAGTCGACAAAAACCCTTCATGAAGCTCTCCTGAAAGAGAATGAGATTTTAGCCTCTATCGCAAAGATCGAGCGCGACGATTCTGTGCTCGATGCAGGCTGCGGTGTGGGAGGAAGTTCCATCTTCTTGGCCGAGCGCATCGGCTGCCACGTCACCGGAATCACAATTAGCGAAAAGCAGGTCCAGACAGCTACTCGCAAAGCCAATGAGAGGGAACTGCAGCTGCCGCCCACTTTTATGGTGCGCGATTATACCCGGACCGGATTTCCCGATGGCTCCTTCAGTGTGGTATGGGCGATTGAAAGTGTCTGCCATGCTGAAGACAAAAGCCTGTTTCTCCAGGAGGCCTATCGCCTTCTAAAACCTGGTGGAAGGCTCATTTTGGCAGATGGCTTCAACGTGCGTAACTCCTATACGCAAAGCGAAAAAAAGCTGCTCGACAAATCCGTCAACGGCTGGGCCGTCGATTCGATGGAATCGATTCCCAACTTCGATCGCTACCTGCGCGAGGCCCAGTTCAAGAATATCACCATGCAAGATGCGACGCATTATGTCCTGCCCTCTTCGCGCCGCCTCTTCTATTACTCCTTCCCCGCAATCGCCCTTTCCAAATTGGGCGAATGGCTCGGCTGGAGTTCCGAGATCCAAACCCGGGACTTTGTGGGCTATCATTACCAGTACTGGGCGGTCAAAAAGCAGCTGGCCAAATACGCCATTTTCTACGCAGAAAAGTAAGTTATTGTTCTGGTAGCTTGAGTACTGACTGAGCGATACTTGCTAATAGAGTTAAGTTCTCTTGAAAGATTGATAAGTATAGGTTAACTGTATTATGGAACATATGTCCCTCTTTGTAATTAACCCCCTTGCACTCTCGTTAAGCAATGTTGCACTTGATTCATTACCAAAGGATATTCTCCTCATCATCTTTACTCACATTTTCGAAAGTCAGGGAAGTGCCAAAGCAACAGTATCTCTAGTTAATCGGAAGTTTCGTACCTTATGTCTGGAATGGATTCGTCGAGAGCGTATGGTATTCCAAGAAGCTGCCTTGGAAGGCAATCTCGATAAACTCAAGCGAGTTTGGAATGCAGTAACTTGCAGTAAAGTTGCGTTCGATTACGATCTGGCTCGTCTTCAAAGTCTTCGAGCTAAAAGCATTTTGGATGCCAAGGAATGGGGTGCCGAGGAAGACAATTCCTACCATCTTGATCAGGCTAAAAAGTATTATTCTTGGGAGAAGATATGCAGTAATGCAGCTTTAGGAGCTCATCTCCAAGTCTTAGAATGGGCGAGAGCTAGAGGTCCATGGGATGCTGAAACATGCAGTAATGCGGCTTTAGGAGGTCATCTCCAGATCCTGGAATGGGCGAGAGCTAATGGGTGTCCATGGGATGCTAAAACATGCAGTAATGCAGCTTTAGGAGGTTATCTCCAGACCCTGGAATGGGCGAGAGCTAATGGGTGTCCATGGGATGCTAAAACATGCAGTAATGCAGCTTTAGGAGGTCATCTCCAGACCCTGGAATGGGCGAGAGCTAATGGGTGTCCTTGGGATGCCATGACATGCAGCAATGCAGCAGCAGGGGGTCATAGCGAAGTTCTAGAATGGGCGCGAAAGAATGGGTGTCCTTGGGATGCCATGACATGCAGCAATGCAGCAGCAGGTGGGCATCTCCAAGTCTTAATATGGGCGCGAAAGAATGGGTGTCCGTGGGATGCCATGACATGCAGCAACGCAGCAGCAGGTGACCATCTCGTTCTTCTAAAATGGGCGCGAAAGAATGGGTGTCCTTGGGATATACGCACACTCCGTCAAGCAAAAAGAAAAGATCATGTTCTCCTTCTCGAATGGGCACGTGACAATGGATGCCCGGGTGACTGGGGTTCATGCTATAATGAAGCGAGAGATGGCAACAGAGAACGTCTAGAACGTTTTCGAATTAATGGTAGCCTCTGGGATAATAGCGCATGTCACGGTGCGGCTAGTGGTGGCCATCTTGCCATGCTTCAATGGGCCCGCTCCAAAGGTTGTCCCTGGAACGAAAGGACATGTAGCAATGCTGCTTTGGGTGGTCATCTCGAGGTCCTTCAATGGGCGCGAGCGAACGGTTGTCAATGGGATGCAAGGACATGCAGCAGTGCTGCTAAAGGTGGCAATCTCGAAGTCCTTCAATGGGCACGAGCGAACGGCTGTCCATGGGATGCAAGGACATGCAGCAGTGCTGTTAAAGGTGGCAATCTCGAACTCCTTAAATGGGCCCGCGCTAATGGTTGTCCATGGGATGCAAGGACATGCAGCAGTGCTGCTAAAGGTGGCAATCTCGAAAATTTTCAATGGGTTCATGCTAACAACTGCCCTTGGGACTACCGGACATACCATGAAGCAAAAAGAAGCAATGTTCCCGAACTTCAAAAATGGATTCAAAACAACGGCTATTCTTGGAATTTATGGAAAGGCTATGAGGAAAATCCTTATCTTAGTTGGATGAAAGAAAACAATTTTCCTATACACTATAATCCTCCTCTTGACTTGTTAATAGCCAAAAAAGTTCCTTTAGAAAAATACTATTGTTATGAATCCCAAAAACGTACAGAGGCTCGAGCTAAGGAATTTTCTTTTGATGCAACAACTTGCTCCAATGCAGCTTTAAGTGGCGATCTCAAGCTCCTCAAATGGGCACGAACGAACGGTTGTCCATGGGATGCAAGAACATGCAGCAATGCTGCTAAAGGTGGTCACCTCGAGCTTCTTAAATGGGCGCGAGATAATGGCTGTCCATGGGATGAAAGCTAGCTTGACATGTACTCGATGCAGGTTGCGGTGTAGGAGGAAGTACCATCTTCTTGGCCGAGCGCATCGGCTGCCCCGTCACTGGAATCACTTTCAGCGAAAAGCAGGTCCAGACAGCAACCGCAAAGTCAGCGAGAGGGAACTGCCGCAGCCCCCCGCTTTTATGGTGCGCGATTATACCCGGAAGGATTTCCCGATGGTTCCTTCAGTGTGGTGTGGGCGATTGAAAGCGTCTGCCATGCTGAAGAAAAAGCTTGTTCTCAGCGATGCCTATCGTCTTCTCAAACCGGGTGGAAGGCTTATCCTGGCAGCTGGCTTCAACGTGCGCAACTCCTAGACGCACCACCCTCTGGGACAGCGCCAAAGCCTCGGGCTTGAAAGAGCGCAAAAGGGGTTGTATTGACTTAATTATTACCCCTTTTGCCATCTATCAAGCGCGAAGCTTTCGCTGCTGTCCGTGAGGGAAATTAGGTAGCAATCGGGATCTCTGGTTGCTTGAGTACTTCCTGCATGATACCAGCAAATAGAGTCATATCTCCATGAGGAGTGAGAGTCTTGGTATAGGGTTGTGTATTCGCCGTCGTCAGCTTGCGCGCCGGATAAGCACTTCCTGGGATGCCATTATCCAAAGCAGCAGAAACATCCATAATAACAGCTAAAGGGATATCCTTCCCCTGCAGGCCTTTGCGCACGTCCAGTAAAGCAGCGGGTGGGATGGGTTCAGCGATACTGGGATGCAAATTAAAGGGAAGAAATAGAATATTTTCAGCATTCAATCGAATTTTCAGCCAGCCGCAGGTGCGAGAAGGCAACATACTGCCAAACCAGCCGCTGGAAGATGGGTTCAAGGCATAGAAGACATGCTTGCTATTTGGCATAGTTGTGAATTCCACGCCTTCCGCTGGTTCTTCCGCTTTCTTTCCTCCCAGTGCGCTGACGGCCACCTTCCAGGCCGAAGCGATGTATCCAGGAGCATTTGCTTTCTTTTCCAGCAGATCTAATTGACAGTGGTAACGCAGAAACAGAAGCTCCAGCTGCTTAAGATTTTGGGCTATCTTAGGCGTTACTTGAAATGCGGCAGGGTTAAAAGCCGCTGCCAATCCTTGCTGAACAAACTCTTTTACTAAAGCTGTCTTGACACTTCGATACGAATCTTGAAATTCATTGAGGGCAATCGTCTTCAATTTTTCAATCAGTACAGCTTCACCATATCGATACCTGTCCAAAGTACTGAACGGCATGCCCCGATAGCCTGGAAGCGATAACAGGCAGGTGAATACTTGATCTGGGTTTTCAGCAGAGTAGGTAGTACCACGCTGACGATAAACTGTCACAATCGAGCAATCGCTTAAGACACAGTGAAAATAAAAACGCTGCAGGTAGTTGTCCAGAAGCCGCACTCTTGCTTGTTCATCAAGGACCCGATATTCCTGGAAGATTTGCCGAATCACCTGCTTGCTGCATTCACCCAAATGCCAGCTGCAAGAATCGGGAATTTCGTTTAGTGTTTGAAGGAAACCGACAAAGGAAGCGGCTACAGCTTTTTCAGCATCATAGAGAACACTACTTGGATCTGCAGGAGGCAGCATAAAAAACGCTCCTTGTTTTATTTATGCTATAATTGCCGGAGGCAAGGCTTGTCAAGACTTGGAATCGGGTATTTTTGGATATAAGGCTTGCTTTGAAAATAAGGAAAAGCATCATTCTATTCGTTGCCTTAGCGGTGATTTGAATTGACAATTGTTCCGACTCTTTGCTAGTGCTCAGATATGGTTTCATCGATAACTTCAGAGCATTGCATTGCGGTTCAAGCTGTTACAAAATTGACAGCCCGCCCATCTGTCTCCTGGCATGGCCGTCTCGTAGCGCTGCTTCGTAATTGGACCCTGGGAGTGACCCTGGGAGTGACCTTGGGGGTGCATGGTCAGATTCAGAAGATTCTAGCTTGGGCGGGACAATTCTTTAGCAATATTCGAACTAAACAGCCCGCCAGACAGCCCGCAGCAAAACGGGTCACACCGCCAAAGATCGTTAAAGCTCACGCTCCTGCAAAGCCCACGTTCAGACCCATTGCGCGGTTTGGAGTCGCCAAAGCAGTCCAGGTTCCTGGGCTCAATCCTGCTGAAGCTCAGTTTCAGGCTTTCCTGACTAATATGTGCACCATGATGGGCGTGAGTGTCTATAACCGGCTCATCCAGCCCAATCTGGGCTCTTATGCCAATGATCTTGAGCAGATTCCAAGCAAGATTCCGGGGCTGCCTTCCTTTATTGCGTCAAGGCTTTCGGACTTCTTAAAGGATGCTTTAAACAAGATTCAAAATCGAATTGGAGTCGATATTCAACAGAAGCTTGGCACAAATGCCCAGATTGTCGGGCAGAACCTGAGCACCCGCGCTCTTGCGATCATCCAGGCCGCTTCGCAGCCAGGCAGCCCATCGACGCTTTATCAGAAAACCTATGATCAGATTGTCTCGATCGTCTATGGGCATATCCAGGCTGTCGCCAGCGTCAATGGAATCAGCGATCCAAATAAGCGGAGGCTTGAATTCTCCAAGCTGTCGGCCTGCGATCCGCGTCTCAAAAATGTCATCGATGGGACGGGCGCCGTCAACGCAAGCGCTTTAGATAGCCTGGAGACTACAATTTTCACGCAATTGTCCCAAACGCTCATCGCCCTTTTGCTCCCGCCTGTCACCAGCAACGGAACGACTACGCCTGGTCTTATCGCCCTGATGCAGCAGCTGCAGCTTGCTCCCTCTCTTCAGAGTGCCTATCAGAATCTTTTTCAGGATCTCCCTGGTCCGGGCAAGGATGTCATGGCATCCGTGACCAATATGATCGAGCAAACCATTGCGGTGAAGGTTGGTCCTGAGCTCCAGGCAGGCCTTGCGCTGGGGCTGAAGACGGGTATCGACATGGTGGTCAACCCAGCCTATTTGAACATGTGGATGTCGCAGGGAGCCTTTCCGGCCATCTTCAATGCCCTTGTTTTAGCCCTCGTGAAGGCGCGCCTCAATTCCCCAAGCGAAGCGACTCTGAAGGCGTTTGTGCCTTTGGCAAGCTCTTCTACCAATTTTCAGACCACCTGCAACCAGATCATCCCACTCCTGTACCAGGACGTGGTGCATGGCTGCAAGGAGATCAACTTCAATAACGCAGGTGTGACTCAGGACGTCTTTGCCAGTTTCATGACACCCTATCTGCAAAGCGTCGCGCTTGTGTTTCAGCAGAAGGCAGCGGGAAAGACGGCCACTACCGGGAGGGTCAAAGACTGGTTGCACACCCTCAATCAGACACCCAGCGCAGGCGATAACACGGATTATGGGAAGATTCTGTTCGATTTTCTGTTCAAAATCGGCGATCTCAAGGTGATCATCAACAAAGACCTAACAGAGGATATCTGCAAGGCCTTCCTGCAAAAGCTGGCCAGCCGCGCTGTCACCGGCATCATGAATCCCATCCGCGCCTCCGATCAGCTCGTTCTGACAGGCCTTGTTTCTGCCCTTCAGCAGGTTTTGGGAACGCAGGCGGAGGTCGACTCGGTCCTCTTCGATCCTCCCGTCCCGCCAGTCTCTGTCACGAATGCCATGAATCAGCAGTTTAAGGATATGGGCAACATCACACATGAACTCATCAACCAGCTCGTCGAACAGATTAAGGATGGTGCCAGCTGGGAAAAACCCTTCAAAGGCCTGGCTGTGGATGTCATCAAGAAAATGGTTCCCTCCGGCGACTCCTTTGCCAAAATCTATAACTCTGTCTACACTTCCCTTCTGCAAGACAGATTTATCAATGAAAGCCTCTATCTTCAGCTCCAGGATACTCTCGTCAAAATGTTTCAAAGTTCCAGTGCGCTAATCTAGTATTAAATCCAGTATTGTTTTCAAATTATTAATATTTCATTTTTTAAAATTAAAATGACTACTATTTTATAATAGTAATATAATGATATTGAAAACAAAGGAGTTTCCATATGAATTCAGTTGGATCCGGTCCTGGAATACAGCCCCCTAGAGAAGAACCTAAGCCAAAAACAAAGCAGCCTTCGAGCAATGCTGCTGATTCAGCAAAAGTAGCTTTAGGTAAGCAGGCTGACAACGCCCAATTGAAACGGGAGTCATTACCTGCCCAGCATCGTACGACGAGCGACTCTCATCTCCCCGCGGGTGAAAAAGCCGCTCAGGTAAGCAAAGGCTTTTTTGCGCCTCTTCTTAAAGCTGGAAAAAAAATTTCTTCTGGACTCGAAAAAATAGGTAGAGGGATCGATTTGATTGCCCTTAAAGCTGATGATTTGAACAGTCAAGGAGCTGAAAAAATTAAAAAATTCGCCCAAAAAGGTGCCGATCGCGCGTCAATCGCAATTTCTAATCGATCTGATGAAAATAGATTAAAAGCTGCAATAAAAGAAAATCGCCCCGTCCTCGAACAAAAAAAGGGAGAACTGGAGCATCAGCTTAACCAATTGACTCATATTTTAGATGGAATGTCCACAAAAGACAGACGATTAAAAGCTGGAGACATTCGCAAGCAAATGGGAACATTAGCGAAAGAGTTAAGCAATGTGAATGGGCAATTAGAGAATTTAGATACCGCCTTGAAAAAACTCAAACAGGCGCGCGCAGCCCAAGCCAAATTAGAGTTGAAACTCGCTGATCTTGAGTTCAAAATTGATGTAAGGTTGTCTCGAAATGTTCGGAATCATCCAGATTATCCAAAGTATGAGAAATTAATGAATGAAGCGTTGTTGCAGAATCCTGCTGCTGCCGCGCAACTATTTAAAAAAGCCAGGACCGATTTTAAAAGTGTAAACGAAGCCAGTGAAAAGCTGCAAATTGCCATATTCGAGCACAAAAAGATACAAGCTGAATTGGAAGATGCCAAAAATGTGACTAAACAAGCTCAGAAGAATTTTGATCAAGTGTGTCCCACACCTGCTCAACATAAACAGACGCAAGCGGCGGAGTTGGACAAAATCAAAAAGCAGATAGAGGACAACATCAAAGAGTCGCTAGATTTAGGTGCACAGATCAAAAGCATCGCTATTGCCCATCCAGAAGTACCCATTGAGAGCTATCTTACTATACAAACAGAAGAGAAGAAATCGAATCTTCAAGATCATTTGAATGCTAAAGAAATGGCTGTCATCGTGAAATATTTAAAGGTTGAAAGTCAACGGGAACAGCTTTACGAAAAACAGAGGCGGCTGCAAAGTTAATATACTTTAAACTATCCGAGTCTATCAAATTTTCTGTAAACCTAGTTAAGCTATCTGAGTTTCTTTCCTGCTTTTCCAAAGCGAGTCGCAAAGTTCGCTGATTCAGCGTGGGTAAGCCCGCATCAAGCTGCGGATGTGCATAATCGTTTCAGGATACTTGATCCATTTGGCGATATCGTGTGGGAGATAGACGCGGACCTTTTCCTCCTTGTTGGGATCTTTGGGTCTCCCGGCACCTTCACGTTTTCCCCCTTTTCCGACAGTCCTTTTTTCGACACGAGGATTGAGGTTATTCTTAAGTCTTTCTGTAATAAACTCTTTAAGATATCGAGGAAATTTTTTGACGACTTCCGCAGATGAATCTCCACTACAACCGACTGGATACAATTTGTGTTCAAATATCCAGGCATTGACATCCCGATCAAACCAGGGTTTGATTTCACCGATTTCTTCAAGAGCAATTTTCAAGTGTGCTTTAATTTCTTGTTTGGTGGCCATGTCACCTTTCTCCTTTTTCCAGTTTCCATCCGACCATTCGCAACCATTCTCGATACGTCCGTTCATCCATTGGTTTGTATGGCACGATCCTTATTTTATATTTATTAGGATAAAAAATCAATTCATAGTCTATTCACAAAAGAATATGCGTCCTAGTCTAGGTGTATTCTTATACCTTTCAGCCAATCGGCTGTAAAAAATGCTGCCCAAGTTACATTTGGGATGAATTTATCATCAAATAGTTTTTTTATCTCAGATAGGATGCCAGCTGACACACCTGAAACAGGGATCAAGAATGTCTTTTTTGGTATTAGCTTCTCTTTCGGCGGCCGACGTCAGACGTCCAGTAGAAATCCTGCGAGCTGCAGGCTTTTTTAATCCAAAGAGGGGCTTGGTGGCATGTCTTTCCGAGTCGGTAGCCTAGCCATTTCATGCCAATCTGAAGACAGCCGTAGGGAAGGAGGTGCGGACACTTGCGAGCTAGCTGGGAAAGCATGGCTTTAACAAATTGTGTGCCACGTTTGGCATCTTTTCCAGCTTCCAGCAAAAGATGGCGCGATTCGCGTCTAGCGAGGCCGATATCGAAATGGCGCTTGAATTCCTGCTTGAGGGTATAGCGATGAGAGTGTTTGACTACGGCTTCTGAGACGTAGGCGATGGCATGGCCGCGCTTCAGCAGCTTGGCGACGGCAACGGTGTCTTCGCCGAAGAGAACAGGACCGAAGCCGCCGATTTCATCGAGGGCAGAGTTGCGGTAGGCAGCGCAGGTGTTGGAACAGAAGAAGGTGTAGACGCCATGGTGAGGGATATCGGTGATGCGACGCAGCTCGCTTGATTCGGGGTAATTGAACTGGCGGGGGAAGGATTCGAAAAAATCGGCGCCATCATGAGGGATCTGGCGCGCATAAGCAATCGAGGCTTTGTTCTGGAGGAGGGGCGCAACAAGTTTCTCAAGAAGCGAGGAGTCGAGGGCGTAGGCGTCGGGGGTCATCATGACGACGATATCGGTCTTGAGGTGGCGGCGCGCCAGATCGCGAGTTGTTCCGTGATTGAATGTGCGACGGGGAATTACCAGCGTTTCTGCGCCGAGGGCCTGAGCAAGTTCGACCGTGCCATCGTGAGAGGAGGAGTTGACCAGCAGGACGCGCGGTTTTAAAGGGGAAGAGAGAAGGGGCGGAAGGCACTGCTTCAGGTGCTTTTTAGCGCGGTGTGTGATAAGGACGACTCCGATAGTCATCTGGATATGCTCTGGTAATAGTGGGCTAATTCATCCCAAGCCTTCTCGTCTTCCCAGCCCAGTTTGGCATGAGGAAGGGGATCGGTGTTGATGCGCACTTTGGGTTCGGGAAAATCGACCTGTTGCTGAAGCTCGAAGGCGCAGGGAAATGAAAGGCGGCTCTGCATTTCGCGCGAGAAGCGGGAGGTAAACGCGCCCTGGGTCTCGGCGTAGCAGCTGGGATTCAATTTGACAAACCCTGGATCTTGTGTGAGGGTTTCGGCAAAAGAGCGGTAGGCTTTGGCCAGCAGGGAGATGGGGATGTTGTCCCTCACGTAGTCGGGCGTATTGACGCGGGCGGTATGGCCTTGCCGCCATGTTTTCATGAGATAGGCGGTGTAGCGCGGCTCTTCATACGGGCCAAAGGGGTTGGGGATGACAAATTTGCCCAGCTTCATGGATAGAGTGGTGCAAAAATAGTGGAAAACATCCGCTGTCAACCCCTTGGAGAGGCCATAGGGTGAAACGGCGCGCAAGTTATCGGAACCGGCTCCTTCGTTCTGTTCAAAGACGCTGCCTGTAAGCAGGATCCGATTACAACCCTGCTCTTGGAGGACTTGTAGGATGTTTTTCAGGTTTTGAGTATTACTGGTAAGCGCGGCAGCGAAATTAAAATCAGGGCTTTTATAATCAGTGACATCGGCGGCGTGGTGACAAAAGAGGTCCCAGCGGTTGGATGTGATGATCTGCATAAAACGCGGGCTGCCGAAACTGCAGTCAAAATGGGGATCGCAGAGAGGCAGCAGCTGATCGACGCGCTCTTTACGGAGGCCTTCATAGTGTGTGCTGCGAAAGCAGCAGGTGACGGCATGACCTGCTAAGGCCATTTCTCGGGCGAACCACAAGCCGCTGAATGAGCTGCCGCCAGTGAAGAGAATCTTCATAGGTTGTCCGCAAGATGGTAAGAGGGGGTGAAATCGGGATGGTTCTGATCTCTGTCTGAAACAACCTCGGGTTTCATGGGCCATGGGATGTTGAAGCGGGGGTCGTTCCAGCGGATGCCGCGCTCTAGTTCTTTAGAATAGACCTGGGAGACAAAGTAGATCACCTCCACATTGTCATCGAGAGTCAGAAAGCCGTGCGCAAAGCCTTTGGGAACGTACATCATGCGGCGGTTTTCGGCTGAAAGAATGGCGCCAAAGGATTGGCCGAAAGTGAGAGAATCAGGCCGAATGTCCAGGATGACATCATAGAGAGAGCCGCTCAGGCAGCGGACCAGTTTTGTCTCCGCCATCGGCTCCAGCTGGTAGTGCATGCCGCGCAGCGTTCCTTTGCGTGTGCTGAGAGAATCGTTGGCCTGAATAAAGCGCTCTTCCAGGCCATGCTGGGCAAATTCCTGGGAGCAGAAGAGACGGGCAAAAAAGCCGCGCTCGTCTCCGCGCTTTTCCAGGTCGATGAGATAGGAACCTTCTAGAGAGTTTTCTTTAAACTGCATAATGCGTTTCCGGGACTTTTGAACTGAACTGTTCGATATGCTGGACGCAAATGCCATAAAGGTCGATGAGATGGGGATCTTTGCGGTGCAGAGTGTAAGCTTTGAACCAGTCGACGGTTTCCTTGAGGGACTCTTCCCAAGTATAAGAGGGCTTCCAGGCTAAATCATGAGCAGCTTTGTCCCAGTTAAGCCGCAGCATGTTTTTTTCCGGAGGTGCATCGCGATTGGAGGCATCGATCCAGTCTCCCTCTCCCCAGAGGTTGATCGCTTTTTCGACAAGATCCTGCACAGCGATTCCGCGCTGTTCCAGAGGGCCGAAATTCCATGCGTCGGCATATTTATGGCCATGAAGCAGCAATTGTGCCCCGAGCGACAGATAGCCACTCAAAGGGTCAAGGACATGCATCCAGGGACGGATGCTGGCAGGATTGCGCACCTGGATAGGCTGGCGGGCCATCAGGGCTTTCATCGCATCCGGGATAATGCGGTTGGCTGAGAAATCGCCGCCTCCGATGACATTGCCAGCCCTGGCTGTTGCAAGGGCGGGGGAATTGCTGGTTTGAAAAAAAGAGTGGCGGTAGGCTTTGACGGCCAGTTCAGCCATCGCTTTGCTGGAGCTGTAAGGATCGTGGCCACCTAGGACATCGTTTTCCCGATATCCCCAATGCCAGTCACGGTTTTCATAACATTTGTCTGTGGTCACGACAACGACAGCTTTCACGTCAGGACATGCGCGCACAGCTTCCATTAGGTGGATGGTGCCCATGACGTTTGAGGAATAGGTGTCGACGGGGTGCTCGTAGCTGTGCAGCACGATGGCCTGAGCGGCGAGGTGAAAGATAATAGTGGGCCGCGTCTCGGCGATGGTTTTCTGCAAAAGATTCAAGTCGCGCAAGTCTCCTTCCACATGATGGATGCGCTCGTCTAAGTGAGAGAGAGTGTACAGGTTAGGTTGTGTGAGAGGAGGCAGGCTGAAGCCGCTCACTTTGGCGCCCAGTTCGTTCAGCCAGATCGCCAGCCAGGCGCCCTTGAAACCGGTATCGCCTGTGATGAGAACATTGAGTCCCTCATAACAGTCGCCAAATAGACTTTTCACAAGCTCCTCGCAAGTTTAAGATTCTCGATGTCTGTGGCCAGGCTCACTGTCCAAGGGGCTTGTCCAGAGTTCCAGAGCTGATTGAGCTGGTCGCGGTCGCGCTGGGTATCCATGCAGGCCCAGAAACCTCTGTGACGGTAGATATTGAGCTGACGATCTTCTGCCAGCTTGACGAGAGGCCCTTTCTCGAGCACGCATCCCTCCTCTTTAGAGAGATACTTTGCCGCAAATTCGCGTCTGAAAAAGAAAAAGCCCCCGTTGATCCAATTTTCCTTAAACTCGGGTTTTTCAGAAAATTCGACCACCTCGTCGCCATCCAGAAGGATTTCGCCAAAGCGCGAGGGGGGATTGACGCCCAGAACCGTGCCAATCCTGCCGTGGGAGCTATGGAAAGCAAATTCGGCGCTCAAATTGACATTGCTTAAGCCATCGCCATACGTCACAGCAAAATGTTCCGAGTTTCCCAGATACTTCTCAGCGGCAATCGCAACGCGCCCTCCCGTCATCGTCGCTTCCCCTGTATAAGCGACAGTCACCTCCCAGTCTTCTTCGTGGTCGATGGAGTGGACGGTGAGATTGTTGGTTTTGAGATCGACAGTGAAGTCACTGTTCATCGAGGCGTAGTTGAGAAAATAGGACTTGATTACTTCCGATTTGAAACCGCTGCAGAGGACAAATTTGCGGAAACCATGGCGCCTGTACAGGTGCATGATGTGCCACAGGATGGGATGCTGTCCGATCGGCACCATGGGTTTTGGTTTAAATTCTGTCTCCTCCTTAATGCGGGTTCCAAGCCCTCCACAGAGGATAAAGACGGGGATTTGACCGATCTGCTGCATACATCCTCACAATGTACTTACAATGGCTGGTATTGTACTTCGCGAAGGGCATGTTGACAATCTAAAATATAGAGGTTTGTGAGCACCCTCTACGGCTGATCCTCGGGATCGAAACCTGTGGGAGGGATAATGAAGACATAGGATAGGCGGTCGAGTTCCCGTGCGGTCGGCCGCGCTTCGATTTCATAGGAATAATCACCTTCTTTGAGAGGAGAGACTTTGGTGACGATCGCCACCTCCAGTCCTTTGGGGAAGACCCCATCCAGGCCTGTCGTTACCAGAAGGTCGTTCACCTGAATAATGGGCATGGACCGGGCAGGCCGAGCTGGATCAAGAGAACCGCCAGACCGCAAGTCGCGGGCAGGTCCCTCTCCGTCTTCAAAATCGTAATTGAACCCGATGCCCTTGAGCAGTAGAGATTCTTTGCGCCCAATGGGTTTGCTGTTGCCATGAAGTTCGCCCTTAGCCAGAAGATGCGCCTGTTTGCCTATGAAGCGCATGGCGCGCACCGCGGGTGTCAAACGCGTGTCAGTAATCAGGTGAACGCGCGATTGGCGATCTCCCACATAATCGATGACTCCCACCAGCGAGCGTCCATAAAGGACAGGGCTGTTTTTTGCGATGATGTTTTTTCCCAGTTTGCGGTTCTCTTCCTTTCCAGCATTGATCCAAAGATAACTGTTCCAGGTCATCGGCGCGCGGAATATGACCTGCGCCGCTGCCACATCATCCTGGGCGTCAAACCCTCCCCAGTCAGCCTGAAGAAGCTCGCGCATTTTATGGTTCTCTGCAGCCAGAAGCTGGTTCTGGAGGCGCAGGCGCTGAACCTCCTCATCTCTTGGATCATGCTGGTTGATTCCCCGAAGCGCGCTTAAGCCTGGACTTAATAGATCCATTGCCTTCGTGCGGATCTTTTCAGAGATGGCTGCAGACAGGCTGAGCAGTAAAAACAGGAATCCCAGCATCGCAAGATAGGTTTTAGGAGTACGCTTTCTCATAACACTGAATCAAGCGCTTTGGCGACGCGGTCGAGATCGCCTGGATTTAGCCCAGCGATATTGAGGCGGCCGTTTTCCAGAAGATAAAGGGCGAAGTCATCGCGCAGGCGGCGGACTTTCCCGCTATCGAGTCCGCTCAGGAAAAAGAGTCCCTGCTGCTGGCTTAACGCGTTGAGAAGCCTGTCTTTCCCCTTCAAACGCGTCAGCAATCCCTGGCGCATGTCAGAAAGCCTTTGGCGCATCCCCAGCACTTCCCTCGCCCACATTTTTTTCAACTCCGGTGTCTTCAATACCTCAGCGACAAGGCTGGCGCCATGGCGGGGAGGGTTTGAATAACTCGAGCGAATGAGTACCTTCATATGGCTGGCAATCTTATGGATATTTCCTGCATTCACAATCGAGAGAAGGCCGACGCGCTCGCCATAAAGACCGAAATTTTTAGAAAAGGAGCTGCTCACCATCATGGGATGCCCTTGCCGTGCAAAGAGGCGCACCGGTTCCGCATCCTCTTCGATTCCCTTGCCAAATCCCTGGTAGGCAAAATCAAAAAATGGAAAGAGGCGTTTCTGTTTGATGAGCCCTTCCAATTCTTGCCATTGAGAAAGGGTGAGATCCATTCCCGTAGGGTTGTGGCAGCAGACCTGCAGCAGAAGAATGCTGTCAGGCGGCATGGTCAGGACAGAAGCGCGCAATCCGGAAAAGTCCAGGCTTTGGCTCACAGCATCATAATAAGGATAGAAGGCGATGCTCAAACCAGCATGCTCGAAGATTTGGATATGGTTAGGCCAGGAAGGTTCTGGCAGAAAGATAGTTGTTAGGCCCTGCGACTTAAGGAATTCTGCGCCCACGCGCAGCCCACTCGTTCCTCCCAGGACCTGCATGGAGACCGTATTATCAGGAATCGAGCCATAGACGAGCTCCAGCGTCTCTCGGATCATTTCGGGATGGCCATCGATCGGCAAATAGGATTTCGGCTGGGCGCTTTTGACGATCGCCTCTTCTGCCTGCCGCACACATTCAAGCAGGGGAACTCTGCCGCTTTCATCCTGGTAAATGCCGATGGCCAGATTGACCTTATGAGGGCGTGGATCATTTTGAAAAGTGGAATAGAGGCTGAAAATGGGATCTTCGGGGAGGAGGGTGATTTTGTCGAAAGATGGCATGAAAAACCAAATGGAGCGTAACGGGGTCGAACCGTTGACCTCAACAATGCCATTGTTGCGCTCTACCAACTGAGCTAACGCCCCAGACTAATGCAAATACTATAGCAATGGAGAGGATTTAGGGCAAGTGATGTTGACGATGGCATTTTTATGCGCGGGTTGCTAAATTGGTTCGCGTTTGAGCTAGTTGCAAATCTCGCTTTGCAACTAGCTCGTTTAAATAAGAGAATCCCGTGCGCATTCTGATTATCGCCACATTTTTTCCCCCGCTCAATTCCATCGCATCCCTTCGCCCCTATTCCTGGGCCAAATGCTGGTCTCTTGCTGGGCATGACGTGACCGTGTTGACGATGCAGAAGCCCCCACACCCTACTACAGACCTTCATCTGCCCAATACTGGCTATCGGCTTGTCGAAGTGCCGCCGCCACGTTTTTTGCAGGCATTGAAAAAGGATTATCGGGAAACGAGCCAGGCTGCCCGCAAACCCTCATTATTTAAAAGAGGGTTGATCCGCTTCTACAACTATCTAAAATTCAAAAGAGGGTTGTTCCATTCCTGCAGAATGCCCGACTTTGCTGATTTCTGGATCAGACGTGCTGGCAAAGTGGCTGAAGAGCTTGGATCTTGGGACTTGGTTGTCAGCACGGCGGGGCCCTATGCGGTCCACATCATTGCTGAGAAGTTGAAAAAGCGCGGCGTTGCGATGCGCTGGATTGCGGATTATCGCGACAACTGGAGCGACAACCACATCTATCCCGGGCTTTTTCCCTTTTCATGGATAGAATCCATTCTGGAGAAAAAGCTGATGCGCTCTGCAGATGCCATCACGGCGACGAGCGCCCCTTTCGCAGCTAAAATGCAGTCCAGGTATGATTGTAAGGCGCGCGTCCAGGTCATTGAAAATGGTTTCGATCCCGACGATTTCGCCTCTTTGCCAGCCGTCTCGATTTTTCCCAATGATGGGAAGTTCCGCATCGTCTATACGGGAACGATCTATCCGGGAAAGCAGGACCCTTCGTCCTTTTTTCAAGCGGTCTCGGAGCTACCGCAGGAGCTCGATCAGCTGGAAATTCTTTTTGTGGGTCATCAACTGGAGCATCTTTCAGATCTTATCAAGCGCTTTGGCATCGAGCGTTATGTCCGCATCCTGGGCTTTGTCAGCCGTGAAGAAGCCCTGCGCATGCAGCGCGATGCCCACCTGCTCCTGTTCATCGTATGGAAAGATCTTGCTGAGCGTGGCGTGTACAGCGGAAAGATCTATGAATATCTCTTTTCCGGCACCCGAATCCTGGCAATCGGTGCTGGCGGGATGGATGACTCACAGCAGCTGATTGTCGAGAGCGGCACGGGTGTGGCCCTTCACCATGTTTCCGATATTAAAAACTTCCTGATCGCGCAATTGAGCCAGGGAAAAAAAGAGGCCGTGGATGCCGACCAGCAGGTTTTGGCCCGTTTCAATCGGCAGACGTTGGCACATAAACTTCTACAGCTTAAATAAATATGGTTTTCTGCTCTGTTATTATTGTGACTCACAACAGTGAGCTCCATCTTCCCAAAGCCATGGCTGCCCTGCGCAAACAGACGCGACGCGCAGATCAGATTATCCTTGTCGACAGCGGATCAAAGGATACCAGCTATCTTTCGCCCTATACGGATGAAGCAACTGTCGTCTATGCCAAAGGAGATGTCGGTTTCTGCAAAGGCAACAACATCGGTTTCCAGCATGTTCCAAAGGAATGCGATTACCTCTTTCTGGTCAATCCGGATCTTTTCTTAACAGAGGATTATCTGGAGAAAGCCATCGCGTTTATGGAGCAGCCCAGCCAGAAAAGGTGCGCAGCCATCACAGGCGCGACGCTGGGTTATGATATTCGATCCGATCAACCCACAGGCCTGTATGATACCACCGGCGTCTTCTCGACCTGGTATGGTCGCTGGTATGACCGCGGTCAGGGTCAAATCGCACAAGCCGATCTTTATCAGAAAGTTGAGGAGATCCCCGCCATCTGCGGAGCCGTTTTTTTCTGCCGACGACTGGCTCTGGATGAGATTTTGCTGCGCGGCTCCGAGATCCTCGACAATACCTTCTATATGTATAAAGAAGATATCGATCTTTCCCTGCGCCTGCGCCGCAAGGGCTGGAAGATTCAGTTTGTTCCTTCTCTCAAGGCCTACCACTGCCGCGGATGGACTTGCGACCGCAGCAAGATGCCCCGCTGGTGCCGCCTCTGTTCGGCCCGAAACGAGTGGCGCATCCACTGGCGTGTCGGGTCGCCGCACAAGATCTTTTACTCGGGGCTGAAGTGGGCTGCGGTCAAATGGTTTGATTCATAATTAAAGCTATAAACTCGACTTTTACATTTCTTCTTCAGTTGGATGAATTCCTCGGAAGAGCTGAAGCTCGAACGCTTCGTCCAATAAATGTAAAAAGTCCAGTTAAAAGCAAACCCATCAAAAAGTTGTTGTTGCGCATTATTATTCCCGTCTGATAGTCTCCTTTAGCAAAAGCACTGTGGTTCAAATACCACGATGCCAACTTGAACGACAATACCTTGTGAGGCCCTTTATTGAGTCTTTAGTCGGAAAGGATGCGAAAGTTTCGAACGGTGTCGAAAGTCACTATGAAGTGGCCGAGATCCCCTCGAATAAAGTTCGCAGCCAGGCCGGGTGGAGAATAATAGAAGCCGAGCAGGGATATGTTAAGGATAAAACAACTTTCCTGAGGTGATATATATGGAATCTATCGGTACAATGATTAAAGAACGCTTTCTTCCAGTTTTAGCAGGCACAGGTGCTGCCGTCGGCGTTGGTGCGCTGGGTCAAGCAAGTTTTGCTCCTGCTAAAGTCCAAGCTTACGGAAGACTGTTCCAGCTGGTACACTATGCTGCTGCTGGTGCGATTGGTACGCTTGCCTTCACAGGTACAGAAGCGTTGCTCAAGGGCACACTCTTCAAAGATAACGTAGTTGCTAAGATTGAAGAAAAAAAGACTGTCGAAGTAAAAAAAGAAGAAGAGAAGAAAGCTGACGGCAACGTTGAAGCTAAAGTTGAAGTCAAAAAAGATGTCCAAGTTTCTAACAAGAACTCCTACATCAGACAGGCAATTGCATTCCCAGTCGGCGTTCTCGCTGCTGCTGGTGCTGGTTATCTTTCAGTTACTGCTGGCCTCGTCGCAGCTCCAGCCCTGGTTGCTGCTGGCATCGCCGCTGCAGTTGCCGCTGTTGCGATCGCAATTCATCTGCTTGCAAAATTGCTCATCGTTCAGCTGACAAAAGAAGAAGAAACAAAGCCAGAAGACAAAGTAGAAGAAAAGCCAGCTGACAAGCCAGCTGATGCTGCTGCTCAGCCAGGTGCTGCTCAAGCCGTAGCTCCTGCTGCTGGTCAAGTTGCAGCTCAAGTTGCCGCTCAAGTAGCAGCTCCTGCTGCTGCCCAAGCTGGACAAAATGCAGCAGCTGCAGTACAAAACGCAGCAGCTGTAGCAGTTGCTCCAGTTGCAGCTCAAGCCGGACAAAATGCAGCCGCCGCAGTACAAAACGCAGCGCAGCAAGCAGGCGTCCAAGCTGGACAAAATGCAGCCGCCGCTGTACAAAATGCAGCCGCTCAACAAGCAGCAGCAGCTGCGGCTCCAGCCGCCGTTGCCGCCGCAGTTCCAGTAGCCGCAGCAGCAGCACAACAAGCCGCTGCTCAAGCAGCTCCAGCTGCCGCTCAAGCCGCAGCCGCAGCCGCAGCTCCAGCAGCAGGTGCAGCAGTACAAGGTGCTGTCCAAGGCACAAACTAATCAGCATTCGAATTCGCGCAAGCGAATTACTGAACTGCGATTTACAGAGGAAAGCCTTCGGGCTTTCCTCTTTTTTTTCTCCATCCTCTATCTTGCAAATAAAGCCCCCGCTCACTAACGTCACCTTTGAAGAGCTTTAGCTTAAAACGCGCAAAGTTTTGCAGCTGTTGCTGACTTTGCAACTCTTTGAAGGAGTGAATGATGTGGTCTTTTGATGTGGTTCTGGCAATCCTGACAACATTGACCATGCTGTTCATTTTGGGATATTCGGTTCTTTACCCTGAGAGATTCTAGAGGTTTGCATGTCATCGGCCGACTGGACGGAAATCCTCCTCTTCATTGCCTGTCTCCTGTTGATCTCTCCTTTTCTTGGGCGCTATTGTTACGATGTCTATGCGGGTCATCAAACCTGGCTTTCCAAGGGAGCAGGCTGGCTAGAACGGCTGCTGTATGCCATGGCAACCATCGATCCTCAAGAGAAGATGGATTGGAAGCAATACTTGAAAGCTCTGCTGCTTTTTAATCTCTTCGGTCTGATTCTCCTCTTCGCTATCCAGATATTCCAGCATCATTTGCCCTGGAATCCCCAGCAGTTTCCAGGATTGAGCTGGCTGCTGGCTTTGAATACATCGGTCAGCTATGTCACCAATACCGACTGGCAATTCTACGCAGGGGAAGCCACGCTCAGTTATTTCACGCAGATGGCAGGACTCACCGTGCAGAATTTTTTAAGTGCAGCTACCGGCATGACTGTTTTTGCAGCCCTCGCAAGAGGATTTACCTCCAGAAGTCTGGCAACTCTCGGGAATTTCTGGGTCGATCTTGTCCGCAGCGTCATTTATATCCTGCTGCCCTTGTCCCTTGTACTGAGCCTTCTTTTAGTGTCTCAAGGTGTGGTTCAGACTCTTCAACCTTATGTGCAGACGACGACACTGGAGGGCCAACAGCAGACAATTCCGGTTGGGCCAGCTGCATCTCAAGTGGCGATCAAACAACTGGGGTCGAATGGCGGAGGTTTCTTCCATGCCAATAGCGCGCATCCTTTTGAAAATCCAACGAGGCTTTCCAATTTTCTGCAGGCGTTAAGCATGCTGCTGATTCCAGCGGCGTTGCCATTTACTTTGGGTTATATGACTAAAGCACCGCGCTTAGCGTGGCTCCTCTTCTTGGTGATGCTGACGCTTTGGGTTATTTCCCTGCTGTCGGCTCGCATTTGGGAATCGCAACCAAATCCTGTTTTGGGAGAACGTTCCTGGCTGGAAGGCAAGGAGCAGAGGTTCGGCATGACGCGCAGCATCCTGTGGTTCAATGCCTCTACTGTGAGTGCAAATGGCTCGGTCAATGCGGCACAGGGAAGTATGAAACCCATGTCTACTGCTATCGCCCTGTTCAATATGATGCATGGAGAGGTCGTTTTCGGTGCTGTCGGAGTTGGGATCTGCGGAATGATCTTCTACTGCATTCTAACCTCCTATTTCGCAGGTGGGTTGGTGGGTAAAAGTCCCATGTTTCTTCTCAAGAAAATCGGAAAGCGCGACATGCAATGGGTGCTCGCAGGAATTTTCGGGCCGGCAATTGTTACTTTATTGGGTACCGCCATCACCTGTTTTATACCCAAGGCCATCGCAGGCCTCAGCAGCAAAGGGCCTCATGCATTTTCGCAACTTTTATATATTTTTACTTCCACAGTTGTTAACAATGGCAGTGCCTTTGCTTCGATTAAAACGAATATAAATTATTATAATATTGCTTTAAGCCTGACTATGACGCTGGGTCGCCTCGCCATCGTAGTTCCCGCTCTTGCCATGGCTGGAAGCCTTGCTCAAAAGAATAAGATCTCCTTTGGCCCAGAAATGGTTGCGACCGATACGCCCACATATGCCATTTTCCTGTTCAGTCTCATCGTCCTGGTGGCTGTCTTGATCTATCTGCCAGCCCTTTGCCTTGGGCCCATCCTCGAACATGTGCTTATGGAAGAGGGGGTGCAGTTTTGATGCCCTCCCTCTTTAATTTCGATTTTTTCTGCACGATCTGCTCTCTTATGTGGAAAAAGCTGGATCCCCGCATCCAGTATCGCAATCCTGTCATGTTTGTCACCTACTTGTCTGCTCTCCTGATGACAGTTCTATTTTTCCACAGCCTGTATTTGGGGCATTTCAGATCTTTTGAGCTGCAGCTGAGCTTCTGGTTCTGGCTGACAATTCTGTTTGCCAATTATGCCGAGAGTCTGGCTGAAAGCCGTGGCAAATATCATGTAGCCAAGCTGCATCAAGCGACAGAGCAATTATATGCCCATCGCAAAAAAGATGGGCTAGAGGAGCTTGTCCAAGCCACAGCGTTGAGACACAATGATCTTGTCGTCTGCAGAACGGGAGATATAATCCCTGCAGATGGAGAGGTGGTCGAAGGAATAGCCAGCATTGACGAATCGGCTATTACAGGCGAATCAGCGCCGGTGATACGTGAGAGCGGAGGCGATCGAAGCGCGGTTTCTGAAGGCACGCGCGTCGTCAGCGATCAGATCGTTTATCGAGTCACAGCAGACCCTGGCAAAAGCTTTCTTGACCGCATGTTGTCCCTGATTGATGGCGAAAAGCGCGTCAGAACTCACAGCGAGATCATTTTGAGAGCCGTGTTATCAGGGTTCGCATTGATGTTCCTTATCACTGTGATTTCATTGGAGGCTTTCGCTGTTTTCAATGGTCAAATTTCTGGCTTGAAGGGCTCTTTTATCTCGATTCCCATGCTGGCAGCTCTCCTGGTTTGCCTCATTCCTACAACTGTCAGCGCCCTTTTGAATACTGTTGGGATTGCTGGGATGGATCGGATGATCCGCTCCAATGTCGTTGCAAAAAGCGCGCGGGCTGTCGAGGCAGCTGCGGATGTCAATCTCTTGATTCTCGATAAGACAGGAACAGTGACTTTAGGCAACAGGATGGCTGTGGAATTCATCGCAGCGCCTGGCGTTGTCGAACAGGAACTTGCCCAGATCGCACAGCTTGCTTCTTTATCCGACGAGACTCCAGAAGGTCGATCGATCGTGGTACTGGCTAAAAATCACTTTGAACTACGCGGCGAGCAACTGGATGCCCGACATACCCGGTTTGTGCCATTCTCGGATAAGACGCGCATGAGTGGCGTCGATCTTACAGACAGCGAGGGAAATACCGTTCGGACAATACGCAAAGGGGCCGTGGAAGAGGTTAAAGTGCATGTCGAGAGGCTGGGAGGCACATTTCCTGCTCATTTTAAGGCATCCATTGAGGATATCACCAAAAATGGCGGCACGCCATTGCTTGTAAGCGATCATAAGCGTATTGTAGGGGTCATTCATTTAAAGGATGTCATTAAGGGAGGGATGCCTGATCGCATGGCACAGCTGAAGAAGATGGGCATGCGCACTTTGATGGTTACCGGCGATAACGCATTAACCGCTGCATCTACAGCTGCGGAGGCAGGAGTGGATGATTTCATCGCTCAGGCAACTCCGGAGATCAAGCTGGACAGGATCCGATCCGAACAGAAGGAGGGGGCACTCGTAGCCATGGCTGGAGATGGCACCAACGATGCTCCTGCATTGGCTCAGGCCGATGTCGGAGTGGCCATGAATACAGGGACGCAAACTTCCCGCGAAGCCGGCAACATGGTTGACCTCGACAGCAATCCGACAAAACTAATCGAGATTATCAATGTGGGTAAACAGCTGATCATGACCAGAGGAGCATTGACCATTTTAAGTTTTACAAGCAATTTGGCCAAATACTTCGCCCTTCTGCCTGCACTCTTTGCCCAAATGTATCAGATGAATACTCTCTCTGAAGGTCCCTTAAGCGCCCTGAATATCATGAGACTACATTCACCGGTCAGTGCTGTTTTAAGTGCTGTCATCTTCAATGCATTCATGATCCTCGCTTTGATCCCCCTGGCACTCAAGGGTATTCCCTCGCGGCCCCGCTCCACAACAGGGCGGCTTTGCAACCATCTGCTGGTTTATGGATTGGGAGGCCTGATTGTTCCATTTGCCGGGATCAAAGCGATCGATTTTCTGCTGGCGACATCAGGAGCAGTTTCATGATACGTGCCTTTCTTCTGCTGCTAGGGATGACACTGCTGACAGGGATCGTCTATCCTGTCACCATCACATTTTTAGCAGAGACATTCGCGCCTGAAAAATCTCAGGGCAGTTTCATTCATCAAGATGGCCGGGTGATCGGCTCCCGCCTCATCGCGCAACGATTCACGAGTGACAGATATTTCTGGCCGCGCCCTTCTGCCATTGACTACAATCCTCTTTCTTCAGGAGGAAGCGACCTTGGTCAGACAAGCGCTGAGTTGACCAGACAGGTGCAAGAGAGGCGCAAATTCT
>JAJFUZ010000096.1 GCA_021372155.1 Parachlamydia sp. | reverse complement strand
CTACCCTCGGCACCCTTGACCAAAATTAGTTTCTAAACCTCTAGATGCCGAAAAGCGCTACCTAAAAAGGGAGAAGCAAGCCCTAATGGATGAATGGCCGAACAAACATCATGGGTGAATCCAGGGAGCGTCAATGCTGCTGAACGCATGCCTCCGCCGATCGTAGTCCCGGCTTCATAAAGCGCTACGGAAAGCCCCTCTTGTGCCAGAGTAATCGCGGCTGCAAAACCATTGGGACCCGAGCCGATGACAACAGCATCATAAGAGGAGTTTCTGTGCATTTCCGCATCTTATCCGAATCGATCTTTTGCGTGTAAGGGGCTGCATGAAAAAGCTTGCGTATTTCTTGATTATTCTATAAGATACTTAGTATCAATAACATAGTTAAAGGAATATTTATGCAACCCGCCGCCACTGACACCCAAGACGCACCTCTGGGAGCAACATTCCATCTGGCACCAAGAAAACAGCTCCCTCAAGCAGTTGTGAGCGGCATCACCTCTCACCCGAGTTATGCTAAGGATCCTTCAGCACAAGTGAATTTCGCATGGGCCCCCAAGGGCACCTATGCTCTTTATGAAGGCACTCATGGAGCCTATGGGTTAGCTGTGAAGACCTCATCGCATAAGGATGAAATTCAAAAGTATCGACTGACGTTTGAGCAGAGTGGAGCAGTTTCGGTCTTTCCTGCCCTTGAAGCACATGCCTATAGCTCTAATTTTCCTTCCTTAGAGTCTCTCTTCACCAGGTTGAACGAGCTAAGTTTGCTTGGAGCAACTTTTAATAAGTATACGGAGCAGCTTGAACAGCAGCAAAATACACAGGCTGTTGTCCAAGAGGCTTTTTCTAAGTTGGCTCAAGAAAAAGCGCGCATCACAAGCTACGGATGGTACAGTGAAACCCTCTCCAAAGATGTTTGCCGTTCCCTAGTCGACTCCACAGATGCAAAGCCGACCCGTCCATTTGTTTTTTGCCCTTCCAGTCATAGTAATAAGGCCATTACGCTTGTGTTCCAAGGCGCGGCCTATCGCTGTAAGATGCGTAAAGATCAATGGAAAGTCACACACGGAGCGCCTGAACACCTCACTTTCCCCACTTTGGAAAAGCTTTTGGAGCACTACAAACTGGATGCTCGGTATCGCGGCTTGCGCTTATCTTAACCGACCACCCAACCAGGTAAAAAGCAGATGCGCCGTTCTAGATCGATTTGAAGACCATCGCGATAAATTCGATATGCAATTTTGCTTGTTTCGAGGTGATTTATTTCGCTGACTGCGGCTTTTGCGTGTACTGCTTAATTTTCAGAGCAATAACCATCTGAGCCATCTGAAATTCTTGAAAAAGTCGCGGCAGATCTTGACGATCAGGTGAATTTGCGTTTTTGCACAATTCCCCGATTTTATTGCACATGACGTTGAAATCTTTGCTGTACTCCTTACTGCAATCGAGTTCAGTTAAAAGCAGGTACTGTGCCATGACGTGACCATATGGATTTCCAGGATAACTCTGCGGATGGTATTCTGCCACTTGCCTGCGGAATAGATCGAGCTGCTTTCTAGCCATCGCATCAACGCTCGATGGCATGAAGGGAGCAAATACATTCGCATTTGTAAGCTCTGTAACAAGCCGTTTGTTTCGTTCTTCAGCAGTATAAGAGCTATAAGAGCCAGCCATGGCGGGTTTTGATACTTGCTGAATGATAGCGCATTGCACCTCTTCTGGTACTGGACTGCTGTGCAACAGAACATCTGCTACAAAAGAAAATGTCAGTTGGGTGACACGATGAGAAGTCAACGGAGTTGTATCTGTTAAATCGATCTTTGGAAAATTGTGTCCCCGCATGGCTTGCAAGACGATATCGCCCACTTGCTGATATCCTGTTTTCGAAATCTGCTTGAGATTGCAGGTGGGATGCTTCACCAACATAAAAGCGCGGCCAAGCTGTTCCAGTGCTGACGGACAATTTACAAGAGAATCATAGATTCCAACTATCGGTGTCTGCATTTTTTTACTCCTTAATACAATTTATTGATGTATATATTATAAATATGAAAATTATGCCTGGTTAAGTATTTATAAGCAACAATCTAAGAAAGTAATTTTTCCTCTTCAATCAGACTTATTGCAAACATTAGCGAAGCCTGCTAGTGATAACGCTAAGAGGGGGACGATGGCGGAGAAAAAAAATAGAGACGTCACAGAACAGAAGCGCTTGAATGAAGCGCGCGAGTCGGGAATCCCTTGGAAAAAATGGGGGCCCTACCTGAGCGAGAGGCAGTGGGGCACTGTCCGCGAGGACTACAGTGAAAACGGCGATGCCTGGAATTATTTCACCCATGACCAGGCTCGCTCGCGTGCGTATCGCTGGGGCGAAGACGGGCTGGGAGGGATCTCCGACGACAAGCAGCGTCTCTGCTTTGCACTCGCGCTATGGAATGAAAGGGATCCCATCCTCAAGGAGCGGCTGTTCGGGCTCACTAACAGCGAGGGGAACCATGGGGAAGATGTGAAGGAGTACTACTTCTACATCGACAGCACTCCCACGCACTCCTACATGAAGTACCTGTATAAATACCCTCAGAGAGAGTACCCCTATAACGAGCTGATCGAGAAGAACCGTAACCGGTCGCGGGAAGAGTTTGAATACGAGCTGCTCGATACGGGTATTTTTGAAGATGATCGCTATTTCGATGTGTTCGTGGAATACGCCAAGGATGGACCGGAAGACATCCTGGTCCAGATCACCGTGCATAACCGTGGACCGGAGGAGGCTAGGCTTCATCTGCTGCCAACGCTCTGGTTCCGGAACACCTGGTGTTGGGGGGGAGATACTCAAAAGCCGGAACTGCTTGCTGCGGGTCCCGGTGTCATTCAAGCCTCACACGATCATCTGGGTCAATACTGGCTTTATTGCGATGGAGAGGCTGAACTGCTCTTTACCGAAAACGAGAGCAACGCACAACGCCTCTGGGGTCAGCCTGGCGCTTCACCCAATGTATCACCCTATGTCAAGGACGCGTTCCATGATTACATTGTCTCAAAACAGAGCGAGGCCGTGAATCCCGCCAAAAAGGGGACCAAGGCAGCGGTTCACTACGTCCTCGAGGTGCCCAGTAATGGCAGCATGGCGGTCAGGTTGAGGCTTTCTACTGCACGCGCTGTAGACCCTTTTGAAGGTTTCGACGAGGTATTGACAAGTCGGATTGCCGACGCTGACGAATTCTACAAGCGGATCACGCCCAGCTCGCTGACCGAAGACGAGTTCAGGGTACACCGTCAGGCATTGGCTGGCATGCTTTGGAGCAAGCAGAATTACTATTTCGACCTGGAGCAGTGGCTGAAAGAGCATCACAGCCATCCCATGCTCCACACAGTCCCGCACAACTTGCGGAACACGGATTGGTTCCATATGCTTAATGCCGACATTATCTCCATGCCTGACAAATGGGAATATCCCTGGTATGCGGCCTGGGATCTGGCCTTCCATACGACCACTCTGGCGCTGGTGGATTTCGACTTTGCTAAAGAGCAGCTGCTTCTGATGCTGCGCAACCTCTATTTCCATCCCAACGGCCAGATTCCTGCCTACGAATGGAACTTCAGCGATGTCAACCCTCCTGTACATGCCTGGGCGACGCTCTATTTGTTCAAGATGGAACAATCCCTTGAACGCGCGGATCTGCGTTTCCTTGAGCGATCCTTTCAGGGGCTGCTGCTCAACTTTAACTGGTGGGTGAACCGCAAGGATCCTGCCGGGCACAATGTCTTCGCAGGCGGCTTTCTGGGGCTGGACAACATCGGCGTCTTCGATCGGAGCGCTCCGTTGCCGACGGGCGGGACGCTTGAGCAAGCCGACGGTACCGCCTGGATGGCTTTTTACTGCCAGTGCATGCTGGAGATCGCCCTGATTCTCACTGAATATGACGCCGTCTATGATGAAATCGCTTTCAAGTTCGTCCAGCACTTTATGTGGATAAGTTATGCCATGGATCGCATGGGCGAGCAAGGCGACACAATGTGGGATGAAAGGGATGGCTTTTTCTACGATCTTCTGCGCCTGCCAGACGGAAACGCCATGCGGCTGAAAGTCCGTTCGATGGTAGGACTCCTGCCTCTGTGCGCATCCACAGTGTTTGAGAGCGATATCGTGAAAAACCATCCCAGGCTGTTAGAAATGATCGCCTTGTTCCGCCAACGCCATCCTGAAATTGTTTCGCATGTGGCACCCACTGATTCAGGTTTCATCGGTTATAAAGACCGGCGGCTTCTGTCGATTCTCAACAAGGAGAAGCTGACGCGGGTGCTCGGCTATATGCTCGAC
>JAJFUZ010000187.1 GCA_021372155.1 Parachlamydia sp. | reverse complement strand
TCATGTGGGTTTTGCTGGGTTTTAAATTAACTTTGTTACCTTTCCTGCAAAATCCTAGCATGAATTCAAGACTTATGTAAATCCTATAACAGCTTGTGAAGGCATTTTTCTTGCCATTTCAGGGACGACTAAGTATTCTCGAAATGACATTCCATGCAGGTGATACATTTTAGCACGTCGCGACAGGTCGTGGCTTGCTCCCACCAGATCCAGCATTGAACTGCCAGAGAAGACGAATTTGAGATTAGGAAATGCGTCGTATAAATTTTTCAGTTCCTGATTCCAGTTATGGTATTTGTGCACCTCGTCGATGAAAAAAAACTGATAGCCCTCTTTTTGATGAAGATCTGAAATGAACTCGAGCAGCGATACCTGTTTGAAGTAAACCAGATCTGCGCTGAAATAAAACGCTTTTCCCGCTGAATAGAGTTCATTCTTGATATATTGCAGCAACAGGGTTGTCTTACCTGCTCCGCGCGGTCCTACCAGTCCCGTCATGCGGTTATGGATATTAAATGTGGAATACAAATAACGATGGTGAGTGATCTTCAATTCACGAATCAGGCGATGGTACGTTTCTGCAATAAAGGGAAGCATTTAGACTACACTCCAAAAATTTGGCCTAAAATTTGGAGTCTACTCTAAATTTTCATTTTTGCCCAGGTTTTTGCTTACTGATTGTGGATAAATCAAAATGATTCTATACACATAATCACCACCAACCTTCAGGAGGTCAGTATGCCAGAACTCTATGTCAATAAAAACATGAGATCCGTTCAAGTGCCTGTTTCAGAGGGTTTCGATCCTGTTGCAAAACCCCGCGCTCAAAAGTGGGAGGTCACCGATAATAGGGCCCCGTCCGTTCTCGATGCCCTGTTCCCTGATGAAAGAGAGGCGCATCCCAAGGGAACGCTGACGATTAAAATCGAAACCCAAAACGACGCGGTTAAGTACACAGATGCCCTGGGACGAGTGGCTTTGAACAGACAGGCTCTCGTTGAGCATAGCGAAGAACGCATCCATGCCTTTCTCATGCAGATTATTGACTGCTACGATACCGATCTGCATTTCACTGTCGGCGAAACACAGGATCAGACAAAAAGTATCTCGGCTGTGAAATTTGCTGTTAAGGCAGGCGTTCCGAAGCCTGCACATTTTGATCCCACCATCAAATTTGAGTCGGCGCACCATGGCACCTTGCCCTGCATCTACGCCTATCCGCGAGTGGCCTGGACGCAATGGAAAACAGCCGCCGGTAACAATCCTAATCACCCAGGCAAACCCAATCCTAAGGTCTATCTAAAGCATTCAGACACCTATTACCTCAATAATGCTTGCACGGGGCTCACAAAAGTGATCAACCAGGGCGAGAATAACTATCTGGATGGCAAAGCATCCGAAAAGAGCGTGGAATTTGGCCTGCCGACTCCTCCCAATCGTATGTTGCTGAGAGAGTATACGATCGATCTGCTCAATCGTGCGGCACGCAAAGAGATCGATCCGCTGCAAGGTTTGTCTCTTTTCATGGAAAAATTCCAGGCTATCGTGAAAAGAAATGCGGATGCACTGCCTCTTGGAGAAACAAAGGAGACTTTCGCTGCCTGGAATCAAGAGCTGGAGGACTTGCAAGCACAGTATCAAGGCAACTACAAATGGTTCGTCGCGAGGCTCATGGGCCGCTACATCCCCAGACCAGACCGGGATGCGATCAATATCGAAGAGATCGTTTTTCCCAGACACTGCAAGCTGATCCAGAAAAAAGATCTCTCCCAGAATCAAACTGCGGCGAAAGTGGATGCGCTGGGTCGAAATATTCTGGCCGGTACGAATAAAACCGTGCAAACATTTGACAAGGCCTTGAAAGTGGCCATCCTGACTCACTCCTCGCAGAATGCGACTCTCAAAAAGTATTTTCAAAGATTTTATGCCTGCAATGGAAAGAGCCAGCTGGAACTGGAAAATGAAATCAAAAAACCTGCGAGGCAACTCCTTGCTTCAAAGCAGGCTCAAGATAAAATTGAAGCATTTTTAGCCGAGTTTTCAGGTCTTGTACACAATTACCAGATCGAGGAGTCGCACTTCCAATCGCATCTCCTCGTGCAAATTCGCAAGATGCGCGGTCTCTCTTTGAGGCGTTTTGCCGAAAAACACAATCAGGAATTTCCTGACACCCGGCCTCTCAACTATGAACAATTGCGCAGGATAGAAAATGGATGTGTACCAGTCACACCAGAAATGGCTGAGCGCTACGCCAAGATATTAGATGTCAGCAAAAGAGTCTTTCAGTCATAGTATCGATGACATATATTGGAAACCTTTATGGAATCGATTCTCCTACAAGCGCTTCAAATGAAAAACCGAGGCAGACCTCCCGTTTGGCTGATGCGCCAGGCGGGGAGGTATCTGCCTCAGTTTCGCGCCCTGCGGGAAAAATATGGCTTTTTAGAAATGTGCCACCAGCCTGAATTGGCGGTTGAAACTACCCTGCTGCCCATTCAGCTTCTGGGTTTTGACGCGGCCATTCTCTTCTCCGATATCCTAGTCATTGCAGAAGCCTTGGGGGTTGGCCTGCGCTTTGAGAAGGATCTGGGGCCAATTATCGAAAGACCTCTCAGCCAAGCTTCAGATGTAGATGCCCTTCCCAGGATCAATGTGGAAGAGAAACTGGGATATGTCGCCGAGGCAATCCGGCTGCTGAGAGGGCAGCTCAAAGTGCCTCTGATCGGCTTCTGCGGCGCACCTTTCACTCTGGCCAGTTACCTGATCGAAGGGGGCAGCAGCCGGGATCTGAAAAAGACCAAGCGCTGGATGCTCACCGATCCCGAGAGTTTCCACCAGCTCCTGAGATTGCTTTCCGAAGTAACCATCGCTTATCTCAAGATGCAGATCAAAGCCGGCGCACAGGCCATTCAGATCTTCGACTCCTGGGCCTCCGCTTTAGCTTATAAGCAGTTCCGCGAATTCTCGCTCAATTATATGAAAGATATTGTGGAGGCTGTGAATATCCCTTCCATCCTGTTCTGCCGCGGCTCCTCCGTCTTTGCTTCGCAGATGGCCGAAGCTCAACCTGACGCCATCAGCATCGACTGGAATGCCGACCTCTCCTGCATTCGCCGCCAGCTTCCCAACATCGCCTTGCAGGGAAACCTCGATCCCGACATCCTGCATGCGCCAAGATCGGTCGTTGAGCGAGAGGTCAGGCGCCTTCTCGACAGCATGCGGGGAGATCCAGGCTACATCTTCAATCTGGGCCACGGCATCACGCCCGAGGTTCCCGTCGACAACGTCAAAGCCTTAATTGAAACAGTGAAAAGCTATGCCTAAATCTTACATCATTTTGGGAGGCGGAATCAGCGGTCTCAGCCTAGCCTGGCAACTGCAGAAAGACTCCGATGCCAAGGTCACACTCGTTGAACAGGCTCCCAGGCTTGGCGGCTGGATCGAAACGCTGCACAAGAACGGCTTCCTCTTCGACCGCGGACCGCGCAGCTGCCGCAGTCGCGGCTCCGGTCTTGCCACCCTGCAGCTCATCGAGGAGCTAGGTTTAGAAGCGGAAGTGATCCCGGCATCTCCTGCAGCCCGTCGGCGCTATCTCTATTTGGATAAACGGCTCCAAGCAATGCCTAATAGCTTGCCAGGCCTGCTCTTTTCCCCCGTGACAAACGGCCTCTTCAAGGCCCTCTGGCAAGACATCAGGACCCGAGGCGGGCCTGGAAGGGATGAGAGCGTGGCCGACTTTGCCGAGCGACGCATGGGCCGCGCCTTTGCCGAGCGCTTTTTCGATCCCCTGGTCACAGGCATCTTTGCAGGCGACATGCACAAGCTCTCTCTCCGCGCCTGTTTTCCCTTCCTAGCAGAGTGGGAAGAGCAGCATGGCGGCATCGTGAGGGCTCTTTTTAAGAAAAAGAAACGTCCCTCAGATCTATCTCCCTTTATCCAGCAGATGCTGAAAACTTCGATTTTCTCTTTTAGAAATGGCATGGAGACTCTGCCACAAAGGCTGGCAGAGAGGTTGAATGTCGACATTCTCCTTGGCGAAGCGGTCGAAGCGCTGCATGCTGATCGCGGAAGCGTACGCCTGTCAAGTGGAAGAACCCTCGACGCAGACCATATCTTTTCCACTCTGCCCGCACACAGCCTCCAGAAGCTGCTTCCCTTTTCTGCGACTCTCAATCAGATCCCTTACGCATCAACCGCAGTGGTCAATCTGGGCTACCGCAAGCGTATTCTGAAAAAGGAAGGTTTTGGCTATTTGATCCCCTCCAGCGAAAGGGAACAAGTCTTAGGAGTCGTGTTCGACTCCTCAGCATTTCCACAGCAGGGAACCGATGAGACCCGTCTGACGGTGATGCTCGGCGACAGCCGCATCCCCGACTTTGGCGCATGGTCGAAGGAAAAATTTCTCTCAATAGCGCAAGAGGCCTTAATGCGCCATTTGGGCATCGACCAGACACCCGACCTGGCCGAAATCAAAATCGCACCGCGCGCCATCCCCCAATACCTGGTCGGACACCTTGACCGCCTACGCACCATGGAGCAGGAGGCCAGGCGCTATCCCAAGCTTACCCTTCTGGGCAGCTCCTTTTATGGCGTTTCGGTGAATGATTGCATTGCGCGCTCTTCCCATCTTCTTTAAAGACACGTCCCCTGCCTTCGCATCTGTTTGCTGGAAAGACCTCTGCCTAACGATGGTTTGGCGATGTTATCCCTAAACCAGCTTGATATCTCTCGCGGAAGGGAACGCTGATCCTCGGGAAGATAGGCGATAAACATCATCAAGATCTCGACAGGAATTTTGGTAATAGGGGCCGGCCCTCCAGCGGATTGAAGCGGTTGCGTCCTCAATCGCTTCTGTGCCTGCGAGGGATCGACAGGAGGCCCGTCGGAAGAGCTTCAGGATCCACTGAAATCTCCTAAGGCTGCTTTGCCCTTGGAAGGTTTACTTCCAGCCACTCGCGCATTTTGGGATGGGTGGCCGCGCTTCTGATAAGCTGCTCGCGATCATAAGGGGCGCCGTTGGCAAGCGCCCATTTTAAAAGATTGAAATGGCCCGCTTCGGCAGCCGCGCCACAGACTCGCTTATCCCAGGGACAGCCATTGGCAATGGCCCACTGCAGTAGCTCAAGGCGTCCATTCAGTGCAGCTACGGCCATTGTATCTTCCCAAGGATAATCATGAGCGCGCGCCCATTTTAAAGCCTCTAGATTCCCTTGTGCGGCAGTTGGAGTGCAGAACCAGGTTTTAGGGGGCGGGAAGTTGCGCTCCATCATCCAGTTCAAGATATGGACGGAGCCATATCGCGCCAGCTCCGACATCAAATTGGATAAATAAAATTGAGACGAATGGGGCGGTAGATTCGCACTGACACTTTGCGGTAAGTGGGCCACAAGACGCTGCAGATCTTCAACAGTGAGACTTTTTTCCAGTTCGGCGGTCACCTTGGCAAAATCCTTGCTCCGCTTGTCTATTTCGGCTTTTTGCTCCTGCGTAAGTTCTTTTTTAGGTGTATCTACAACGGGTTTAGGTGTATCTACAACGAGTTTAGGTGTATAAGCGACGGTATTTTCTTCCAGCCAGAGCTTTGCCTCTGGGGAGGCCATATTCAAAAGATCCTGCCGGATGAAGGGTGCGCCGTTATTGATCGCCCACTCGAGAGTTGGAACTGTGTTTGGCGCGAGAGCATTCAGGCACGTTCGCTCATTCCAGGGACACCCATGCGCCCTAAGCCAGCGCAAGGCTTCTACCTGTCCATTGTCCGCTGCAATCCGACAAACGTCCTCATCCCAGGGGCATCCCTGTTTGTGCAGCCACTCCATAACAGGTAAAAAACCTTTGACCACTGCCAGGTTAAAGTGGGTAATTCCTAAAGAAAAACCTTGATCTTTGAGTTGGTCCACGAGCCACTGCAAGACCTCCAATTGCCCGAATGTGACTGCATCCTTCATATCATGCTCTTGCAACTGATAGCCTTTCTCCTTTTGAAGCCATTGCAACACATCAAGGTGACCATTTTGGATAGCACAATAGGCACAATTTTCAAGATTGATAGGTAATTGATTTTTTACTGCCCATTTAAGCACGTCGAGCTTTCCAGCCAAAGCGGCCTCATTCGTCACATATTCACCAATAGGAACATGACGCGCTTTGGCCCATTCCAGGAAGGGAATGGCTCCCGACCTTACGGCAGCTCCAAGCACCCTTTCCGAGACCTTGGCGGCCTTTAACTGTATGGGATTGTCGGGCGCACCCTTCAACTTGGGGGGTTCGGCGATGTTGTCTCGAAACCAGCTTGCTATCTCCCGCGGAGCGGGGCGCTCATCTTCAGAAAGGTAGGAGAGGATCAACTTCAAAAGATCGGGCGGAATAGAGGTAATAGGGGCAGAACCTCCAGCAGCTTGAAGCGCTTGCGTCCTGTGTCGCTTTTCTGCTTTTTGCTGCGATAGCTCGATTGGATCAACAGGAGGTCTGTCAGAAGGACTTAATGCACCAGGATCCATAGAAACTTCCAATTAAAATACCCATCATTTTTATAATAATATTATTAAATTAAATTGTCGATACTGTAAGTCAACTCAAAAAGGAATAATTTTTAAATCTTCAGCAAGGGTTGTGTTGGGAAATAACCCTTTCGCCTCTGCTTCTTGAAGATGAGGGGAGGAATAGCGGGCCGAAAAATGGGTCAGGACGAGCAGTCTAACCCTTGCTTCAGAAGCAACTTGGGCCGCCTGACGGGCTGTCATGTGGCGATACTTGGCGGCCAGTTCGCGATGCTCTTCTAGAAAGGTGCTTTCGCAAAGGAGCAGGGCCGCCTCTTGAGCGATCTGGATGGCACTCGGGCAATATTGCGTATCGAGAACGATGGCGACGGCATCGCCCTTGTGGATGGAACTGACTTCTCTAAGAAGGATTTTTTGCCCATCCACGATTAAAGACCCCTCTTCTCTAATTTTTCGGACAAGATGGCCTTCGATGCCAAATTTTTGGAGCGTTTTGGCATCAAATGTCAGGCGATCGGGTTCAGTGATGCGCCATCCCACCGATTCGATGCGATGTTCTAAAAGGGCCGCCTCGATGCGAAATCGGCCATCGTCGTGAACGATTCCACTTTCGGAGACGGGATGCTCAATGAGATTGAGCGTATCGTAGTAGACGGATCCAAAGCGCAGGCGGTCGAAATAGGGCTTTCCGCTGGCGGGATAATAGCAATGAATGGGTCGCTGGACCTTGTCGTTATTCAGCCGGGTTAAGATCGAGCCCAGGCCAAGGCAATGGTCTGGATGGAAATGGGAAATAAAAATGCGTGTGATGGAGGAAGGGGCGATCTGGGCGAAGAGAAGCTGGCGCTGCGTCCCGTCACCGGGATCAAACAGCAGGCTTTCGCCGTTCCAGCGGATGCAGTAGCCGCTCACATTGCGTTCCACTGTCGGCTGCAGGCAGGCGCAGCCCAAAATGACGAGTTCTCGAGGAGTAGTCATAAAAGATCATTATATAGGATTTGCCCCAGTTTTGGGTAAGTGATATTTTATTTGGCACTTAAAGAGGTCGAGTGCTATAATGATACTTAAAGGCTCTTAGCGTATGCGCTCTCGAAGAGATTCGCCCAGTCTTTCAACCGGACGAATCCGGCAATCCCGTTCCACGGGAAACAGCTTCAGCACCCTGCCGAAATTCGCGACCCACCCAAAGAACCCAGACAGTCATCAACATCTTTGCGTTTAATTGCTTCATCAGGTACAGACGAGCTTTAGTACAGAAATTGCAAAAAATGGTAGGCAGCCCTAGATTTGAATAAGAATCCGACAACCGTGAGTCCAGATCATGTTTGATAAATTTACTAATCGTGCCAAACAGGTGATCAAGCTGGCCAAGAAAGAGGCTCAGCGCTTGAACCACAACTACCTGGGAACCGAGCATGTCCTGCTGGGATTGCTGAAGCTCGGCCAGGGCGTCGCCGTCAACGTTCTGCGCAATTTGAATATCGACTTTGAGACTGTGCGCAACGAGGTGGAAAAACTGGTCGGCTACGGCCCTGAAATTCAGGTCTATGGCGATCCGGCTCTTACAGGCAAAGTCAAAAAGGTCTTCGAATATGCCAACGAAGAGGCGGCCAATCTCAACCACAACTATGTGGGAACTGAACATTTGCTTTTAGGGCTCCTCAGACAAACCGACGGGGTCGCGGCTCAGGTGCTGGAAAACCTCAATGTCAACCTCAAAGAGGTCCGAAAAGAGGTTCTGAAAGAACTTGAAACATTTAACCTTCAGCTGCCTCCTCTTGGGGCGCAAGGGATGCCTCCAGGAGCCACTCCCGCGCAGCAGGGAGCTGCCGGACCGCAGCCAAAAGGAGGATTTGGTGAGAAGGGCAACAATTCCACAGCCGACAAGATGCCTGCCCTCAAAGCCTACGGCCACGATCTGACAGAGATGGTCCGCGAAAACAAGATGGACCCGGTCATTGGCCGCAAAGAAGAGGTGGAGCGCCTGATTCTGATCCTCTGCCGCAGGCGCAAGAACAACCCTGTTCTGGTCGGTGAGGCCGGCGTGGGCAAGACAGCGATCGTCGAAGGACTTGCACAGGCTATTGTCAAAGGGGAAGTACCCGACAACCTGCGTAAGAAAAAATTGATTTCGCTCGACCTGGCTCTCATGATCGCAGGCACCAAGTACCGTGGACAGTTCGAAGAACGCATCAAAGCGGTCATGGACGAAATCCGCAAAAACGGCAACGTCCTGCTCTTTATCGATGAACTACACACGATCGTGGGTGCTGGTGCAGCTGAAGGCGCAATCGACGCCTCCAACATCCTCAAACCCGCTCTGTCTCGCGGAGAAATCCAGTGCATCGGCGCGACAACGATCGACGAATACCGCAAACACATCGAAAAAGATGCCGCTCTGGAGCGCCGCTTCCAGAAGATCGTTGTGCAGCCGCCCAGCGTCGAAGAGACAATTGAAATCTTAGGCGGCCTGAAAGCCAAGTATGAAGAGCACCACAAGTGCATTTACACCCCGCAGGCTCTGCGTGCGGCCGCCGAAATGTCCGACCGCTATGTGCCAGGCCGTTTTCTGCCCGATAAAGCGATCGACGTCATCGACGAAGCGGGTGCGAAGATGCGCATCGCCATGATGAACCAGCCGCAGGATATCAGCTCCTTTGAGACGGATATTGAAGAGACGCGCATTGCTAAAGAAGAGGCCATCGGCCGTCAAGAGTATGAAAAGGCCGCCAAGCTGCGCGACAAGGAGAAGAACCTCCGCGAGCAGCTGCAGCAGATCCGCGCCCAGTGGGAAATCAACAAAGAAGAGCATACCGTAATCGTCGAAGACGAAGATGTCGCCAACATCGTCGCCAAGCAGACTGGCGTCCCTGTCAGCAGACTGACAGAGGGTGAGACCCAGAAGGTGCTCAAGCTGGAGGAGATCCTCAAAGAAAATATCATCGGCCAGGATGACGCCATCAAAACGATCTGCCGCGCCATCCGCCGCAGCCGCGCCGACATCAAAGACCCCAAGCGCCCCATCGGTGCCTTCCTCTTCCTGGGGCCCACAGGCGTAGGCAAAACGCTGCTTGCGAGACAGCTGGCCATCCAGATGTTCGGCGGCGATGATGCCCTGATCCAGGTCGACATGTCCGAATAAATGGAGAAGTTCGCCGTCAGCCGCATGACAGGCTCGCCTCCGGGATATGTGGGTCATGAAGAGGGCGGACAGCTCACCGAGCAAGTGCGCCAGCGCCCCTACTCAGTCGTCCTTTTTGACGAAATCGAAAAGGCCCACCCCGATGTCATGGATATCCTCCTCCAGATTCTGGAAGAAGGCCGCCTGACCGACGCCTTCGGCCGCAAAATCGACTTCAAAAATACCATCGTAATCATGACCTCCAACCTGGGGGCCGACCTGATCAAGAAAAGTTCTGAAGTGGGCTTTGGCGCCCAGGAAGGTTCTCTGGACTACGATCACATCAAAGAAAAGATCGAAGGGGCCGTCAAGAAGCACTTCAAACCGGAGTTCTTAAACCGCCTCAACGACACCGTGATCTTCCGTCCGCTCAACCGAGAAGCCCTCCTGCAAGTGATTGCGATCGAAATCAAGAAGGTTCAGCAGCGCCTCAACAAGCGCCAGATCTACCTCACACTCGACGAAAGCGCCAAGAGTTTCCTCGTCGACAAGGGATTCCAGCCCGAAATGGGCGCAAGACCTCTGCGCCGCACGATCGAGCAGTATTTAGAGGATCCTCTCGCCGAGAAGGTCCTGTCACATCCCGAAGAGGGCCGCCGCTGCCTCGTCGTGGCGGAAGGAGACCATCTCAGCTTTGTCGATCAGGAGGTCTTCCCCATCACCAAAGAGCCCAAAGAGCAGAAGCAGAAGGTCGGGGCATAAAATGAGAAGGCCCGATTGTAGAAATCGGGCCTTTCAAAACAGGATCAGGAGAGCATCACGCTATTCTATCCTGTGGGTTTAAAACATGCTTTGTTAAGGGCAATATCTGATAGGTGAGAAAATCGCGCCTACGAGAAGCTCTGTGAAGAGTATCCAGCTCTATTCCGAAGACATTTGCTTCATCGGGTAATGTTTCGCCGGTTGTATTATGGATATACAACCTGGCATTATAAGTTTTGCCGTCTCTCGAAATTTCCGAAGGATTTTTTGGGTCAGGCAGGACTTCAACAAGATAAATATACGTTCCTTCACCCACTTGCATTGTTTCCAGTATCCTCAGCCATTTGCTTTTGATTTCCTCGATTTCTTCTGATCGGTCGGTATAGCTCAGCTGCCGATACCGATAGTTGTGCACTGTTTTTGGGGTGTAGTCTTCCCCGCTTTTGAGTTCTAAAACAGAGCATGCTGTCGCTGGATCCAGGCGATAGGAGGTATCTCCCTCAAAAAAACCATGTTCGCGGATCAAGTGAACGATCAGACCGGGAAATGCCATTTTTTTTCCACTCTGGATATTTTCCACAGTCAAATCCCAGGAACCTAAATTCCAGGCATTGAAATTGCAAGGAAAAGGACAATCCTGATGGCCACCGGAGGATTCCAACATCACGCGAAATCTGCCATCCAGTAGAGCAGGGGATTTAAAATTTTTGCTTTCATTCATTAATCTCACTGTTCTAAAAACCAAGCCTTCCAGCTTGTCTGCAATCTGCTTATAGGTAATGTTTAATCTTGCTAACATTTGCGCGTCCTGGCGACAACACTCCACTAAACTATCCGTTAGGCCCAAAAAGCCTACCACGCTGGATTTGCCTGGTCGCATTTTCCCTTCCACGCTGACCGCTTGTTCAGGCTTCATGGATAGGGGATTACCAGGTTGTAGTCCTACTGGTTGCATGTTCTTCTCCTTGTTAATGATTGTCTGTCAAACATCCTGTCTTGCG
>JAJFUZ010000088.1 GCA_021372155.1 Parachlamydia sp. | reverse complement strand
GTTCAGTTTTTGACATGCTATCGATTTTCCACAGAAGAAACTGCATGGCTTCTCGTTCACCGACGCTTAATGCCGGCAATCCCCCCTCTTCTTTTACAATTTGAGCTTGGGCTGGATTCACAAAATTTGAAATAAGTGCCTTTGAGATTCTCGTTTTCTTCGAAAATTTGTTTTTGAAGGAAATTATTTTTGCTTCGAGCGATCCGTTTTTGAATTGTTCTCGTATCCAGTTCGAAGGCTTGTCGGCTAGGCGACTTTCATATTTAAAACTCGCCTTAAATGCTTCATAGAGTTGTTGAGATTCTTCATCTTGTGTTAGTAGTGTTTGGAGTTCTTCGGGTCTAGTAACCAGCCCGCGCCCAGGTTCTAATGTTTCGGGGATTAGCCACGGGAAAATTTTGTCTGCGGGGGGGTCTATGGCAAAAAGAGTCCAGTTGTCAGGCTTGAACGGTAGTTTTTCTGTGGCAATTCGACAAAAATCGGCTTCGAGTTTGCGGCTTTTTGTCATGGCCGTTATTAGTTCCCGTAATTCGCGATATTTGATAGCTCCGTGAAATTGCGCAAATTCCATTACCCTCTTTGATCTCGGCACGGAAGGCAGATTAGCGATGGCTTTATCTGTATTTGACCGGGCTCTTTGTGCTGCGATTAACAGTTCATCTAGGTCATCGGGGGCGTTTTGTTTTCTTCTTCCCATTGATTATCCCCATCTCTTGCTGTTAGTGGATATCTGTTCTCTAGCTCCAGTTTTCTTATCTTCGAAATTGCTAAACAGAAGCGTTCCATCTGGTCCTTTCTCGAGTATCATTTTTGGTAGGTAGGCTGTGAAATTTGTCTTTGTAATTTCAAGAATTGTTTTTCCCGGTTCTTGATCTCGTCGCAAATCCCCCTGCCATCTCACACCGTCGGTAATTGCGCTAGATCCGCGTCCCGCCGTTTGATTTACGTCAGCAGATCCAATCGCCGCCTTGCTCTTGTGGTGGCTTATCATCACGGTAGGTTTGCCCTTTAGTTCTTTGCTTAACTTCTCTAGTTTGGAAACAAATGTTGTAGCGGTTGCATTATCTGTCTCCGTTTCCAGTCCGGCAAATCTCGACAATGGATCTAGAATTATTAAATCCCAACCGCCTTCTGGTTCTTTAGTCTTTAGTTCCTGTAGCAGGTCGCCATAAAATTCTGTCTCGCATCCATTTTCACTTAGGAATTGCGCTGCGGCACCGTGAACCGTATGAACGATCAGTCGCTTGGCCGCAGATTCGAACGGCAGCTTGTCGTGATAGACAGGAATCTTGTCGTGTGATTTTTTCTCGTTTTCAACAGCCCATTTCTCTAGCGCTTTTCGTGTTTTTTGCAACAGTCGATGCATGTCGGCGTCGTCATTTTCGCCGACGATTAAACAGGCATTCTTCGGGCGATCAAATTCGAACTTCCCCAGGAACGGCAAACCAAGCGCCGCACATAATGCGAGTTGCGTTAGAATGTGAGTTTTGCCAACGCCGCCAGCGGCAATCAAAGCGGCCACAATCCCAGAATGTAGAAATGTTTGTTTGGCGCCCGTGTTGTCTGTCCAATAAAGCAAGCGCGGCTTTGGCGGCGCGTCGCGTTCGAGATAATTTGTTTCGAGTTCCGAGATAAAACGCAGGTTTGGCCTGTTTGTAACGCCCGTGGCTGTCAGTGTCTTTTCCATTCCGATAGCCCACTCTAGTGCTTGCGTCAATTGCGCTCGCTCTTGAAGCAGCTCAAGTGTCGTTTGCTTTTGACTGTCTAAAATAGAGGCGGCGATAACGCTGTCTTCTGAAACATCATCAAGACCAAGCTCACTTCCGATGCTTGTAAGCTTTTTGTTTATTTTGATTAATTCGGACTGGAAAAAGGACGCTTTGTGCGTTTGTTGAAATGCAGCGAACGATTGACCTTCGCCCAGAGGAAGTTTATGTATTTTCGCTTTTGGTAGGCGAGCGACCAGCTCTTTTAAAAACGGTTCGCTTTTTGATGGAAAGGCGTATCCCAACCCATTGTAAAATCCGCCCAGCTCGCGAAATTTGTCTTGAAGTGGCTGCACATTTCCATTCGGGGTGAATAATAAGTACGCGTTGGTTTCCATTTGAAAACGCCCATTGTTAATTTATGCGAATATTACCAAACTTCGCATTCTGTAGCAGTAAAGATTGAAATGTTTAATGCCGATACACACGAGAATGCGCCGTATCAGAAGTGATAACAAGGAGGGCCACCAAATCCAAGATCAAGGCAAAATATTTTTTATAGACTCTTTTTTTTAAATTTGTGTATGGTTTTTCTTTACTTAACCTAAGAGGTGTAAAATGACGAGTCAAGTTTCTAATTCTGTAGAAGTAAGCGGCTCATGGAGCTTATCCCAGGACAATCGCGCAATGTTGACGCGAATACTTGATGACCAAGTAGATGTTGCATCAACAGAGGTACGAACAAAATTGAAGGAATCGTGTTCTAGCATTCCCTCTTCGATTAGAGACCCGATTATTAATATTGCTGTCGCTGAATCTGCGCAAAGTACAAAAACATTGGTTCCCAAATCCATCGAATCAACAGAAAAATGCGTCAATACATTGGCAGAGGTAACACAAAAGGCAGTAGAAAAATCATGCGCTTTATTGAAATGTTGAGAACCTTATGACTATTGGCCATATTCGCCCATCACTGCCCCTTGATGTAAGCGTTAATGAACATAAAGATGTTGACGATTATAAGGAGACACCCCTTCAAGCATGCGATGGCATAAACACGGCCACCGCCACGGGTCTTTTTTCGCTTATTCATACATGGACTTTGAGCAAAAAAACCATTTGCTTATTAAGACACCAAAAAAAGCTACAAGTAGAAGTACTATTTGACAAAAAAACTATACGCATCGTTCCCCTGCCAATTCCCACTAATACGAGCGTTGATCAATACGCAAATGGGCTGAAAGAGATGCATCCAATAATTTTTGCCAACGGAAACATAAAATTTTTAGATTGCTTTCATATTTGGACTCTAACTACAGAAAGCAACATTAAACTTCTCGGCAATTGGCCTGATGTGCTGTCGAACACAGGGACACTGACATGTGTAGTTACTTGTAATGCTGAAAAAATAAAGATTTTTGACATCCCCAACTCCAAAGTTGATGCGATTCAATTCATCAAGTCGTTAAAAAGAAAAAACCTTAATCCGGTTATTCCATTTTTAAATACACAAAAATCCCCGGATTTAGAATTTCTGATTAAAGAAAAATTAGAACTCGATTCAATTCCCGTTTTGAATAATTTCCCAGCAATCAATGGCTATGCAATTAGTGTTTTAGAGATGGGCGGTCAACTTGTATGGCAAATCGTCAATGAAATGACTTCCAAAATAACGCGATTTCCAGTGAATTTTTCTAACCACTTTCCTAGAGAAACCCAAATTAATTACATTAAACAGCTTTTAGCTACAGAAGTGCTTTTAGCGCGCAGTGGCAATCCTAAACCAACTGATAACGAACAATTTATTGTTTTCGAATATAAAAATCTAAAGTCCCCATTAAAAAACTATTTCACAGCTATATTGCCCTGTCAGCATCAAGAAATGGTTGAAATCGATCACGCCCAGCGAGAGGTGTTATGGGAATTTTCAGACTCATGGCAAGACAATTTTTTTGGAGATGTTTGCTTATTCCGCACTTCTAATGGAATTTTTTGGCTGATTAATCCCGTTCGTTGTTTTGGGAAACCGGTCTATTCTTTTTACTTAAGAGATTTCGGGCCTAATTACTATCATTTTGATTTTCGTGGAATTATGGAAAGCCTTTCGCTTCAAGATCAACTGTCTTTTATTCGCAATTTTAAAACTGACGAACTGATAGAAAATGACGAAATTCCGTCAATTCGCCTAAATAAAATAACAGCCAAAAGCCAATTAGACCCAACAAAAATAATCGATAGCGATGTTTGGGGAATAACTTTAGTCAGTGCTGGAAAGTCACATGCCGGACACGCAATGATTGCCATCGAAGGACTTGAAAACGGCATTCCATTTAAACGATATGCACATATCGGACTTCGCGGCGAATCGTCAACCACAGGCCCAGGGCAAATAGAAATAGTCAAATTTAAAGATAACTTGCAAATTCAACGGCAGAGCGCCACATGGTTAAGAAATCGATCCGTTGTAGAGTCAATGTTGGAAGAAGTCTATTCTCAAGCAAAAGAAACGCACGCAGTTTCTTTTAATCTTTTGGGAGATTCTCTCTTTACGTGGATTGGAAGTTTATTTAAGGCAATATCCGATCCATTTCACTCTCCGATTATTAGAATTGCAGGCACTGAACCATTAGACGAAGATCGTTTTGGCAATAATACTAATTGCATTATGTATGACATAAGAAAACTAGCTAAACACTGCGGAATATTCTTCAAAAGACAATCAAGGCCATTGCTCTATATGTCTCCGAATGATTGCCTGGATCCAATGCAGTGGACGGATGTTCTAAAGAATCTTGATGGATTGGAACCACCAGTTGAATATACAGATAGCCAAGACTGTAAACTACTGTTTCTTTCATTGTATTGCATAATAGACTTCGATTTATTCAAAGACGAAGAAAAAGCAAGTCAAATTGCAGTTGAAGTCAAAAATTCCATCATTAATGAAATACGGCGCCAGGTAGGACATGACGAATGGAGCGTAGTCAATACCGAGATGAGCAATCATCGTTCTCGTGTTATTCCCATGAGTTTACTAATGCAATCTTCTATTAATTGTACAATCTCAATTCGAGGACAGTCCGATAAGACACAAAAAATTGACATCACAGATGTTGCTCACAAGATTTTGCAAGAGTTAGGACCAATCAGCCGAATACAACGGAGCCGAGAAAATTTTTAACGCAAATGGTCAAACGACTGTTGAGAAGGTTATGCAGTCGAATTTTCGGGGGTTTTGGATTTGATGGTATTGTCTCAAAACCCCAGATAAATCCAAACACATAAACGAGTTATATTATTTTTATCAATCTATGGTTGGCTGTTCGTTTTTAATCGATGCGTAGAGTTGATTAACCATATCTAATAGACATATGCCGCTATTTTTAAGTGCGGCATCGCAAACTGTTGAAAGGATTCTTTCGATCTCTTGGTTAATCTGAATATATTTCATATGCTCTCTTTTTATAAATTATACCCGATTTGACGGGCTTTTCAATGTGTACAGAAAATCCGACAATTCTTCAAATAAAAACTTGGTAAAGAATGATTTTCTTCATATCATGCGAATGGTGTGTCTGCAGAGGGCTTATGAAACTAGAGTCTCGCCTAACGATCGATATGAGCAAAGAAGATCATTTGCGTCTAAAAATGGCTAGCACATTGCACGGAGAAACAATGAGAAGTTTTGTACTTCGGTCCGTATTTAAAGAAATCGATCTTGATTCACAACACAATGAAATCGCCTCTGTTTTCTCTCAGAGTTTGTCTGATGACTATCAAAAGATAGATAGTCATCAGATTTCAAATTCAAATGAATTTATGTAGAAGTTTTTCTTTGCCTCAACAATTTCTTTTCTGAAAGAAATGCAACTTTTTCTTTAATGCACTCAATCACAAACTTTCTAATTGAGGTTTCCTGCATTGCAGCGATCATTTTTATTTTTTTATGCTCTTTAGAGCATATGTCAATGGACATTCTAACCAATTTATCAGACATAGTTATACATTCTCAAATTTTTAACATAACCACAAGAAACTGTGGCCATGAGTGTGTATAAACTATTTTTTATTTCGAAACAAGAGGCTTTGGTTGGGCAGAGAAAGCTTGATGAAAATATATACATATGTACAAATGATGATATAAGTGTTTTATCTAGAACAAGAGGTATGCTGGTATGGAAACGGTTCCTTTTTCTCGCGCACGTAAAACTTTGACAGATCTGGTGAATCAAGTTGCCTATGCTGGGAAAAGGGTTGCTTTGACGCGCAAAGGTAAAAGGGTGGCGGCTATTGTGTCTATAGAGGATTTTGAATTGTTGGAATCTCTAAAGGCCAAAGTAAAAAATAAGGTTTCTGTCTAATGCGATTTTGCATTGTCAGTGGTTGGATTTTAGGCAGTTTATTTGTTTGGACACCCCTGGCGCCTGCGTTTTGTTTGGATGGGGCGAGTGTTATCGAGCTGCTGATAGCGGAAGAGCAACAAACGCCTATGGATGTGATAGAAAAAACATTTCAAATCATGCGGCTTTGTATTGACAAGGATTGGGCTTTGCACGATTCGTTCGTTTGGGCGAGTGTTGTCAATTTGCCACCCTTGTACATGAGAGAAAAAACACTTCAAATCATGCGATTTTGCATTGACAAGAGTTGGACCTTGCGCCATTCGCTTGCTTGGGCGCGTGTTGCTGAGCCATCGACCCATCAACTCGTAGCGCCCGTGGAAGAAGACCTCAGATATGCAAAAATCAACGCGTATGATTTTTTACCCCCAGCGCCTGTGTATGCGAGAGAAAAATTACTTAAAAATAAAGCGGTTCGCGAGCGCTATCGCGTCTTTGGCGAAGTCGTGTGGTTAAAAGCCGTGGAAGAAGGCCTTCGGTATGCAGAAACCAACACGTATGATTTTTCACCGCCTGGAAGATCCATCAACCAACAGTTTAACTATCGATTTGGCGGAAAAGTGGGCCTTGATTTTCCAATTTCTTATGACAAAGTAGAGTTGGGGGTTCTTTTCATGAATTATTGCGCAAGACCAAACTCTGTTGAATACACGGATGATAATCAATGTCTATTTGCATGCCTGAATAATGCGACGTATTTACCTTATGGACAAGCGCAGTGTGGGTATGTAAAAGGGAAGTGGCATTGTGATGTCGATCAACTAGATCTGGAGATCAAGCGCCCCATTCACTGCGGTCGTTCCTTGAGCATCTATCCTGTTTTAGGGATCAGTGGAAGCTATGTGCGGCAACGAGTAGACGTGAAATACAAGAAGTATTATATTCCAGATCCCGATTCTCCATTTGTGTCGGCTCAAAAGATCATCGGGACTTGCAATACGTGGGGAGCAGGACCTGCGATTGGCGTGTTGATGAGATTTGCCTTTCCAAAGAAAATAGGGCTAATGATTCGCGGATCCGCAGCTCTTATGTCGGGAAGATTTCGCTCTTCGACAAAGCATACTGATTTTACAGCCTCGGTTGACTGCTCAGAAGATCTTGAAGCTAGCATTTTTCGCACGTCCGGACGCCAGCTGTTCTCTCTCGGGCAAATTCAGGCCAGGCTTTATAAAAAATGGATAACAAAAAATCGAGGATCCTATGAAATTGAAGCGGGGTGGGAAGCCCAAAGTTGGACGAAACAAATGCGAATGACGTGGTTTAGTAGCATTACGCAAGAAAAAGAAAGCAGCCTTACTCTCTATGGCCCATTTTTTCGATTGACGATAGGATTTTAGAGACACTGTATGAAAACGTATGTCTTTTGTTCTTTCAAGGGCGGAACGGCGAAGACCTCGTCTGTCCTTCACATCGGCGCGTGTCTCGCCACATTCCATGCAAAGCGCGTGTTGCTGGTGGATTTTGATAGCCAAGCGAATCTATCGATCGGTCTCGGCGTTGGTCCCGATCAACTGGGCACGATGGTTTCTGTGTTGCATGGAAAAAAGACTACACAGGAGGTCATTTGTTCTACATGCATCCCAAATCTCGACCTTATCCCAGCGAACGTGTTTTTGGATGGCGTTGAGTCCAGCGCTCCTCTTGTTTCGGATTTCTATGCTCACGAACGTCTTCGAGCGGCCCTAAAAGACCTTCCGTATGACTTTTGCTTTATCGACACGCCGCCATCGCTTGGATGGTTAACGCAATCCGCTTTTTATGCCGCTCAGGAGAGCATTATTTGCGCTGTTCCAGAGCCATATTCCATTTTAGCGATGAATCGGTTGAAAGATTATCACGTTTCGCTAGAGGAACGGCATCCCCTGCAAAGCACGTCAGTGATTCTCACTTTCTGGGACGAACGAGGCGCTGCGAATAATGCATTTCTCAATGCCATACAACAGGTTTTTCCAAACCGCCTCTTTCAAACAAAAATTCGGCGTGACATCGCCGTAAACAGAGCGATTCTTCAGGGAAAACCAGTGATTGTTACCGACCCGAATTCACGGGCGTCTTGTGATTATAAATCATTAACAAACGAACTGATTAGCCGAAATGACAAAAATTAATGAACTCACAGCTTCTTTTCTTGAAAAAACGAAAGTTTCAAATTCTGCGACTGTTTCGATGGTCAATGCGTTTCAGGCGCTGTTTGCTGTGCAAGAGCTAAATGTTCAAGAGCAGCAAGCGATTGAGCTTCTTTTGATCGACGGACATGATCCTAGCAACTTTTCAGAGGATGGGATTATTGTCGATATAGAAAAAATCTCCAACATAACGAAAGAAGTTCGCGCGATTAAAAAGCAGGAGCTCGTGCTGATCGGCGAGCGCATTGCGCAGGCGCGGGACGTTTTTCGAAAATACAAGGAAAAGAGCTTTCGCAGTTGGTTAGAAATGACGTTTGGTTCTTTTAAAACGGGATATAATTATTTAGCTTTTCACGATCTCTATTTATCTTTTCCAGAAGAGTTGCGCGCAAATTTGAAAGGAATGCCAGCCAAAGCTGTTTATATTCTCGCATCAAAGCGAGGTTCGCTCGACAGCAAGATCAAAATTGTTCGAGAACATGCCAACCAACCAGCGCAGCGATTGCTCTCGATTATTCGTTCCGAATTTGATACAACAAGCTCTGTGCAAGCGCCTTGTATCCACAAAACTCTGCGTCTTTTGGAACATCACAGCTCTCTTCTGCCCACAAAAGATCTCACAAGTGCTCATCGGATGAGCTTAGAAGCTATCGTGCGACGTCTCCAAAAGATCATTGACGACTCGCCCACCCAACCTGTGTAACGGTTACACGAATACGTTCTTTATTTGAGTTGGTTCATCAAATATTTAAATAATAGTTTTGACGATCGGTTTAGTTTTTAATATAGTCGCGACTAATTATTTTAGTGATAATAATGTCCCACTGCTCCCCTTTTGTTCCTACTGCGATACAGGGTTTGATTGGAAATTCCGGTGGGTTTGTTACTCCAAGCACGGCGGGAACGGTTCATTTTATTGGCAGTTCGGGAGCGACTGTTGTCGGCGATCCCGCGACGCATACACTGACGATTAGCGCATCTTCCACGGGGCTTACCTGGAATAATAATGCAATCAGCGGCCCCTTGTCTTCGAACAATGGCTATATCATCACTGCCGGTGCACAATCCTTCTCTCTTCCAGTCGCTTCGGCCATTGGAGATGAAATCATTTTGATGCTAAATGGCGGAACTTCTTGGACAATTACAATGGCGGGAACACAGCGAATTCGAGTCGGAGATCAGCTGAGCTCTTTGGGAGGGACTGTCGCAACAGTTTTCAGCAATCTTGGCAATACGATCTCTCTCATCTGTACGTCGGTTAACTCGACTTGGGAAGCACTATCGTTCGTTGGACTATTAGACGTAAATTAAGGTAAAAAACATGGGGCGAACGAATAGCACATTTCTTTTTGGCCCCACACGCTATGTCGTGGGACCCGATGCGGGAGCGAGTTATTCCACCATTGCGAGTGCTGTAACAGCTGTTGCGGCGGCCGGTTCTCCCGCCACCATTTACATTCAACCCGGCACGTATTCCGAAAGCATTTCTTGGCCATCGAATGTCACAGTAGAGGCCGCGGCAAATCTTATCTCCGGAACGTTTTGCAGCCCAACAGTTACGATCATTGGAAATCAAACATTTACCGGAACAGGTTCGATCTTTTTACAAGCGATCAAGTTTGTGGCGATTGCTGGAAATGTTTGGACAATTGGCAACGCTGCCGGAAATTGCGCCTCTTTTAAAGATTGTCAGATCAGTTCCGCCATCCTCAGTGGCCGCGGAATTGCAATCACAGGCTCGGGAGCCGGCGATTGCGTGTTAGATTTACAAGATAGCCTGATTGGAACCGCTGACGATTGTGTTTATGCTAGCTACACAGATATTTCTGTTGCGAGATGCAATTTAAATTGTTTGAACGCGAGCAAGGCAAATTTAAATTTTGTTACGCACGTCAATTGTTCCAGCGACCTGAACGTTTTTTCTAGTTCTAATAGTGATAATATCATTTTAACAGACGGAACTTGTACATACAATTCGATTTCTTCTCGGTATTTACAGGGTGATAGCGCCTTTGTATTTGGGGCGGCGGGTGCGACGGCCACCAGCTGTTATGAGTACATCGACTCTTCAGCGGCGAGCGGTTATTTTGCTAGATCCACAGGGGCCTACGGAGCGCTGCGGTATGGCAACTTGACATTGTCTGGGACAGCCCAGTCCATTGATCCG
>JAJFUZ010000083.1 GCA_021372155.1 Parachlamydia sp. | reverse complement strand
ACAATCGTCTTGGCGGCAAGAGTAGCGATAAGGCTGCAAAATAGGATGCAAAGGATGATGCGCATAGTTATATCCCTTAGTTATATCCCTGTGAAACGGCGCAGCGTGGCGATAGGCTTGCGCATGATGTAATAAAAGAGGCTGACGCGATCTCCATAGAGGATCGCGGTGCCCTTGACTCCCAGCGGCATATTTTTGGGCTGTTCCGCCCATTCAGCCTCGGCTAAAAAGCTTGGAATGCGCTGATCGGTCAAGGTGATTTCGGGAGAAAGGTAGGTGAGCCTGGCGGCATAGCTTTGGGTTGGGTCTGGATTAAGAAAAATTGTGATGCGCTCGGTGCGGTTGAAATGGATGTTGTCGCTTTCGGGAACCCAGATGCGCACTTTTGTTTCAGAGGGGTTGCTGACGACCATGATCTTTTCGCCAATTTTGACAGGTCTGCCACGCCACTCATCAGGTTTTTCCACAATGACCACGCCATTTTCCGGGGATGTTCCGGTCAACTGTCCGACGCGTTGCTGGGCATAGTCGAGATCGACGACGCCTTTTTGCAGCTTCAGCCTGGCAATCGAAAGTTCCGCAACTGCCTGATTATCGTCGACTCCCATGGCCATCAGGCGATTGGCTTCGGCCTGCAGGACGGCGACCTCTTTTTGAGCAACCTTCAAGTCCTGAAGCGGAATGCGCCTGTCATAAGTAAAGAGCACATCCCCTTTGGAAACACGCTGACCAGGCTGGACGGCAATCGCTTCGATGATCCCTTCTTGAGGAGCCGTGACGACATAGGGAGCATTCCCGACCACTTCACAGGGCGCTGTCACCCGCAGGGGGATGCGCACGGCAAACAGGCTGAGCAGCAGAAGAACCGCGAGGGTGCCGAGAAAGTTGCGATTCATTTGATCTTTAAGACGTCGAAACCGAAGATGCGATGTGCGCTGCTCCCACGCTGCAGTATAGCCTGGAATGAGGTGGTCGATGAGCACCTTGGCATTTTCCTGCATGGCCGGCGCCTCCTGCGGCTCATTCCAGCGTTCAAACCAGATTCCTACGGTCTCTTCGGCACTGCTCAGGATCGGCACCCACATCACCTTCATGGGCGTTTTCGGCTGGACAAAGTTCCAGGCGCTTATCTGCTGGGGAAAATCTGTGGCAGTCAGGATTTTCGCCTCGCTAGGGTTTGGCAAAGCTGCCAGCAGGCTTTTCCAATTGTTCACAAGCTCAGAGGAGGTGGTGTATGTCGCCTGGCCCGAGACGCCCAGCATCTCGGCTTTTTGAGCCGTCAAGCGCCAGAGGACTGCTCTATCGTAAGGGAAGAGGTGGTAGGTATCGTTGAGAATGATAAAGATCAGCGACTGAAGATCTTTAGCAGACACTGCCTTCAGCGTAAGACGCTGGGCAAGCCCGAGGGCCTGAATGGCGCCCTGGTAGGCGGCTTTATCCGATGGTGTCATGGTTCCTCCTTGTTATGAGGCGCTCTTTCACGTTCGGGTTCAGGCAGGAGGACGGCCAGGGGATATTGCGCCATGAGCGCCTTGCGATCAAAGGAGGCGAAGCTGGCCATCCCGCTTTTCCAGCGGCTGTCGGGATTGGCAAATTCTGCTTCCACTTTGACCGTTCCGCTGGTGGGATTGACATCGGGTGCCATGCGGATGATTCTTGCCGTCACAATCTCGTTGGCATCAAGGATAATAATATAGACGATCTGGCCGAGCTGGACTGTTTTAAGCAGGGAGGAGGGGATCAGGAATTTGGCGATGATGCTTTCGTCGTTCATGTAGGCGAGCATGGGCTTGTACTCGATCGGATACTCGTAGAGGCGGATGGTAACGCTGGCGATCTTCCCCCCGTAGCCGGCGCGGATTTCCGTCCTGGCGATGGTCAGCTGGGCCAGAGCCACTTCCGCCTGTGCTATAGCGAGGACCGATTCCGCCTCTTTCAGCTCCACCTTGGAGAGCAGGTGCTGCTGAAAGAACTTGAGCCCCTGGTGCGGCGGTTCGCGCCCTCTCAGGGAAGCTGACAGGAAACCACACGATATCGAGACACTCGGGAGGGCCGGGCATGGCTCGCGAGGGCCGCAAGACGACGCTGCTCCAGAGCTTCAACTATGCCTTCCAAGGCCTTGTCCAGGCGGTCCG
>JAJFUZ010000075.1 GCA_021372155.1 Parachlamydia sp. | reverse complement strand
ACCTTGCCGCTTGAAAAGGCTGGTCTTGCCTGGATTCATCCTCCAGCACCGCTCGCACATCCCTTTGACGATGGCACAGCCGTCCTTCTGGAGCGTTCCTTAGATGCCACATGCAAACATCTCAAAAGCGATGGAGCTGCCTATCGCAAGCTGATGGAGCCTTTTGTGACCCACTGGAATTCTCTTGGCGCCGATCTCTTAGCTCCCTTACATGTGCCGCGGCATCCTATTGTCATGGGACGCTTTGCCTTGCGTGCCGTTCGATCTGCCTATCATTTGTCTCAAGAACTTTTTAAGACCAAAAGGGCACGAGGATTGTTTGCAGGGCTTGCAGCCCATTCCATATTACCTCTGGATAAAAGGCTGACAGCTGGATTTGGGCTTACACTTGGAATTTTAGGACATGCTGTCGGATGGCCATTTCCTCAGGGTGGATCCCAAAAGATAGCCGATGCGCTGGCCGCTATTTTTTATTCATTTGGGGGCAAAATTGTGACAGGGATGCGCATTGATCAGATGGATCAGCTCCCTCACTCTCAAGCTGTTCTCTGCGATATAGGGCCCAGGCAGCTCCTGCAGCTTGCAGGAGATTCCTTCACATCTTCTTACAGGCGCAAGTTAGAGAAGTACCGCTACGGTCCTGCTGCTTTCAAAATCGATTGGGCCCTGAGCAGTCCCATCCCCTGGAAAGCGAAAGAATGCTTGCAGGCAGGAACTGTGCATCTTGGGGGAACTTTGGAAGAAATCGCCGCTTCTGAAAAATTAGTCTGGCAGGGAAAACATCCCCAAAAACCCTTTGTCCTGATTGCCCAGCAAAGTCTTTTTGACCTGTCGCGAGCCCCATTGGGCAAGCATACCGCTTGGGGATATTGCCATGTTCCCAATGGATCAACCAAGGATATGACGGAAATCATCGAATCCCAGATTGAGCGCTTTGCACCCGGCTTTCGTGATTGTATCCTGGCTCGCAGTACAAGATCTCCGCTGGAACTTGAAGCCTATAATGCCAATTATGTCGGGGGTGATATCAATGGAGGTGTGCAGGATATCGGCCAGCTTTTTACGCGTCCTAACGGCTGGTATAAGCCCTATTCCACTCCTCGAAAAGGCCTTTATATCTGTTCCTCTTCCACACCCCCTGGAGGAGGAGTCCACGGAATGTGCGGTTACTACGCCGCTCAGGCTGCGTTGAAAGACTGTTTTTAAATAGATCAGTCGGGCACAAAAATAGAACGGGAAAGATAATCCTTGTAAAACTGCAAGGGGTTTTTCTCTTCATCCGTACACTGAATGGTCTTCAAAGGGTCGCCAAGGACGGTCGCTTCGCGAGAAGGAATCCCATTTTGATATCCAAAAGTCAGTGCCCCTCCCTTTTCGAACTTCAGAGTCGCAGGCCCCTCCCGGGATTCTTTGTGATAATTAAAAACAAGCGTAAATCCCCCAGGAATGATTTCTACTGCCTCTCCACTCCTCTTACCCATTACCAGCGAATACGTAATCTTCCTGCCATCCGACATGGTCGCAACCGCCTTTCCCAGGACCACTCCCGCCTCATAGTTGTAAATACAACTTGAGCCATCTGGCGCCTTTTGAAGAGCCTTGCCATGCCTCTTGCCACCCTGATAGGTAAATAGGAGCTCTGTTCCGTCTTTGCTCACTAACTTCGCTCCCCCCTCGCGTTTGCCGCGCTGAAAACGAAATTGAATGGTTTTGCCAGAACGATATTCCTCTGTTGCGTCCCCACTGGCAGCGCCATCCGAGTAAGAAAATCTAAGTTTTTTGACACCTGGGGTCTCTAAAACAGCGCTGCCTTGACGCACTCCTCGCCTGAATAGAAACGAGAGACTCATTCCGCCAGGAAGTTGCTCCGAAGCAGAGCCTTCAGGGACATCCTCCTGAAAACTGAATTTCAGTCTTGATCCATTAGGCCGCGTTTCCAGGGCATCTCCCTGGCGCTTCCCACCCTGGATCCAAAAGGCCAAATGCGTGCCATCCCGATGCTGGGCTTGCCCCCAACCCATCTTTCCCTTTTGATGCATATGCAAGCGGATAGTACTTTTAATCGGGCTTGTCAGGCAGATGTGCAGCTTTAACTCTCCCTCCGCAATAGTCTCGATCGTAGAGGTCAGCCTTAGAAAATCAGGTTCGAATCTGACATCATTGGGGATAAAGCAGTCCGATACCCCTTTGCATTCTGGATACTCAGCCAAAAATTGCTCGGGCGACTCTTGAGCGTTGGGTTCTGTTGCAAGGTATTCAGCTACGATAGATTCTGCCTTGGCGTCTTCACGTGTAGATGAAGTCTCAACCGCTTTGGCTGCCTCTAGAAGAGTGATCTTGATACCTTTAAATGCTGGCAAATGCTGTAACTGAAGACAGGCGAAAACATGCACACTCGTTGCAACAGGCGGCAACGTACTCAGGACGGGCGTAAGAAGATTTGAACAGTTAGCCTCATCAATACTCATAATATACTTACATTCCATCTTCTTTTCCCTTTTTAATTGCGTATCTTATATATTTTTACGTTTTCCTTTGCGATACAAAAACATATTCGTTTGTCCATTGGGAAGTTTTTCAATCGCCTCCCCTTCACGCCGGCCATTCTTGAATGTGAATTTGATTGTTCTTCCATCTTGAAATGTCTGAAGTGCTTCCCCATGCGGTTTCCCCTTGGAGAATGTGAGATCAATCTTTCCGTCTTTAGAATTTGTGATAACTGCCTTTCCGTCCGGAAATCCATTTTTGCAAGAGCACTCGAGTTTTGATCCATTCGGAAGCTGGCTTAATAGATCGCCATCTACTAGATGATCATCATCTTGCACCTGGGCATACAGCTGCTTTCTTATCCAAGTTGCATCCACGTAGAGTTCATCTTGCTCTTCGTCAGCCATCTCCTGGTCATTCAACGCAGGTTTTTCGACTTGTTCAACTTTAATTGGGACAGCATCTTGCGCGGTGAAGGGATGTGACATCTGACTCACCGCAGCTACTTTGAGTGCTGTTGGAGGTACAGCTGCAGGAGGATGACCTGCAGCCGCAGGAAACCCTTTCCTCTTGTTCGACTCTCCTGGATCTACACGCGGCATCATAGACAACCTCCGTTAATTTATTTTAAAATTATATTTATAAATCCAATTTACCGCAACCAATTCAAAACACAATATCTTTAAGCATATGCTCAGATTTGGAAGAGATAAATTAGTTGATTAATCAATTAAAATTTACTGAGAGAATTTTTCAAAGATATTTGAATAAGCTTTTTGGATCAGAATTTTCTTCATGTACTAAAAGATTAATCTGCATTCGGGGATCCTTTTCTGTCTCTTTCAAAGCCGCAGGAAAGCTTTCCTGCCGGTCACCTTGTGGAGCATTTACAACGTCCTGCATGTCTGAAACTGCTGCCAGGTGAGTTTGCGCAGGGTAGCTGGCCATCCCTTCAACCTCTGAGGTTTTTTTCCGTCTGATCCGACGTTTTCCGCCTGGTTGGGCATCTGATTCATCTTGCATAGCGGTATCTGCAAATCTCCTGGGGTCTTCGATGGCCAACATTTCAACCTCTGAGGCTCTTTTCCGTCTTATCCGGCGTCTTCCATCGAGTTGGGCAGCGACTGCATCTTGCATAACTGTATCGGATTCCACAACATCCCGCATGAAAGCGTCTGCTGCCTGTTCCCGGTGCGATCTGGCATACCGCAAACCGCAACGATTGCACAAGGATCTGGGCCGGCAGGTCCTGATCGAAACGTGGTCGCAGACGTCGTCCCGCAATTCGTGCACAATCCCATGTTTATGACAGAATTTTTCATTCTGGAAACTATTTCGCCTGCACGTTGAACAGTACGCGGTTCATTCGCTGTTGAAGTTCCAAAGTAGGCTAGCGTAGTTTTTTTTTCTGGTACTTGGGCGCGATAATAGGGGTCTTCAAAGCGAAAATCAATCAGCATTAAAAACTCGAACAGGTTTATTGTCAAAATATTATAACACCTACTATCGAATGGGTACAACCAATTTCAATTTTGGATGTTTGCGCCAAATTCTCAGAATTTGTTTTAGTATTTAACGATCATGCTGCTGAAAAATATTATGGTGGGTCTTATTCTCCAGAAGGGGTAAAGCCTGTCGATCCTACCCATACCATTTCCTTTGGTATGTACCGACTCGTGCTGGGAGATGGGCGGCACTTTGATATTTCGATGCAATCCAAGGTGCCTAACAGAATCATTTCAAAGGAAAAGGGTCAGGTTTTGGTAAGATTCCGGCTGCATTCGAAAGAATTTGGAAAAGGTTCAGGCGAGTTCGAGGCAAATATGCAATTTACCCCGAATGCTGAGGGACTTTATAAGACATTTGTGAAGGGAAGCTGGAACTTTCCTCGCATTTCTTCCTCAAATTAAACATCTTAATTCTTCAGCGAAATTGCACGCTGGTTGAAGGCATTAAACCTTTCGCAAAACTGGAGAGCATCCGTTGGATGCTTGAGTGTGTCTGCCAGTTTGTGGTAGGCAATTTTACCCAGACCGTTAATCCCGCCGATGCCATCTTCAGGACGCAAGAGCTTCCAACATTTCGAGCGCGCATGAAACCACTCGCCATGCGCCGAGATTTGCTCAACGACTGAGCCTCCTGGAATGTGCACAGGAGAGGTTTTTAGCTCGTCGCAAGGCACAGGAACTGCATAGGCTTCCCGGCTCTTGCCTAGCCAATTATTTTTGGACGTTTGACGCATAAAATGGAAAGCAGTGGCCCCGCCATCAAAAAGCGCTCCAGCAAAAAGGCCGGTACCATAAGATAAACTATAGGGAGCACCATACTGCTGGGGAAGATCTTCTTGCAGATTCCCACCTCGGTAGACAAGCAGACTAGTCTCAGCTACCTTACTGCATTCCAACGTCACCGCATTGCTCACAATCCTTTCCTGCTCTTCATTGCTAATGCCCATGGAGCGAATCTGTCCCCTGGATGATTCTACAGCTAATTGAGTCGTAGGTCCTGGGAAGTTGCAGTTGGCCATTCGATGAGCTTTCACAGACATTGCCGTGCGACTGGATTCGTGGAGGTCTCTAAAAAATCGCAGATGATCGTTGAGGAGGAGTGAAATCGAGTCAAAACTGAGCAGCCTGCCTTTTGATGGGAGTTTCTTTACAAGAGCATTGTTGAAAGCGAAGGAGACATCTTTGATCCTCTCTTCTTGGCTTGCAGCAGTGTGTTCTTCGTCAATGTAGCATTTATGCCAGCAGACTCTGTTTTTCAAGGCTTCCAACGCGGCTGGTTTTCGCATGTGCGGAGAGAGCATGTGGCAGATTTGGCCCTTTGTCAGATCTTCTTCCACACATTGTCGCAAGAAGATCAACTCAAGCAAAGTGCGCGGAATAAACGCGACTTCCAAATCGGGAGAAATGGCTTTTACCTGATTTCGGATCTGTGTGTAGCGCTCTTGTCCGGGCAAATGGCCAGCTGCAGGATTTCGATGAGGGGTGTAGTGTTTAAAAACCGCATCGACCCTTTCGTAAACCTCTTTCTCGACCAGTTGCTTGCCCGCAGCCGTCTCACGGAAGACGACATACTCCCCGTAACCAGCCTGAACCTCTTTATTGGTCTGCATCTCCTTTCTGACGCCGCGCATAGCACCGTAAAACTTGTCCAGCGTCTGGGGTGAAACCAACAGCTTTTGCCTGATTGGCGAGATATGAAACTGCAGCGTCAAACGACATGCCAGCTTGATGGCCAACATAAGAACAGGCAAAATCAACGTCAGATAGCTGGCCACTATGATGGCTTGGCGAATGACGGACTGACGCATCCCAGGCTTTAGAACGACCGCGCTGCTCTTCCCTTCTACCTCTTTGGGGAGGACGTAAGCCACCCTTCCTCCAAGATAAAAATAGCTGTCCGCCTTTTCTGCAAACCACTCTTTCCGGGTCAATTTGAAGCCGACATCTTGCTTACAAGTGTTGTAAGAGACAGGAGTAAAGAATTTGATTTTATCCATGGTTGATAACACCTTTTTTAAATAAAACAATAGTAAAAATAAAATAAAAAAGCAATTAATTTTTGATTTGGAAAAATTGCAGCAGAAAAACGGGTGAAGTCTCTGCTGCTATTTTGCATATAGAGAAAAAAGGGCAGTCGCGATGAAAATAATTTACGACCTTGGAATGATCGGTTTGGGCGTGATGGGCCAAAATCTTGTCCTGAATCTGGCCGATCAGGGGTTTTCCGTCGCCGGGTATGATCGGGACAAGAGCAAAATCGGCGGTTTAAAGGGGCAGCAGAGTGTCTTCGAAACCGCCGATCTGAAGGAATTTGTTTCTCTTTTGCAGACTCCCAGAGCCATTATGATGATGGTGCCAGCCGGCAATCCCGTCGATTCAGTCATTCAAGATCTGCTCCCTTATCTGGAAAAAGGAGATATCCTGATCGATGGAGGCAACTCCTACTTCAAAGACACAAACCTTCGCATCCAGAACCTGGCCAAAAAAGGAATCCATCTTTTAGGGGTCGGCATTTCGGGCGGAGAGGAGGGCGCGCGCCACGGCCCCAGCATGATGCCAGGAGGCTCGCAAGAGGCCTATGCAAGAATAAGTCCTTTTTTCGAAAAGACGGCGGCAAAAGTCGACGGCGATCCCTGCGTCGACTATCTCGGTCCCAGCTCAGCAGGCCACTTCGTCAAAATGGTGCATAACGGCATTGAATATGGTCTGATGCAGCTCATCAGTGAAACCTATGATCTGATGAAAAGAGGTCTAGGAATTGACGAGAGCAAGATGCACGCCATCTATGATCAATGGAACCAGGGAGAATTGAATAGTTATCTGCTGGAGATCACCGCACACATTTTTCAAAAGAGAGATATCAGTGGAAAGCTGCTGATCGATGACATTTTGGATGTTGCGAAACAGAAGGGAACGGGCATGTGGACCTCCCAAAGTGCCATGGAGCTGCAGGTGCCCGATCTCAACATCGACATAGCCGTTGACATGCGGGACCTCTCAATGCTGCACAATCAGCGGACGCTGCTTTCAAAAACCCTGAAACGGCCTGTGAGACCGTTGAAGGAGAATGGATTTGTCGAACAGATGGCCCATGCGCTCTATGGGGCCATGATTGTGGTCTATGCCCAGGGAATGGCCGTTCTGAAAGCGGCTTCTGAAAAATACCAGTATGGCCTTAACCTCGAAACAATCGCCCGGATCTGGCGAGGCGGCTGCATTATCCGTTCCGCCCTTTTAGAGCCTATTCGGGAGGCTTATCGCAACAATCCCGAGCTGCCACACTTGCTTGGTGACCCCATTATGTCGGAAAAGATCATGCACACGGATGAGGATCTGCGCGGTCTCATCGCCAAAGGTGTGCAAACCGGCATTCCCCTCCCGGGCTTTATGAGCGCCTTGAGTTACCTCGATGCCTTCCGCAGCGACTGGCTGCCAGCCAATCTCATCCAGGCGCAAAGAGACTTTTTTGGAGCCCATACCTACGAACGCATCGACGCGAATGGAGTGTTTCATACACAATGGGAATAAATGCCACAAACTTTGTCATTTTCGGCGGTGCGGGCGATCTGACCTGGCGCAAAGTCGTTCCAGCCCTCTATGATCTGTTTTACCAGAAACAGCTGCCATCCTCTTTTGCTATTCTGATCGTCGATCAGAAACCGTACAACGACGCCAAAATTGCTTCGCACCTGCATGAAGGGGTGACCCAATTTTCCAGGTCGGACAAAAAGTGCTGGAATGAGTTTGCCAAGCACGTGCACTACCTCAAGGGAGGCTTCGCCAAGCCACAAACTTACAGAGATGTGGCAAAGCACCTTAAGGCATTTGAAAAGGAGTGGAACGTCGACGCGGACCACATTTTCTACATGGCCACCCCGCCCTTTCTGTTCTGCGACATCGCCCATCATCTGAATAAGGCAGGTCTGTCGCAGGATAAGCAGAGATCGCGGCTGGTTGTCGAAAAACCCATCGGGTATGACCTGGCATCAGCCATGGAGTTAAACCGCACTCTGGGACAGTGTTTCGACGAGTCGCAAATTTACCGCATCGACCACTATCTTGGAAAGGAGACCGTCCAGAACATCCTGGCCTTCCGATTTGCCAATCCTCTTTTTGAACCCATCTGGAAGCGGCCTATCCCACTCGAGAAAGTTTCTCATTATGCTATTCGAGGCCAATATGCGAAAGGCATCATCAATGGCAAGAAGGTCTCAGCCTATCGCGAGGAAGAAAAAGTCGCTCCTGATTCGCAGACGGAAACCTTTGTGGCATTGAAACTGTTTGTCGACAATTGGCGCTGGCAGAATGTCCCCTTCTATTTGCGCACAGGCAAAAGGCTCGAGCGCCAGGCATCCGAAATCGCCATCCAGTTTCGCGCCGTCCCGCATCAGGCCTTCCCTCCAGAAGCTACTCTCGAATGGAAGCCCTCTCGACTCATCATTTCCATTCAGCCCGATGAAGGAATAGTTCTCAGTTTCCAGGCCAAATATCCCGGCCAGAGAATGCACCTGCGCGCCGTCGAGATGAAATTCGATTATAGCGAAGCCTTTTCGGTCCAGCTTCCTGAGGCTTATGAGACCCTGATCCTGGACATCATGCAAAAGGACGCCACGCTCTTCATGCGCGCTGACCAGGTTGAGGCAGCCTGGAAAATCCTCACCCCGATTCTGGATGTCTGGAAAAAAAGCCCTCCAGCCTGCTTCCCCAATTACACAGCAGGCTCCTGGGGACCTGTGGAAGCTCAGGAGCTCTTGGCCCAAGAAGGCCACTGCTGGCAAAAACCCGCAACTCTGGATGGAATCAGCGCTTCTTCTGAATCGAGATAACTTTCTCCACTTCGGCCACAACCTCTCCCTGGCTGTTGTGGATGGCCACCTTGCGCACCCAATCCATTTTACCCTGTTCTTGAACTGCAGCCTTGACCTCGGCTACGTCCTCTTCGGATAAATGAAATTCCGCAGTGAGGTCTGTGCGCCCTGGCTTCAAAAACCGGATTGTCGCCGCCTTATCCCATACGACAAAATCGCTTCTCAGGTTCTTGATCCACATGATCATATAGAAAGGGTCGACAAACGCATAGATCGAACCGCCAAACTGTGTCCCTAAAAGATTAGCATTCCAGAAGCGCAGCTTCAACCTGACGACAATTTGACGGTAGTCTTTGGAAATATGCAGAACTTTGATCCCAGAAAAGAAAAAAGGGGGCCAAAAGTTGCAAAAATGATAGAATAAGTGCGATCTCGTGATCATTTTCTCAACCTAACACATCGGAAAAACCGTATCAACGAGTAATATTAAACCATAATCTAGTTGATAGAAATTATTAGATGGGTAAAATATTACCTTTTAGGAAGGAGATGGGCCCCATGCTGGCTCTTTGTGGCAATAAAAGCGTCGAAAAAATTCTGATTTTCCTCTTGGTCAATGGGAAATGCTATGGCACGCAGCTGCATCGCTCGTTGAAAACGCCCCTCACCCCCATTCAAAAAGCATTGCTGCGGCTGGAAAAAGGAGGGATCATCCTCAGTTTCTTCGAAGGCAAAACACGCGTCTTTCAGTTTAATCCTGCCTATCCCCTCCTCACAGAACTCGAGCAGCTCCTCAAGAAAGCCTACACACTACTCCCCCCTCAAGAAAAGCGCGAATACTATGTCCCCAAAGAGGAGTCGACCCGAGGCAAACGACCGGAAAGCAAGGCGCGCACCCTGTTCGCTTTTTGGGAAAAGCTGGCTACAGTGCGGCAGATCACATTCCATGCCAAATCAAAATCAGAAGAGATCGGATGGAACGGCACAGGCAAAGGGGAAGTGGTCGTGGGCAAAGAGGGTCCAAATGTGCTGACTTTCACAGAAAAAGGCACCTGGAAAGGCAACCAAGGAGGGGAAACCACTTTCCGAAACGTCTTCCGCTGGACATTGGATCGCAACGCCGGCATGATCTCCCTCGACCACCTGCGGCGCGGAGAGGAAAATCCCGTTTTTCTCTTCTATCTCGCCCCAACCAGCAGCAGCTCTCTATCATCCGTCGATTCCCATCTCTGCGAGGGCGACACCTACTTCGGGCAGATCCATTTTGACCGCACCAGCCTGCGCTTGAACTGGCGCATCATCGGATCGAAGAAGAATGAAGAGATCGATTATTATTATTCTTAAGAGAGCTAGTTGCAAAACTCCATCTATGTTAAAATTGCTCAACTATGACCATGCTGAATATTAAGGAGCTCTACAATATCTTGGCCCAGCGAGCCAAGAAAAACCACCGCTCCCTCACAGGGGAAGCCATCGAAGCCACTGCAAAAGAAAAACAATCGATTCTCCAGTTGAAAGGCTTAGAAAAAAAACTCTGGAAAGATGTCGACATCACAAAACATATAGCAGCAGAGCGTCAGTCGTGGGAATAATCGGCAGCAGATCCGTTTGTCTTGAAATCCTTACCCTTATCTTTTCCTTATCTATGATTCTCTATCCTTTCGAAACAGAGTCGCTCCTGGATCGCTCACAATTCGTCCGGGAAGCGCGAGCCTTTGTGAACCAGAAGCAGATGGACTTCACGCGCATCGGCACCCTGGAGTACATTCAGACAGAGTTTGCCTTGATTGAAGAGTTTGGCACGCTGCAGTTTCCGCGCCGTAGACCTAGCGTCGAAGGGATGGATAGGGATCCGAGATGGACTCCCTTCGTAGAAAATAAAATCACCCTGCGCGACGACACCGAGATGAGCGCCTCCTATCTGCATTTTGCGACACGTCAGAGGCCCGGCTATCACAATTTCATTGCGTCACAAGCCCCTTACGGTCACAACATCCATTTGTTCTGGCAGATGATCTGGGAAAAGCTGATTGACCAGGTTGTCATGGTCACGGAACTGTCTGAGTCGAATAGGGAACTGAGCGCCGCATACTGGCCTGTAAAACAGAATCAACTGCTTACTTTGAGCAATGGGTTAAAGATCAAGCTCCTCAATGAACGCTGGCTTCTCAAAGATCGGAAAGAGGGCATCCAGATCCGTACATTCCTTGTTTCCAATGGGGAGAAAAAGCGCGTGGTCACCCATTACTGGTACCGCAACTGGCCTGACCAGACTGCTCCTAACCAGTCGGAAACTATCCTGACGCTGATTAAAGCTGTGAAACAGGAGAAAAGGCGTTCCAGGATGCAGGCCCCTATCTTAGTCCATTGTCACGGTGGTGTCGGAAGAACGGGCGTCTTTATCGCGCTCTATCATATGCTGCAGCGCAAAGACCTGCGCGATGAACGGATGAATCTGTTTGATTGCATCCTCTTCTTGCGCTGGCAAAGAACCAAGATGGTCAGCAGGCCAGAGCAATATCTCTTTTGTTATAGAGTCTTGACCCAGATTGGCATCTAATTTCCCTCTAAGGCAGTGCCAAAGCCTCGTGCTTGAAAGATCGAAGAATGGGTAGTTCTCTAATTGCGCGCAAGAGGCTCTCGATACATTCCTCACTTTTTTGCGGCTA
>JAJFUZ010000072.1 GCA_021372155.1 Parachlamydia sp. | reverse complement strand
AAAATCGGATCCAACGGGGGTAAATTCGATCTGGATATTGCGTCTGGGGATGAAAAAGAGGCCATTAAGCAGGACAATCTTCAAAATGTTCCACAGGAAACGCAGGATGGAATTCGCCTTCAGGTTTGAGCGCTCGCTCTTTTTCACAGCCCTGGAAAAACGGCTGCCCCACATCCCTTTGACCGTTACCATCACAATGTTCACATTAGGATAGAGCTTTAAGATACGCTGCACCGCCGATTTGCCGCTAACCTCTTCATAGGCGGCATGTTTCTGCTTGCCTCCCGGAAAAAAGAGCACATTATCGCCTTTGCGCAGTTTTTCGACCGTCTTTCGAATCAGGCGCTGGCTTTTGTCAGCATGACTGGCCGAGCGTCCCTCGAAAACATCGGGAACCTTCAGCAGCTTCACCGAATCGGAGCTCCTTGCCGCAAAGCGGGTAAAGATATGCTTAAACACATAGTCCACCGTCCAGATGTAGAGGCGGATTTGATTCTGCCATAAAGCATAACCGACCATGGAGGGATCGAGATGGCTGGGATGGTTCGAAAGAAACAGAACACCTCCCTTCTCATCGCTCAGGTGGGTGCCAACCCTTTTCACCCCGACAACATTTACACGATATCTCAGGGGCAAAATTAGGGAATGATAGAGGACAAAGGATGAATTGGTCAAAAAATTGGAAAATTGAGACAAAAATCTCATAATTCACCTCTCTTCTTATATCTTTATTTTAACAAAAAAATATATTTTACGCGAAATTTTCACAAATTTTTAAATTATTTTAATATAAAGCGATAATTTATTATAAATTAGTTGTAAACAAATTTATTTTTAAAACTGTTATAATATAGTTATAGTTTCAACATAGTATACTTTATGAGTATTGATAGGGCCGTATATTTGAATCTAGAGCCAGGAGTTCTTTTACCTCCGAAGGTAAAACAATTCTCACAAAAAAGCCTCTAGATCAAAATCATCCTGACATACAAAATGGATTTAGAAAAATGGCTGAAAACGGTGTTGGCGAAGACATGATCCAGTTGATTAAACAAATGGTAGCTCTAGCAAATCAAAGAATTTCTGCCGAACAAGCCTTAATCCAGATGGATTTATTGCTGTCTCGCACCTAAAGAAAGGCCTTTCAGAGAGTGTCCGTAGGCCACCGCAGCGGCCACTAACATGGCGCAATATTTAAATTGTACAAGATGAAAAAGAAATAAGCCTCGCACAAGACAATCTCAGGGCGAGGGACTATTTACGCCATATTATGATAAACAGCATCGACATCGTCGAGGTTCTCCAACCAATCGATGAGCGCCTGGTTGGACTTCTCGGTCTCTTCGTCGCACTCGACCATAATCTTGGGGATCATTTCTAAAGAGGCTTCATCGCATTCGAAGCCAAGCTTCTGAATGGCCTCTTTGACCGTGTAGAGATCCGTGGGATCGGTCGTAATGATGTACATGTCTTCAGCCGATTCGAACTCCTGGGCGCCGGCCTCTGTCGCTGCCAGGAAGAGTTCATCTTCGACGGCATGCTTTTTTGAAATCTGGATCACGCCTTTGCGGTCGAAGTTGAAGGCGACGGCGCCGGGATTGGCAATGTTGCCTCCGCGCTTATTGGTCGCAATGCGCATGTCGGAGGAGATGCGGTTCTTATTGTCCGTCATCACATCGACGATGATGCCGACGCCGCCGTGTCCGTAGAGTTCATAGGTGAGTTCTTCATAATTGGCCTGGTCGGCGTTGGAGGCCTTTTTGATATTGCGGTCGATGATGTCGTTGGGGACGTTTGCTTCGCGGGCTTTCTGAAGGGCCACGCGCAGGCGCGGATTGTTCTTAGGATCGGGGCCGCCACCTACCTTGACTGCGCTGATGATCTCTTTAGCGATGCGCGAAAAGACCTTGCCCTTTTTGGCGTCCGCTTTTCCTTTCCTGTGCTTGATGTTGGCCCATTTGCTGTGTCCAGCCATATAACCTCCTGTAGGAAGTGTGCAATAATAAGTTCAGCGATCGGAAAACGCGAAAGCTCCCGCGGTTAAACGATCGGAAATGACCCAATATTAACTCAATATGGGGTCATTTCCGATCGTTTAACCCCGGGGCTTTGGCGAAGTCCTATCGCTAAACTTATTGTTGCACACTTCCTTAATCGAAAAGATAGCCTTGATGTTCCCGAATCCAATGCTGCGCCAGGTCATAATAGCGGAAGAGCTTCTCCCGTTCTTTGAATTCTTTGCTGTGGACGCGGTGCAGCCCCTTGCTGTCGACATAGGCTGGACAGACATGGTGCACCATCTCATGGTAAACGACGAATTCGACCAGATAAGCCGGAAAAGCGGGGCTGTCCATCATGCGATGGATTTTGATGAGCTGAAGCGTGTCGTGGTAGAGTCCAAAGGTGATGCGTCTGCGCGACCTCTGACGCACGCTGCCGAACCAGGTAATGGAAAGGTTCAGCTTTCCGCCAAAATATTCGCGGTTGATGTCGTCGTAAATCTTCTGCAGATTGTAGACGCTTCCCTGGGTGTGCAATTTGCGCCTGTCGAGGAGGTGTGAATAATCATATTTTTTCAGATTGTCGGCGATAAAGGCCTTGACAGACGGCGAGATGATCTTACTTTCCCGTCTGAGGTAGCACGCCAGCTCCTCCATCACACTTTGCGGAGCTGTCAGAAACATGCGGTGGAGCGAGACTTTAGTGCAGTCGGCCTCCCATTTAACGCTCAACATGGTCGAGCGATTATCAGTGATGCGCACCTTAAGCTTTTTGCGCGCATACTGCTGTAAATGTCTCTGTATTGAAAGAAAGCTCATTGTCACGTCTTAAACCTAAATAAATCTTTCCATAAAGATACGGGCCCGATAATCTTCCGGCGCCTCTTTGATCCAGTGAGTTTGGCGGCCAAATTCTTTGAACCCCCAGCGATCGTAGAGATGGATGGCAGGATTGCCCTCATAAACTTGGAGATGGAGCAGTTCAATCTTAAAATAGTCTTTTGCCAGATGAATCAGGTTTTTGATCAGCTGTCCCCCTACACCTTTGGCGCGCTGGCCACCGCCAACGATAATGCCGAATTCGCACTGGTGCGCCAGCTTGCGGTAGGGCTGCAGATAGAGTGTGGTGATGCCGCAGGGCTTGCCGTTAACGGTCGCCGTGAGACTGCAGCGATACTGCGCAAAGCTGATCCAGCGGCCTACAGCATCTTTGATTTCCAGATCATCGCACATGGGAAACCAGCGCAGCACGCCGGGCTCCGACAGCCACTCCTGAAGGTGCACCGCATCACCTGCGTCTGTATAGCGGATATCGAGCCCTTCTACATCTGGTGTTGGAGGATCTTGCCATTCTTTCTTCATGGTTGCTCACCCAAATTCTTTTAAATAAGCGTTGATAAAGAGATCGATCTCGCCATCCATCACAGCCTGGACATTGCCGCTCTGCACATCCGTGCGCGTGTCTTTTACCAGCGTATAGGGCTGGAAAACATAGTTGCGGATCTGGCTGCCCCAGGCAATTTCCTTTTTCTCTCCACCCAGCGCCTGAATTTTCTTTTCCCTCTCCATCACCTCGCTCTCATAGAGCTTGGAGCGGAGGATCTTAAAACAGGTCTCCTTGTTCTGCGTCTGGCTCCGCTCGCTCTGGCAAGAGACCACGATGCCCGAAGGCATGTGAGTCAGACGGACAGCCGAATCAGTTTTGTTGACATGCTGTCCACCGGCACCAGAGGCCCGGTAGGTGTCGACACGCACATCCTCAGGCCTGATCTCCACCTGGATGTCATCAGTGATCTCAGGCGTCACATCGACCGAGGCAAAGCTTGTATGCCTCTTGGCATTGGCGTCGAAGGGGGAGATGCGGACGAGGCGGTGAACGCCTCTTTCCGCTTTCGCATAGCCAAATGCGTATGAACCGGTAATCTTGATTGTGATGCTCTTGATCCCGGCAACATCCCCTTCGACGGCATCGACGACATCGACCTTCCACATACGCCTGACAGCCCAGCGTTGATACATTCTGGAGAGCATCAGAGCCCAGTCGCACGCTTCCGTGCCCCCCGCTCCCGCATTGATGCTGAGGTAACAGCTCTTGTCATCCAGCTCGTGCGAAAGCATTTTGCGGATTTCAAGATCGGAGAGCTCCTGATCGATCGCATCAAGCTCATCCAGCATTTCCTTCAGCAATCCCTCTTCTCCCGAGGCAAAAGCTTCAGGAAGAAGCTCCTTGATATCCTGAAAACGCTTTTTCACATCCTCGTAGGGCAACGTCCAAGCGCGCAGCCCGTTGCACTCTGCAATCACTTTCTGAGCGGCATCGTTATCCTCCCAGAAAGCAGGATTTTCCATTTTTACTTCGAGTTCTTTGACTCGTGCTTCCTTCGAAGCCAAGTCAAAGATACCTCCACATATGAAGCAACCTTTCATCCAGATTTTTCACGCGCTGCTGAGTCTCTGCGTTCATAGGGTTCCTCGTTTAAGATAGTGTCTAATCTAGCTCAAACCCGATTAAAAGTGAATGAAATTTGAGTAGATCTTGCAGAAAATCAAACAATTTAATAACGTATGGATCAAACATATAGTTTATACTAAACTTATTCTTGGAGAATAAATGGACGCGATTTGGATAGGAGATCAGATTAAATCTGGCCTTACCCATGAATGGCTGAAAATGGGTTGGCTGAAAATAGCTTCAGGTTATCAATATTCCGTTTTGCCCCCTGTCCGCTTTGGCTTCAATGCCATCAGCAGGATCACGGGCCCCTATGGAGCCTATGCGGCTCTTGGCGGAGTGGCCATTGGCTTCTATTATCTCGGCCACTCCATCTGGCATATGAAAATGCGCCCTCGCGTCGAGCAGCAAGACGGACAGCCCGTTGTCGTCGAACGTGGGCCAAAAAGCCGGCTTCTGCAGGTAATGATGCGCATTGCGGGATTGTTCGAAATGGTGATTGCGTCTGCCATCACAGGGGGCCTGATCGCAATTGCGGGGGGTTCAACGCCTCTGGCCATCGGTGTCACCGGCGGGATGACTCTACTCGGGATGTTTGTTTAAAGTGACACGATCTTCCGCATCAAACCGATATTGCCACCACCAGGTGGGCGAGGCGATCGATTCCAGGCGAAACTTGACGCGTTCCCCTTCTTGAGTGGCGATCATGCGGCTGCCATCGGGAACTTCGATCCGATGTGTGCCCTGGAAGGTCAAATCCTGAGCAAAAAATTCTGCATTTCCATGCAGCGTGATGCGCATTTCTTCCTGTCTGGAGATTTGATTTTTACAATACTGGTTGGAAGCGGATCGATCGATGCCTTTGTTGATGACCTTTACATTGCGCAGCGTGCACTTGCCGCTGCCCGATCCATAAAAAATAGTTCCTGAGATATCTTGCGTGCCTAACACATTCCTGGCCTCAATCAGGAGGCTTCCCTGCAAATCCAGGTTGGAGATCTCGAGCTCCGCAATCTCCAGCTGAAGCTCCGCTCCAGTTGCCAATCGACCTCCCCGCAATTTCTGGGCAATGACGCGATAGAGAGGCCCAAGCCCGGGGTGGTATAGCAGTAAGAAATTTGGTCCCTTTTCGAGAAATTTCTCGGGAGATTGCCCTTCAGGCAGCTCCATACCACACTGTTCCAGCATTTCCCTGGCATTCTCCATCATCTCATAGAGGCACCCTTCAGGAGTTCCCACCAGCATGGAGCCTGGCTGATAGATGCTCTTGGTGACAGACAGGGTTTTGCGGCGGGTATTGTAGGTGATGAAAGATTGCAGTCGCGACCGATTCTCCTCCGGCTTTAATCTTCTTGGAAAATGGTCTACCAGGACATCGGCAATATTCTGCATCGTTGACTCGAGCCTTCCGGCTGCAATGGAGCGCATTTCGCCAGCCGCATCGAGGCATGTGACCTTGCTTTTCATATTGATCAGCATTCCGGGGACAGGATGTTGCCTGGCTGCCTGCCTGACAGCCTTAAGATCTGCAAAAAGAAGATTCGTATTGGAAGGATAGAGCGAATAGGGATTATCGCTTGACTGCGGGGCATCTTCGATCCCTTGGGATTCGAACTCGGTGTATTCCACATTGGTGAGGCAATAAGAGTACCCCGCAGGCTCCGCTGTTTCAATCAACAGATCGACCCCCTCTGCCGTCATCGGCAGTCGCGGGCAGGAGGCAAAACCAAAGGCTTTGTTCTCATGAATGCCTAGACCCATCACAGCCAGAATGCCAAGATCCGTGCCTGCGACCGGGTTGTTGATCTGCCTCACCAGCACACCCCTCCTGTCATGAGCTTGGAACCAGTCAAAAACACCTTTTTCCTCGGCAAGCTTCCAAAGGACTCCATGACCGCCTGGTTTCAAAATGAGCCTTAAGTTTGCAGAAAGAGCCCAGCTTCCCTCTTCCGTAACGACCGGGACCAGGGGCTGCTTGAACAGTTTAAAGCTATCCGGTGGTCTTCCAAACCACTTTTTTTCCGAGCAGATCGCGCGGATATGGGCATCATTATTTTTTTCTTCAGAAGTCATGAGCGCCACCGGAGTGACCTCTTGATGACCAAAGAGCTTGTAAAACAGATATTCCTGCGCCTGCAGATCGCGCATCAATCCTTCCATGAGGGTGAAGCCGCAAAATTGGAGCGCAGCCGCTGGCAAAGGCTCTCCCGTACACTCCTCGCAAAGATTCAGGCGATCTCCGGCACCCCCGACAGGATAAAACGCGCCCAGATGTGGCAGGCTTTCAATGCCCCAACGCACCGCGCTCCTCACATCTGGACTGTCGCTGCAAAGATCGAGTCCTTCTGGTCGCAGATAATTTTTATTTTGCCTGATTTCTTCCGATACCCCCTTCGAAGAGATCAATTTGAGCACTGTCGCATGGTAACCGGCAATTCCGCCCACCTCTTGATAAAAAACTTCCATTTCCAGCAGCGTGTCGAGCATCTTTTGCAAGAGCCCCACTGCCTCATCCGTCCCATCAAAACCCCGAAAGACTAATTCGCCCTGTCCAATAGCAAGCACTGCCAGGATAGCGCAGGCAGTTTCAGGTGGCGCATCCTTGAGAAAAGCGGAAAGGTGCGGATTTTGGCCAAGATATGCGTTTACAGCAGGCCAGCTTCTGAAGATCACAAGCCTATCTGCAACTGTGGAAGCCTTTTTGAGGTTATCTATGAGGGGTTGCAATTCCGCGATCTGCTGCTTAAGAGATATCGTTTCCATACGAGACATATTGTCTTGGCTCCCCCTTTTCGGTCAAAGGATACGAAATCTTTTGACTATAAAATGCCCTCGGAGATAAAACTGACCCATCACGGGAGTTTCTCTCTCTGTAAACGGCAAGCTTCCTACTGTTTAACTTGCCGACTGTTGAATCAGAGTAAACTCTCGCTATGAAGAAGGCTGTAGATTATCTCTAAACACAAGGAGTCAAAAAAATGAGCAAAGAAAAAAAACCTTCAGCGTTCATGAAGCCAGTGCATGTTTCAGCAGCACTCGCTGAAATCGTTGGACACGGCCCAATGCCTCGCACAGAGGTGACAAAGAAGCTGTGGGATTACATCAAGAAGCACAAGCTGCAAGATGCTAAAAAGAAACGCATCATCAATCCCGACACTAAGCTGGCTGCTGCTCTCAAGACAACGAAGCCGCTTGACATGTTCGAAATGACAAAAATTGTTGCGGCCCAACTCTCTGCAGAACCCCAACTGGCCCGCCGCTAATACCTAGATGAATCTTAGAGTGCGGCAGTGAGACATTGCCGCACTCACTCTCCCACCCCTATCCCTTATTTACCTTTTTTCTCTCGAATGGTATCCTTGAAGGATGTCTCAGCCAACGTCCCCCGCCCACTCGTTCATCAGCAAAATCTGGGATCTGGCCTGCTGTCTCTCGATTATCGGCATTTGGCCGCGTTTTATCGAGCCTAACATGCTTATCACAAGACACTTACGAATAGAAATCCCCAAACTCCCGAAAGAAATTGAAGGCTTCACCCTCCTTCAATTCAGCGATCTTCATTTGCACAGTCAGGTATCCAACCGATTCATCGATAAAATCATAGGGAAAATCCAGGAACTTCGTCCCGATATGATCCTTTTCACTGGCGACTTCCTCTGCTTCGGAGAACTTGCCGATAAACAGCGGATGCAGCGCTTTCTTACTTCTCTTACCGCTCCCTTCGGATGCTATGCCATCCTGGGCAACCATGATTACGCCCAGGCTGTCTCCTTCAATGACGCGGGTGATTATGATACCTTAAGCCAAAAACCCTCTGCGTTGTTGAAAGGCTTAAAGCGCCTCTTTGTTTCCCTCACTCCCACCGGCCGCATCACCGAAAGAGCAAGGTCAGTCCCCCTTCACCAGGAACTGGTCGCTCTCTTGAAAAGCACCCCCTTCGAACTTCTGCACAATCAGACCAAAACTGTTTCGGTCAAAGGCAGTGCGCTCAATGTCTGCGGCCTGGGGGAATATATGCTGGGCCGATGCGACCCCGCCACTGCCTTTGAAGGATACAATTCCGCCTATCCGGGTGTGATCCTCGCGCATAATCCTGACAGCGTCCCTCGTCTGATGACTTATCCCGGAGATCTTATCCTCAGCGGACACACACATGGCGGCCAAATCAATCTGCCAGGGATTTGGAAAAAGTATACCATCATGGAAAATCTGGCCTATGCGAAAGGAGGCCTCTATCCTCTTGGAGAGAAATGGCTATATGTCTGCCGCGGCGTGGGCAGCGTGCTTCCTTTCCGCTTGCGTTCGGTTCCAGAACTTGTCCACATTACTTTGGAGGCAAAAAGATGAAGGTAAGCGTGATTCTATTAGCCGGAGGCTCAGGGACCCGCATGAGGGCTGTGATTCCCAAACAGTTTCTACCTTTGGATCAAAAGCCAATTGCCCGCCACAGTTTCGATGTGTTGCTGGCCATGCCTGAAGTGAATCAAATGATCGTCGTGTGCGATCCTCTTTACCGCGATCACTTTTTTTCTGCAAAAGCAGTCGATTTTGCTCTTCCAGGTGAACGCAGGCAGGATTCAGTCTACAACGGTCTTCAGCTTATCTCAAAAGATGCCGACCTGGTCTGCGTCCACGATTCTGCCCGTCCATTGATCACAAAACCCCTTGTCCGGCGCGTCCTGGAAGCCGCGACCATTCATGGGGCCGCAACGGCAGGCATGCCTCTCAAGTTTACCGTGAAAGAAACGCTGAAGGGGGGCACCCTCGTGGTCTCCACTCCCGATCGCAGTCTGCTCTGGGAAATCCAGACGCCGCAAGTAACCCGTCCTGAATTGCTGAAACGGGGATTTTCCAAGGCGCAGGCTGAAGGGTTGACGGTAACCGACGAGGTGTCGCTTGTCGAACTCCTCGGCCTCCCTGTGAAAATTATCGAAGGAAGCTACGCCAACCTCAAGATCACAACTCCTGAAGATCTCGCCATCGCGAAAAGTTTGATCGAGCTGGGTGCAAAACTCGCTTTGGAGAGCAAATGCGATGATTTGACTAAAAGTTCATATTCTACGCAAGTTTGACATACTTGGCTGAAAGTAGGCAACTTGCGTAGAATGTGAACTTTTGGTCAAAGCGCGAATTTGCTCCCAAATGTAATTTTGCACCCAGCTCATATGCCTAGATATAAAATGACGATTGCCTACGATGGCACCCGCTACTGCGGCTGGCAGATCCAGCCCAACGGCGTCTCCATCCAGTCCAAAATCCAGGATGCCCTGCAGGTAGCCCTCAAGGCCCCCCACTCCATCGTCGGTTCAGGCCGCACCGATGCCGGAGTGCATGCACGAGGACAGGTGGCCCATTTCTCCCCTCACGAAGAGATCGATCTATACCCTCTCCATGCTGCCCTCAATGGCCTTTTGCCGGCAGACATACGCATTAAATCGCTCGAAGAGGCAGACTCCTCCTTCCATGCCCAGTATTCCGCCATCTCCAAAACCTACCACTATCATCTCTTTCTCGACAGGGTTATGGATCCCTTCCAGCGCCTCTATACCTACCAGGTCAGACGCAAAATCGACCTGTCGCTTCTGCAGCAGGCAGCCGATTGCTTTGTCGGCACACATGACTTTACTACCTTTGCCAATGAGGCACATGCAGGCAGCGCCTCGCGCGATCCCATCAGAACGCTCAAGCGTCTCGACCTCGTTCCTGAAGAGGGTGGCATCCGATTGGAATTAGAGGCCGATGGATTTCTTTATAAGATGGTACGCAACATCGTCGGCACGATGCTGGAAGTTGCCAGTGGGAAGAGATATCTCCCTGAGATTGCACAGCTGTTCGATAAAAAAGATCGCCGCCAGGCTGGCAAAGCAGTCCCTCCTCAGGGCCTGTTTCTGATTAAAGTGGACTATTCTCTGAAATCGCATCCAGCGAAGGAAAGTAGAACACCCCATGCTTCATGAAAAGGGGAACATCGGGATACTTGACCCGGCTCACCATCACAACCTGCGCCGGGGTTTCCATCAGAGCTTTCACACCGCGCGGCGCATCTTCAAAGCCGATGATTTTGTCTCCATTCACGCCATACCGTTCGATTGCCTTCAGATAGCACTCAGGATGGGGCTTGGGATGGGTGTAATCGTGGCGCGTGATCCATGCCGGGATGGAATCTAAAATCGGATTCTGGCGGCGGATCGGGTTGACCAGGTCGTCGGGAGAATGGGTGACGACGCAGCGTTTGATATTCGCCTCTTCCAAAGCCATAAGCAGTCTTTCCACGCCCGGCATCAGATGGACCGCGCCGTTGTTGACCAGATCGACGATGGCCTGCTTTTTCACCGCATAGAGCTCCTCCCACTTGGGATGCTGGGCCTTCAATTCGGGAAACTCCGCGTAGATGCGATCTCTCAATGCCTCAGAGCTGTAATGAGCAGCCTGGCAGTAGGTTTCGAAATCCCACTCGAGTCGATAGCCAAAGGCAGCGCACATTTTCTTATATGCCATGAAATGGAGCTCCTCGGTATTGACGAGCAATCCATCGAAATCGAAGAGAAACAGTTGATAGTGATGTATCCAACGCATATGATATCTGCAAATTCAGTGAGTATACCCGTGTCTTTAATTAAATGCATCGCTTGTCTCTTAATTCTGCTCCTCTGCAGCTGCTCATCCGATGATTCCCGTCGAGACTCCATTGTCAAAGGGGAATACATCTACAGGCTCCACAACGAATCCCTCTTCAAACCCGAACCACCCGAGAAAAAAACACCCGAGCCCTACCCCTGGGAAGAGCGCTGGGACGGCGCCCTGCCCAAAATCACCAAAGAATATCTCCGCTGTCGCGGCAGCAGCCTCAATCCGATGCGGACGATCACAAATGAAAAGGGCGAGATACAGCGCATTCAGGACTGCGGTGGAACGGACAAGCACAGCCTTCCTCTACGCGACGGCAAGGAATTTGTCTATCCCATCCTCCTCGACCTGCTCAACGCCATCCAATCCAAGACAGCCAAACGTGTCGTGATCACCTGCGGGCACCGCTGTCCCGACCACAACACTTACGTCGACCCCACCCCAACATCTCGCTACTCCAAACACATGGTCGGTGCCGAAGTTTCCTTCTACGTTCAGGGGATGGAAGAGCGCCCCGAAGAGATCGTCGCCCTCATCCTGGAGTTCTACAAAAACAAGTACAAAGGGAAAAAGGAATTTGAATTCCAGCGCTATGAGAAGGATGATACCAATGTTTCAACGCATCCCTGGTATAACAAGGAAGTCTTTGTCAAGCTTTATAGAAAGCGCGAGGGGCGCGATTTTGACAACCGCCACCCCTTCCCTTACATCAGCATCCAGGTGCGCTATGACATGGATCTCAATGAAAAGGTGATCTACACCTGGGACAAGGCCACGCGCAATTATTTAAGGAAATAAAATCCTCCAATCCCGCCTAGATTGTGTTCACCAATCCACGATTATGATTTCTGCGAACAAAAGTTCGAGAAAAAAATGTTCGCGAAATTGACAATATTCAATTTCCCGAACAAATTAGCCATTTCTCAGTGATTTTTATCTTCCTCTGTCACATAGATGCGGAATGGGGCAATGGCGTTTGAAGCTTCAAAACCGACAATGAGCTTTTTATCCCTTAGCCATGTGAGAAGCTTGTCGTCCACCCATTGTCTATCCAATGCTGCAGGTTGTCCAAAGGCAGGTCGCTTGTTTAGAAGATCGACAATTTTCTTTAAACGCTCTTGTTCGGATGATTTGAAGTTATTGAGAGCATTTGCGGGAATCTCGATGCGATGCGTTCTTTGAAAATCCTCTTCTTGCTGAATAAGTGTGGCATCGCGCCATGCTTGATAACCAAGAGCTGATCCAGGATTATTCACCACATCGGTTTGGGCGAATTTTACGATGAGACTGTTACCGGGTTGGAAATAGTTCCAGGCATACATCACGTTTGCTTTGACAAGGAAATCCATTACCTCTTTAGAATCCAAAAGCTGTATTTTTAGTTCCCAGGCTTCCCCTGCTTTACTTTCTTTATAAATAATTCTTTGACGCTGTGTCTCTTCTATCAGGTTCGAAATATCATGAAAGCGTTTCATTTGGGCCTGCGAAAAATTGCTCGGAGGCTGCGGAAAACGCACTTGATTCATATGTTGATCGATTTCCTGCAGTTTTGCTCGAGTGACGACTTCCTCGGGTTTGTAGTATTCATCTTGCACGATCTGATTCTCTTTTTCAAAGAGGCGATACCCTGCGCGGCTTGGAGCAAACGCCGCGATGCGCCCTTTACAAACCAATAGACGGAGGAATACCTGAAAATCATTAATATTCAAACTATTCGGCTTATTAAAATCCCCGCTACCAATCAAAGTCACATTGCAGTTTTTATTGTTAAAAGTTGTTTCCTGATACTGCCGATCCTTCATGTAATCATCAAATTTCGGAATCAAGGCTTCAAGATTCGCAAGGGGAGCTCTGGCAAAAGGCAATCCTCTCTTCACAATACGCTCCATATCCAGATTCTGGCCTGTTTGCGGCACTACCGCCTGCAAAGGCTGTGGAACATTTCCAGGAACTGCTGGGGGAGCTGTAAAAGGCTGCGCGGGTGCACCTGCCGGCTGTAGTTGTGGTCTCGGCCTGGGAGCTGCGGGTGCAGGGACTTGTGCGAGTGCGCCTGCAGCTGGTTGCAGAGGTTGTTGCACAATTCCAGGATTTACTGTGGGTGCTGCAGTCACAGCCGCAGGAGCTTGTGGGAGTGTTCCTGCGCCAATTTGTAGAGGTTGTTGCATCATTACAAGATTTACTGCTGGTGCAGCAGCAGCCGCTGGAACAGCCGCAGGGGCCGGCAGTGCGACAGGAGCTTGCGCTGGCACTCCTGCAGGTAAGGCTTTAGGAATGGCAACCGGAGCCGCCTGAGCTATTGGAACTAGTTTTGCTAATTCATTGTTTGTGACAAAGGCGACAGATTTGGCTTTGAGGACATCGCTGAAGTAGTCTTTGCCAATGATTTTTAAAAAGGCCGCTTTGAGTCGTTCGAAAATGGTAAAAGTGACGGCGAGATAAGCATCTGGGGTTTTTACGACGAAGGTACGTTTGGTGTGATAAAATCTGCCGGCCAGGGCTTTTTCTTTATATTGAGGTTCCAGTTGGCTGATTGCTTGAAAGGGTCCTTGTTCAATTTTCATGGCCGTCCTCGTAATGATATTTTAATTTGATCCTGATGATATTTCTCAGTCAAGATTAAATGAAAATTTAAAGAAAACGATCAATTATGTCAATGAATGCTAATCCAGCTAATTTGAGACTTTTCAGTACATTGATCTTGAGGAAAAAATGATCTTTTGAATACAACCATCTCCATCAAACCAGGATCTGCCATGCAACGTTTGCGACCCATCGTCCTGCTTCTGCTATTTACTTTTGGGATCATCGATGCCGCTGAAGCTCCGCCTCAGAAAAAGCGCGTTTGCCTCAACATGATCGTCAAAAATGAGAGTCATGTGATCAAGCGCTGCCTGAGCAGCGTCAAACCGCTCATCGATTCCTGGATCATCGTCGATACTGGTTCGACAGATGGGACGCAAGGGATCATCAGGGAATTCATGAAAGATGTCCCTGGAGAGCTCTTTGAACGACCCTGGGTGAACTTTGAGCATAACCGCGAGGAGGCCCTCCAGCAGGCCAAGAAAAGCAAAGTCGCCGCAGCAGAATATATCCTTTTCATGGACGCAGACGATTATCTCGTCAGGGATGGCAGCTTTAAGATGCCCGAACTGATCTACGACTATTATCTAGTGGTAACCCGCGCAAATGGTTCCGAGCATTATCTCCCTAGACTAATTAAAAGCAGCCTCGACTGGCACTGGCACGATGTCCTACACGAATATATCCAGGCGCTGGACGCCAGGACGGGCGAGAAGCTGGAAGGCATCGAAAACGTCTATACAAGCGAAGGGGCGCGCTCAAAAGACCCGGATAAATACAAGAAGGATGCCAAAATTCTCGAAGAAGCGCTTAAAAAGCAGCCCAACAATGTCCGCTACATGTTTTATCTTGGAAGAAGCTACCAGGGGGCACAAGAGCCTCAAAAGGCCCTCGAAAACTATGAAAAACGGGTCAAAATGGGCGGCTGGCCTGAAGAGGTATTCTGGTCCTATCTGCAGATCGCCCGCCTCCGAGATGAGCTGAAGCAAGATCCCAAGAAGGTGGAAGACAGCTACCTGAAAGCATTTAAATACCGACCCGTGCGCATTGAACCCCTCTACCATCTCGTCAACAGATACCGCCAGGAGGGTAATTACCAAAAAGGCTATGACCTTTCCAAGGTTGCCTTAGAGATCAAGCGCCCCAACGACACGCTCTTTCTCGAGCAGTGGATCTATGATTATGGCATGCTTTTTGAGTACTCTATCTGCGCCTATTGGGTCGGCCAATATGAGGAGAGCTTACAGGCCTGCAACCGCTTGCTGGCGATGAAAAATCTGCCCGACGACTTCCGGGTTTACGTGGTTCAGAATCGCGCCTTTGCGGAACAGAAAATTCAGGAGCAGGAGATCATGAACAAAATGAACAGCCTCTTTCCTGAATTTGCTCAGTTGGAATAGGTCAAAGCCTTTTTGCAATGCTGGCTAGAAAGGATATCAGGTCGGCAGGGCCCGTATGAGCGATGTTGTAGACCTTTTGCATATCGAGTTTTTCGTAAGCATGCACAATGCGATTTCGAAATCCCGCAGCATGGGAGAGTCTGACAGCTAACTCTTTTTCCAGATAGCCAGCTTCTGCCAATTTAACAAAGGCGTCTGAATAACTTTTGGGTGTTCCCAGATGAAAGTGAATGCAGGCAGACATGGAAGTATCGATAATAATTTGGATGGCCTGCCAGAGATGCAAGATAACTGCATCTGATGCATTGCTTTCCGGGGCGAAATCAGAGAAAGACTTTGGCAGCTGGGAATCCACTCTCTTCAAGTGCCTTTCTACAGCAATTACGCGCTCGGCAAGTATCTCTTTATTCAAAGCGCTCATCCCAAACCTTCGAGCAACGCATCATATTCAGACCGAAAAATAGCTGCATTTTCGCACCAGAAATTGACAGCCTCGAGCCAGAAGTTCTCATATACTCCTTGAGAGGACTCATAAATAAGACGGTTTTCGCTGGCTGCGTAATAGCGCAAGAGTCCATTTGCGCGAGAAAGATCTACCAGATCGACATGGTCTGTCTCCAAAGCCAGAACCAGATCGGTATACAGGGCAGAATCATCAAAATCCGACTCTGCCAGATAGCCGAAATCCCAATCAGACTCTTCACGTGCTTGTCCGCGTGCCCGTGAACCAAAAAGCAGTACGAGGCGAAGCCCTGGATATTTTTTGAAATTGAAATCCATCATGATATCAGTATCTCAAAAATTCCCTCGAAAGTCAACGCAACCGCTGCAAAAGATGATCGCCGACGCGCAAGGCATTTGCCATCGCTGTCAGGGCGGGATTAACGGCTCCGATGCTGGGAAAGAAGCTGGTGTCGACAACATATAAATTATCCAGCTCGTGCGCTTTGCAGTTGGTGTCAAGGACAGAGGTTTTGGGATCTTTTCCAAAGCGGCAGGTGCCGGCCTGATGGGCGACGCCTGCGATGGGAATGTCGCTTTTCAGATAGGCCTGGCGCGGGATCAGATGCTACTGCATTCCGAGGTGGTTCAGCATCGATTTCAGCTTTTCGTACAATTTCTGCTTGGGGACTTGATTGTTGAGAGTGTAGTGCAGGATCGTGTTTCCTTGTTGATCGACTTTCACGCGGTTGTCAGGGTCGGGAAGATCTTCGGTGGAAAGCCAGAAATCGACCGAATGGCGCGAGATCTCATTCAACAGCATGGTGGGCAACAGAGCGGTTTCGAGCGGCATTTCCCCTCTGTACATAGGCGGCAGGGATTTTCCAACCATTTGGATATTGCCCATGGGATAGGGAAATTCCTCTGTTCCAAAGTAGAAATCATTCAGGGCGATCGTTTTCTGGAAAAGGGTCAGATTCGGCTCTTTGGATATAGCCAAAACAGCCTGGCTGTTGTGGAACATATAATGGCGACCTACCTGTCCAGAGCCATTGGCAAGGCCATGAGGGTGTTTGTCATTGGCAGAAACGAGGAGGAGCCTGGCCGAATTACTGGCACCGCATGAGACAACCACAATGTTGCCTTGAAAGCTCTGTTGCTGACCCTCGATTTCAACCAGGACATCTGTCACAGCTTTTCCTGAGCTATTTGTGAGCAGCTTAATGGCTTTGGCTTTGGTCAAAAGGGTGACATTAGGAAGTTCGAGCGCCGGGCGCACGCCGATCATTTCGGCGTCTGCTTTGGCCTGCACCAGGCAGGGAAATCCATCGCATGTCTGGCAGCGGATGCAGCGGCTGTAGGGCATGTTCGCTTCATTGAGCATGATAGCTGAGGGGGCTGGAAAGGGGTGGTAGCCTGCCGCTTTGAGATCATCATAAAGGCGCTGGATGCGCGGCTCATGCGAAAGTCGAGGAAAGGGATAGGGAGCGCTTGCAGGGGGCTCTGTTGGGTCTGTGCCGCGTTCGCCGTGCACTTGATACATCTGCTCGGCCTGCGTGTAGTAGGGCTCGAGATCTTCATAGCGAATTGGCCAGGCTGGAGAGATGCCGTCATAGTGTTTCATCTCCCCAAAATCTTCCTGGCGCAGGCGGAATAAAGCCGCCCCAAACATTTTCGTCGCCCCTCCGACAAAGTAGTGCACCTGGGGTTGAAAGGGCTTTCCCTGACTGTCATGCCAGGTATCTGGGGAGATATATCTGTTATTGACGAAGACAGCTTCAGCGTCCCAGTTCTCCTTTTCCCGCTTCAGCCAATCACCCCGCTCGAGGATAAGAATCTTTTTTCCAGAAGGGGCAAGATGCCGCGCCAATGTGCCACCCCCAGCGCCAGAGCCGATGATGATCACATCGTAGAGCATCATAGACCCGGACTTTGATGCATCAGCCCTCCATCGACAAAGAGAGTGGTCGCCGTCATGTAGCTGGCCCCATCCCCTGCCAGAAAGCCCACGACGCGGGCGATCTCATCAGGCTTGGCCATCCTGCCGAGCGGGATAGTTGCATCCAGCTTCTCCATCAGTTTGGGATCCTTCATTGTGGAGAGGTTGATCGGCGTCTCGACAGCTCCAGGACCAACAGCAACGACCAGGATATTATGCTTTGCAAGCTCGACTCCTGCCGTGCGCGTGAGCATGCGCATACCCCCCTTCGACACGCAGTAGGCCGTATTGTTAGGCATGGGCCAATCCTCATGGACCGACGTGATGTTGATGATGCGCCCGCCGCCTCCCTGTTTGATCATCTGTCTGGCGGCGATCTGCGTGCCAAAAAAGGCGCTCTTTAGGTTGACTGCCATCACCTTTTCATAGTGCAATTCATTCGTGTCGAGGATAGATGTACGCGTTTCTATGCCGGCGTTATTGACCATGATGTCGAGCCTGCCAAATTTCTCGACAGCGGCATCGATGAGCTTTTGCAGATCGGGAACGCGGCTCACATCGGCGTCGACGCCAAGCGCCCGGTCGCCCAGGGCCACAATCTGTTTTTCAAGCTCTTCCTCTGCAGCGGGATTAACCACGTAGTCGATGACGATATTGGCCCCAAGCCTGGCCAATTCTAAGACAATGCTAGACCCGATGCCGCTGTTGCCCCCCGTGATGATGGCCACCTGATTTTTCAAATTCATGCACTTAAGTCCTTCTAAGTCATTAGTGGATCGCAACTAATCACATCTTCAGTGCGACACATACAGAGCAAAGGACTATTTATGAAAGCTGGGAAATCTAGGTTTTACCGATAGGCTACATTCTGAAAGAGCCTCTAATTGGCGGTTCTGGCTTCTTTCCTTTAACCAACCCTTTTCCTTTTTCTATCACACTTTCAGCAGCTCCTTTAATTGCTTTTCCAGTATCTTGGACATCTTTCTTCATCTCCTTCCAAGTCTTTGCATCTTCTTTAATAGCCTGCCAAGTGTTTTTAAAGATTGAAGATGTGATTGTGGCAAAATCGCGCCCCATTTGTCGAATCGCCTGTTTGTCAGACATCCGCTCAACTCCTGATCTCGCTAATTGAAATTTTCGTTCCCATTTATGCTCTTCCTCAACAGTTTTCAACCCCATAAATTTTTCCACGCTCGCGCGTTCGGGCAAACTTTTTTCGATCTCGTTCAGCAGTTGCTTGCCTGCTTTTTCCGCACCCGTGGCCATAATGTTTCCTATCGCTCTTAAATGGCCGCCTATTCCCATATTATCTGAACTCATACGGGGCCTCCTTTATTTTCAGAAAAATACTGTTTAAGTTGCTCTGCCTGCTCCCGCCTCTCTTTAAGCGCGAGATCTTGATCAATGATCTGAAGGGCCTGGTCGATTAATTCCAGGGATTTGCTGACCTGACCCAATTCCTTATAACAGTGGGCGCAATAGAAATAAAAATCGGGAACTTTTGGAGCGAGCTCGATTGCCGATTCATAAGATTCCAGCGCTCGATCGTAATTCTTTACGAAGTAGTCGGAATTGCCACAGCCAATCCAATAGCCGGTTTCATTGGGCTCGATAAAAGCAAGAAATGAGTAAACTGCAGCCGATTTATCATACTCCTGATGGACGTACAACTCCTCGGCAGCTCGATTGAAGACGTGCATTGTCTCATCTGATATGGCGCAAAGCTGACGCGGCGATCTGGTTTCATCGGGATTGTCAGCCACGGCGACGAGGCCTTCTCCGAGCTGCTCCATCTGAGCTTCAAGTTGTTCCGTATAAAGTTCTGGCTCTGTCTCTTTGAGGTGCAGGATAGAACGCATGAGCTCTTGCGCTCCGAAGGCGAGCTGCTCAAAGAATCGTTTGATCTGATTTTCCGTATCAATTTGCAGCTTGTTTTTAACAAAATCTTTAGGTTGCATGGGATCTGGAGGGGTGTCGTCCACGAGCTGAGTAGCAATCGTTTCGGACATTTCATGGATCTTTTGGAGGTTCTCTTCACTTAATAAAGCTTGTTTACCTTCCATATTGCCTCATAGTAATAAACATAACCAATATTTATAATAATTATTTTGATCAATGTTTGTCAAGTTAATGACTTAAACGCTTTGTATCGCGGGGAAAGAGGGTCGCCTCTTTGACATTGTGCAATCCGATGATCTTTTGGGTCAGGCGCTCCAGTCCTAAGCCAAAGCCACCATGGCTGGGCATGCCATATTTAAAGGCCTGCAGGTAGTGGGAATAACCCGAGGCTTCTGGATCGCCCCCCATTGCCTTCAGCTGTTCGATCAGCTTATCATAGCGATGTTCGCGCCGGCTGCCGGTGATGATTTCGACGCCTCGGAATAGGAGGTCGAAACGCTCAGTAACGGCGGGATTGCTTTCATTTTGATAGTGGTAGAATTTCATGCTGTGGGCGGGAAATTCGGTGACGAAAACGGCCTCGCTGCCCCAATTCTTTGCGGCATAGTCGCAGATCCATCTCTCTTCAAAAGGCGTGGGATCGGGTTCATGTCTCAAGTCAGCGCCCGTTTCTTTGAAGACCAGCTCGTGCAAATCGGCCAAGGAGATCTGAGGGATCTTCTCCTCGATCAGAGCTCATCTGGCTTTCAGGGCCTCCATTTCTGGCGCAAAATGATTCCAAACATGGTTATGAACAGCATACAGCATCCTGCCAATGAGCTGCATGATCTCCTGATAATTCGCGATAAAGCCCATTTCGACGTCGACGGTGATAAACTCGGTCATGTGGCGCGTCGTCACACTGGGCTCAGCACGATAGGTGGATCCGAATTTATACACGCGCTCCAGGCTACCCACCAGGATCTGCTTGTAAAATTGAGCCGATTGCGCCAGAGTCGCCTCACCAAAGTAATCGAGTTTGAATACCTCGGCACCGCCCTCGGTCGAGCCGCTAAGCAGTTTCGGACTGTGAAATTCGACAAAATCCTGCTCTTTTAAAAAGGACCGCAGCGCCTCGCCAATCCCCGATTGAATCTTCCAGATGCCCTGTTCGATCGGATTGCGCATGTTGAGCACCTTCCAGGAAAACAGCGTATCTAGATTATCCGCGCGGTGATCGATCGGCTTGTCAATTTCAATGGGACTTGGAAAAGCGACATCCACCTCCACGCTGATCTCGGGCTGGTGCAATTCGATGCCATTTTTAGTTTTAGCCGTTTCCACAACCAAGCCTTGAATCCTGAGCACGCTGCCGGTCTGCAGAGGCTTGATTTTAGCACTTACTGCATCGTCTTCGACAACAACCTGGATAATGCCTTTACGGTCGCGCAGGAGGAGGAACATCAGCTGTCCCAGCTCGCGCTTCTTGTGCAGCCAACCGGCCACTTCGACCTTCTGGCCAATGTGAGGATATAATTCTGCTGATAGCAACCGACTCATGGCGAAACCCCTTCCATAATATTTGGTAAGGGCGAAAATTCGCGGTTCCACCTTACTTCATCTATCTATCGCTAGATAAATCTCGTTAGAGTGCTATGACGGGCTCTTCCCGGCGAGTTCTAATCATTTAGAAACTAAACTAAACTTTCTTCTCGCGACTCGGCTGTGTCTTCAGCTTCTTTGTCTTTTCTCAAAAATATAATAATGCGGCACTTCTTATCAATAATTTATAGAAAAGATAAAAAGGTTAGGCTTTATTTCTAAATTTGGTAGAATTTAAATCGCCAAAAAAAACATTTTACAAATGGAGATGTTTATGAAAACTATCAATACTTTGTTTCTTTCTCTTTCGCTTTTAGCAATGAGCCATACATTTGCGCAAGAGGTCTCCTCCGATAGCTGTCAAGGGCTTTGGAAGCAAGATTGGAAAGAATGGAAAAAAGAGCACTACAATCAGAAATTTGAAGGTAGCCATGAAACTATCCAGGCCAATGGCTTGATTCTGATTAAAGATTGTAGCGTCGCCAAAGAGATTCGCGTCAATGGCAAGGTCCGAATTGAAAATTCGGAAATGAACGCACTTGTGGCAAAAGGGCATATCACTCTGGTTGACAGCGATATTTTAAATGGAGCTCAGACGAATGGGTTTTTGCTCGTTAGCAATTGCAGCATCAGCGGATCCCTCACTGTTGGATCTGACAAAGTCGCTCTCATTGGCTCAACTGTCGATTCGATCACTTTCCGGTCAAAAAGCGATAAAACCCAGAAGCTCTACCTGAGCCAAGGGACAAAAATCAAGGGAACGATCACTTTTAGCAGTGGCAAAGGCGAAGTTCACGTCACCGATGATGTCGAAATCGCTGGCACAGTAGAAGGCGGTGTGGTCATCAAGGCTAATCCGGAAAAAACCTAGAATATTGTCATCCATGCTCCATGGCCTTTTGAGGCCTGGAGCTTACCCCTCAGCAGCTTGATTCAAAAGGGCATATTCGTCGTCAGTTAAATCCAGGGCTGCAGAAGCTATATTTTCTTCCAAATGAACCATCTGAGCTGTTCCTGGAATGGGTAGCATCACTTTGGAATGCTTGAGGAGCCAGGCAAGTGACAGTTGCGCAGTTGTACAGCCTTTGCGTTTGGCCAACTGCTGAAGCGGACCCCCTGCTTGAGCCAGTTGTCCGCTGGCAATGGGATACCAGGGTATAAAACCAAGCGAGTGCTGTTCACAATAGTGCAGAACAGGCTCTGATTCTCGGTTGGTTAAGTTATAGTGATTTTGAACGGAAACGAAATCAATCACCTTTTTGGCTTTTTCCAGTTCAGGAACAGAGAAATTGGACAGGCCGATGTCTCGTATCTTTCCCTGCTTCTGCATCTGTTTTAGAGCACCCAAGGAATCCTCTAAGGGCACTTTAGAATCAATCGCGTGCAATTGATAAAGGGGAATGCAATCCATTTTTAGCCTTCTAAGGCTCATTTCGACACATTGGATCAGATATTCTGGGCGACCGATGGGCACCCAACGGTCGGGTCCAGGGCGCACGAGGCCTCCTTTAGTCGCGATGACCAGATCAGAGGGGTAGGGATGGAGGGCCTCGGCGATGATGTTCTCCGAGATTTCTGGGCCGTAGGAATCGGCTGTGTCGATCAAATTGATTCCAAGATCGATCGCGCGGCGTAAAATGGCGTGTGCCTCTTTGCGATTGGGAGGATCTCCCCAAATATTAGGACCAGTGAGGCGCATGGCACCAAAGCCTAAACGGTGAATGGGAAGCTTGCCACCCAATAAAAATGTGCCTGATTGGCTTGCTTTTGCAGGAGATGGTTTCATGCTTTCTTGTTAATTCATTATTTAATTTTTGGCAATGTCAGTTAGTTTTCTGATGAGATGACGGATTCCATGGAGGGTCAGTAAAAAAGCGAATGGCGTCGGTGACACGAATTCCATCGGAATCAAACGGCCGCTCCAATTCTCCAACAATCTGGACCGACTGCCTAGGTTTTAGCAAATGATGATAATATTTTAAGTTTGTAGATATTTTTCCGTCCGATGCTTTGACCTCAATAAGATCGACTATGTTTCCATCGATAATTGTGACAAAATCTACCTCGCGACCATCTTTATCCCGAATGTAACGCAGACTGCAAGTATAACCATAGTAATCTTCAATAAAATGCAGCCGCTTGAGCAGGTGGGTGGCTACCAGATTTTCCAACCGTTGTCCCTCGTCACCCTTGACATCTCCATTATCAAAAAAATAGACCTTCGGAGGCTTTAAGATACTGCGAGGAAGGTTTTGGGTATAAGGGTAAATGGCAAAGCAAAGATACATATTTTCGATGGCTCGCAGCCAGGCTGCCGCTGTCACGGGTGAAATCTGCAAATCCTCTGCAATATTTGACAAGGTCACAAGACCACACACACGCGAGCGAAGCATCTCCACAAATAATTCCAGAATTTGAATGTTGCGTATGTGCGCGAGATCGCGGATATCTTCTTTGATGATACGATCAAAACGCTCCCGGCGCCATCGGCGCGCTTCGCGATCATCTGCAGTGAGAAATGGTTCAGGAAAACCTCCAAAATGCAGCAGCCTTCTAAATCCCTCTGCAGCTGACATTTCTGGAGGCAATTCATCTAACGTCAAAGGATGAAGACGCCAATAGTGATAGCGACCCATCAGCGAGTCGCCTCCTTTTTTATAGACATCCAGCCGGGCTGAACCTGTCACTAAATAGCTTTGACCATCAGGTCTTGAATCCCATATCCCTTTAATCCAGCTTTTCCATCTTGGATATTTGTGAATTTCATCCAAAATCACGAGGGGACTATCTTTCCGCCAGTGTTTTTTGAGCAGTGCACTGCGATCCTCTTCGACATCCCAGTTAAAATATTCTCCATCAGGCCATTCTTCTGCTAAAAGCCTTTTGGCAAGAGTCGTTTTACCAACCTGTCGTGGTCCTCCAATTAGCACCATTTTTTTTTGGAGGTCTTTTTTGATGAAATCTTCGCAGTAACGCTTCATCTGGAAATCCGGCTAAATGTTAGAGTACTGGAAAATAGACGCGTCTATTTTTCAGTATACTAAAATATAGCCAGGTGTCAATAGGGATATTTGTGTTTAGTTAAGGGTCGTATAGTGGCGAGTATTGAAGTAGGCCTCCAGCTCCACGACGATCTGAGCGGCAGGATCATTCTCATCGACGGATTCGAAGGATGGGGCCTTGAACAGGGCGATATCAGTCCTGATCTGGTCCAGTAGATTGTGATCAGCTCCATCCATTTCGCTTAAAAATGCGCTGAGCTGGCGATAGAGCGCGGTCTGAAGCTTTTGCTCAAAGTCGTCGAGCATCGGGGGAGGAAAACGCGTTTCCGAAAAATGCTGGAGCAGAATGCGGTGGCAGGGAGTAGCCAGCAGGGAACCCATGGCAAGGATGAAATCCAGAGTGCTGGTTTCCAGTTCAGAATGGGCTTGGTTTTTCTGGTTCAGAAACTCTTGTCGGGCCTTTTCTGCTTCCTGACCGAGGATGACTAACGGAGCGCTCTTTTTTTCCAGCCATGTGGCTTCTAGTTGAGCATAGGGTCGCACAATGAAGCTGTCATTAATGAGCTGAAGCGTCTCCGCATAGTAGTCAAAGAAGTGGTGGACTTGCTTGAGCTTGTCGAAAAAGTGCAGGATGACACTCTTGACATGATCAGAAATGCTTTCAGGCGATGCAGCCTGGGCCATCGCCAGGCATAGCTCCCGCTGCAGTGGGAGATATTCATCCTTGTTATTCTCGGCTGTCTCTTTTTTTAATGCATAGCGCGCTTTGGCAAAGTCGACTTTTTCCTGATTGGGCTGCAAATGATGCGCCAGATCCTGTTTGCGCTGGTAGAACGTCTTGAAAAGGGGAAGATCCTCCAGGCAATGGGGAAAGACGGGGACGAGATCGGGAAGAGCCCATCCTGTGTACTGCGAGGGATAAGGAAAACCGCTGTGGGTGCAGGTCAGGGTTAAATAAAAGCTGTTATTCTTAGGCAGGGCAAAGGGGTTTTCTTTTGATGCATCTCTTTCAAATGTGCCTGAAACCGTAATCATGTGGCCGGGAAAAGGAGTCAAGGTGCAGAAGACGATGCACTGGGAAGGGTCGAGATCGCTGTCAAACTGGCTCTGCAGATGGGCCTTGCGCATGGCGTTGCGCGCATCGCTGTTGGAGAGCAGTCCATGCTGTTCGATGAGGGAGATCGCCTTCATATGAAACAATTCGATAGCCTGTCGGGAGAGATGCGGAAGAGCTGTATGCGGCAAGGGGGTGACAGGCACCAGCGTACTGCTTAAGTGCGCGATTTTGCGGGAAGCCGCGCTGAGCGGATTGGCTAAACTGCAGCTTTTTTCTTTGTTCAGATAGCTGATCTGAACTGAGGCGCTTTTGGGAAACTGGATTTTAGAGAGTTCTATCGGCAGAACGCTGCCGCTCTGCTCCCGCAGGAAGTTGTGGATGCGCGCATTGATGCTTTTCGGCTTCTGGCGCGCTGTATCGATGATGACGTTATATTGCTCGATTGCCGAGACCGCTGAAGCGGCCAGCTTTTGCTCCTGAGGCGTCCCCCCTTGGAACTTTTCGATCAGGCGATAGTGGCTTTTCAGGATATCGATCGCCCGTCGCACCTCGCGCCAATTTTTCCCCGTACTCTTTTCCGAAAACTTTGCCTTGAAATAGCTGCGCATGAGGCCGATCGTCTTGTTGAGAGACGGACTTGCATTCTCCTGGTTGAATTCCACCAGCTTGGCGATCGCATCCTGCAATGTCGCTTTGGGGTCATCCTTCATCTGTTTCGGCCTCTTCAGGCAGAGGTTTGCCGCAGGCGGCTTCGACGCCAAGGCGCGTCCCTTCCACAATATCCAGCGCATTCTGATGCTCAAAAGGCTCTTCAATCGAAATCAGTTCTCCTCTCTTCAGATAGTCAAACGCCTTGGCCTCTTTCGGCAATGGCTCGAGTCTTGAACCCAGATTCTTTTTGCCGTCGACACCGCAGAGGTAATACCGCGTGCCATGGAAGGAGGTGACAGGCGGGCTGATCACGCGATAGAGCCGCTTGGCAGGCAATTCTGGCCAGGATGCTTGAGGACTGCGCAACAGCAGATAAGACATCTTGAGCGAGCTGAGGTTGATCTCCGCCGCACGCTGAAATTCTTTGATCAGAAAGGGCTTTTCCAGCTTTCTCTGGGCATAGCAAGGAGCTCCACCAGGCTGCAGAGCAGGACACTCCCCTTTCCAGACACAGGGAGCCTGGACGGCAATTCCATCTCTGACAAATCGGTCACGCAGCTTCAGAATGCGGCGGTTGGCCTCAGGAAAGGAATCTTCCACTAGCAGCAAATAGCCGCGCGGAGTTAGACGATTCATAAGCTCCATGAGAAAGGCATGCTCGCCTTCCCCATTTGGAAACAGCTCTTTCAAGCAGTGTCCCACAATGATCAGATCGAACTGTCCTTCTACTGGAAGAGGCCCCTTAAAGCATTTCCAGCGGCGGATGGCCATCGGCAGTCCATACCTGCCGCTCACTTCAGCACCCAGCTGAAGAGCCTGCAGGTTCTGGTCGACCGCATAAACTTCATGGGCGCCATGGCGCAAGGCAGCAAAGGCAAAGGGAGCCGGTCCGCTGCAGACATCGAGGACGCGCATGGGAGTGATCGGGATTTCCCCGATCAGGGAGAGGCCCTGCTGATAGTGAATTAACCATTGATAAAGCAGAGAAGCGCCAAGAAGATCGGGATCGGCAAAGTAATCTTGCCCAATCAGACTATTTTCCCCTTCGAAACCTTTCTGTAGAGTCTTAATCCCCTCAACGACGCTGCGAAACTCGCGCGTTTGAAGACGATCGGGAGGGCCAGGTTCTTTGCGCCAGCGCCTCCAAACCCCTATCAGGATGGGGATGAGCTCCTCCAGATCTGGAGTGGGTATTTTTTTCCGTTTCATAATCCTTTCTCTTAAGAAAATATGGCGCGCTTTTCGTTCTCGCTCATCGGCCGGAAGGTGCCCACAGGAATGGGTCCAAGCTGCAGTCCGCCAATGCGGATGCGCGTTAGACCTTCGACTTTGAGGCCGGCAGCGATGCAGAGATGGCGCACCTCGCGTTTTTTGCCTTCGCCAACGACGATTTTCAAGGTGCCTTTGCGCACTTTCGTCACGCGAAGCGGTTTGACAAAGACCCCCTCGACCAGCGTGCCAGATGAAATCGCGCACAGATGATCCTGAGTGAGCTCCTGATCCGTTTTGACAAGATATTCTTTCTGGATGTTTGAAGAGGGATGCATGATGCGGTTGGCAAAGTGGCCATCATTGGTGACGATCAGCAGCCCTTCCGTGTCTCTATCCAGTCGGCCTACTGTAAAGAGGCGCGCCTGAACTTCGCCGAACAGGTCGAGGACTAGCTTCGATTTGCCCATCCGCTTGGCGCTGCAGATATATCCGGCTGGCTTATTGAGGAGGAAGTAGCGCTTCTCCTCGCTCTTTGTAATAGGCTGTTCATCCACTGTGATGACATCTTCTTCCCCAACGAGAGTTTGCGGAAGCAGAGTAACATCGTCATTGACCTTGACGCGGCCAGCGAATATCAGGGTTTCACAAGCCCTTCGAGAAGCCACGCCAGCGGCAGCCATTGTTTTACTTAAACGTTTTTTTATCACTGTATTTTGAAATTATGAATATTTTTAATAAAGATAGCACAAAGATAAAAAAATTTCAACCACCGAGTTTTTTTCTCAAGATCATTTGTTGATGCAAATGTTCTCCAAAAGCTGTCAGCGCAATATCAGAATCTGGAAAAGAGATAAGCGATAATCCTAAAGGTCCTTTGGGAGATTCTATCAGAGGCATTTGCATCTGAGGCAAACCCAAAAGACTCGCAAGGCAGGTAAGCGAAATCGTCTGAAATACCTGTGCACCTGTCAGGGGTTCGTCACATTTTGGAGCCACTCCAGGAACAGTGGGAATAATCAGAAAAGCTTGGTGGCTTTTAAGAAAATGGCATAATCGATCTTTGTATGCCGCTACTTTATCTTCCAGGCTCTTTTTGAGGGTCTTTTCCGAATCTTGAACCTGCTGATCTAATGCATGAGCCATCTCTTTTGCCAATTTGAGATTAGCTCTGACCTCCTTTGTGATGGGGCTGTTGTCAAGCTGCCAATCTGCAATATTCTTTTCCAACCAGGGACTCAGATGGCTCCAGGTATCATGAAGCAACAGATTTGAAGCATCCTGGAGAACAGCCAACGCGCCAGATTGATCAAAAAGAGTATCGATTGACACCTTTTCCAGCTGGACATGTGGTGCCATTTCAGAAAGCTTTTCTTCAAGCTGCTGCCGATATTCCGGAGCGCAGAGATCCATCATCTCTTTGATGATATACAATTTTCTTTGTGCAGGTAACGAAGCTTGGTTTCCCAGCAGCACTTTTGTGACGCGATGTAAAATTTTGACATCGGCTGCCATTAACCCGACGACATCTGTAGCAGGACCAACTGGAATGACACCCTGAGTGCTGATGGAACGATAAGTGGGACGAAGGCTCCAAATTCCACAGTAAGAAGCAGGAATGCGTATCGATCCGCCCGTATCAGTCCCAAATGCAAAATCCACCAAACCCTGCGATACCGCGGAGGCACAGCCAGAGGATGAACCTCCTACCACCCCTCTTTCGACCTTAGGATTTCGAGGCATCCCATAACTGTTTTCACCGCTTAAATCAAAGCAGAAGGCGCTAGATTGCAGGGTTCCCTTGCAAATGGCACCCGCCTCTAATAACTTCTGAACGCATGGTGCGCTGCTCTCAGATGTTTGCCGATGCTCATAATCCCAAAGCTGATTTCCGAAAGAGCGCAAACAACCTGCTACAGAGATGATCGATTTTACAGCGAAGTGGAGACCATGAAGCTCTGACATAGGATTGGGATGCATCACGCATTTTTCTTCAAAAAACGGAGAATTTGTTTTATTATCAGAAGTAATCATTATCACAACAAACTATACTTTGTTTTATTTGTATTAATATAACGTAAATTCATATTAAAGTAAACAAAATATTTTGAATTAAAGCGAAAAGTTCTTCGTACAAAAAAAAGACCGATCGTCTATGATCCATATTCATGAGCAAATTGATTTTACTGCGCCACGGGCAATCTCTTTGGAATAAGATGAACCTCTTCACAGGTTGGGTCGACATCCCCTTGTCAAAAAAAGGGGTTGAAGAGGCTTTGGAGGCTGGACGAAAGATCTCCCATGTTCCGATCGATCTGATCATCACGACAACCCTCGTGCGGGCCCAGATGACCGCCTTCTTAGCCATGAGCGTGCATGAGACCACTAAAATTCCGGTAGTCGTGCACACGGGGGAGGGCAAGCTGGAGGAGTGGGGTAAAATCTACAGCGAGGAGACCGCGCAGCATACCATTCCCGTGATCCGCTGCTGGGAGCTCAATGAGAGAATGTATGGGGAGCTCCAGGGACTCAATAAGGCCGAAACAGCCGAACGCTTTGGCCAGGAACAGGTCACACAATGGCGTCGAAGCTATGATGTGCCCCCTCCAAATGGCGAAAGCCTGGAAATGACGGCCGCCCGTTCCATCCCCTATTTTAAGAAGCATGTCATCCCGAACCTGCAAAACGGAAAGAATGTCCTGATCGTGGCCCACGGCAATTCCCTGCGCTCCATCATCATGCAGCTGGATGGCTTGAGCAAGGAAGAGGTCATCAAACTCGAACTTCCTACGGGCTTGCCGGTCTTTTACAATTGCCAGGACGGCAAAATCACTAAAGAATAGCAATGCCTCACGGGATCTACCTCGATAACAGCACGACGGCGCGCCCTTCGCAGAAAGCTTTGAGCAAAATGATGCCCTTTCTCACCGATCGCTGGGGACACCCTTCCCAGCCGCATCAGATGGGACAGGAGCTCTATCCCGCCATGCAGGAGAGCTATAAGGCCATCTATGCTTTGCTTGGGACAAAAGAGAGTGCGAGTTTTGTCTTTACCTCTTCAGGTGCAGAAGCTGTTAACCAGGTCTTTCTCTCCACTTATCTGGATGTCTCGCAGTCTTCAGGAAAAAATCAGTTCATCACTTCCAATGTCGACGAAGCTCCGGCACTCATGTCCATCGGGCGTTTGGAACACATGGGTTGCGTCGGCAAAATGGTGCACGCGGGAGCACACGGAGTGGTCACGGTCGAGGCCCTTGGCGACGCCATCTCGCCTCGCACGGCTCTTGTATCCCTCAGCTGGGCCAATGGCCTCACCGGAGTCGTGCAGCCCGTTGCCGAGATCTCCCAAGTATGCCAGCAAAGAGGCATAGCCCTTCACCTGGATGCAACCCATGTCCTGGGCAAGCTCTTTTACGATTTAGAAGAAATCAAACCTACTTTCCTCACCTTCAATGGGGCCCAGCTGCATGCTCCAAAAGGCACGGGAGGCCTCTCTGTCAAAGAGGGGACGAAATGTTCTCCCTTCATTGTGGGAGGCATCGAGCAGGGTGGCAAACGCGCAGGAAGTTTTGATGTCGCCGCGCTGGTCGCTTTAGGCCAGGCCTCCCTCGAAACCCTCGAAACCCGCGACCTGCTCTGCACAGAGGTCGCCCGCCTGCGCGACAAGCTGGAGTCAAATATCCTGGAAGGCTTTCCAGAGGCTCAAATTCTGCTGAAGGGTGTCCATGAACGGCTTCCCCACTGCACAGCGATCGCTTTTCCCGGCATGGCTAACGAAGCGCTTCTCTATACTTTGAACCGCAAAGGGGTCTTTGCAAGCATTGGCGGAGGCTGTTTCCAGCAGCTCGCCTTGATTCTGGCCGCCTCGGGCATCCCCGACATCCTGGCCCACACCGCCGTCAGCTTCAGCCTTTCGCGCGAAACGACCGAAGACGAAGTTGATAGAGCCTCTGAAATTATCTGCGAAGCCGCCAAAAGGCTGCGCAAGCTTTCCCATGTCTTTGAGGGGTGATACCGAAGAACATTGAAAATTTTGAAATGG
>JAJFUZ010000069.1 GCA_021372155.1 Parachlamydia sp. | reverse complement strand
GAAAAAATCCCGATGCTGGCGAGAATATCCCCGAAGACCTCTTGTTTGCTTCAGCAAGCGGACTCGACCCCCACATCAGCCAGGCAGCTGCCTATTATCAACTGGGCCGAGTAGCTCAAGCTCGCAAATGGAATGCCGATCAAGTCGAATTGGCGCGCAGGATGATCGATAAACTGGTGGAACATAATCCAAGGGTATTCCCGGGTGAAGCCGGCGTAAACGTTCTCCTGCTAAATCTGGGTATAGATCAACTATGAACGAAGAAGAAAGGCCAGATCCAGAGGCATTGCTGTCCGCTATCAAGCGCCAGGAGCGCAAAGCAGTCGGAGGATTGCTAAGAATCTTTTTTGGAATGTCTGCAGGCGTAGGCAAAACCTATGCCATGCTTGAGGCTGGCCGTGAAAGGAGCAGAGAAGGGGTCGACGTCGTCATCGGTATCGTGGATACGCATGGACGCAAAGAGACCGAAGAGCTGCTTCATGGTTATGAGATCGTTCCCCAGAAGCAAATCGTCTACAGGGATGCGACATTCTCAGAAATGGATCTCGATGCCCTGCTTCAGCGCAAACCGCAGTTGGCTATTGTCGATGAGCTCGCGCATACCAATGTTCCCGGCTCGCGCCATCCCAAGCGCTGGCAGGATGTCATGGAACTGCTCGATGCGGGCATTGATGTCTATACGACTTTGAATGTCCAGCATCTGGAAAGCAGAAAAGACCTTGTGGAAGGGATTACGGGTATCCCCATCCGGGAAACTGTTCCCGACCTGGTTCTGGAACGGGCCATCCAGATCGCACTCGTCGACATTACTCCAGAAGAACTTCTGAAACGTTTGAAAGAAGGTAAAGTTTATCTCGGCGCCCAATCGGAAATTGCGGCCCGCCATTTTTTCCAAGAAGACAGGCTGACGGCTCTGCGTGAAATTGCTCTCAGGTTTACGGCAGAAAAGGTGGACCATGACCTGCATGCCATGAAGGTCTCGCTGAAGGAATTTGGAAAAGGATGGAGAACAAAAGAGCACCTTCTTGTCGCCATCAGCTCCAGCCCCTATTCCCAGCAACTCATCCGCACTGCAAGGCGAATCGCCTTTAACCTTGACGCTCCCTGGATTGCCCTCTATGTCGATACAGGGATTCCACTGAGCGAAGAAGAGAGCGACAGGCTCTCAAACCACCTGACGTTGGCTCGCGATCTTGGTGGGGAGGTGATCACGGTCAGCGATCCTGATCTTGTGAAAACCATCCAGCGCGTGGCCAGGCAGCATGACGTAACCCAGATCATCTTGGGAAGGCCAATCAAAAACTTTTTGCGCGAGCTGTGGGAAGGCGGTTCCCTGCTCGATCGGCTGAATGCTGAAATCGGCGATATTGATATCCATGTCATCCGCCAGATCCATATCCCAGGTACTAAAAAGAAGGGCAGGCCCTTCTTCCGCCAGATCGAGTTTCTTTCCTATTGGAAATCTCTACTGTGGGTGCTCGGCCTGGCGATCGCAGGACAATTGTTGAAAGAGACGATTGGTTATCAGGCTGTGGGATTTATATTCTTCATCGGCAACCTGCTTTTAGGCCTGATGGCGACGCGAGGGACCCTTTACTTTGCGGCCATCGTGAGCAGTCTGATTTGGTATTTCTACTTCGTTCCCTCAGAACGTGCGGTCTATGATATTATAGAAGACTTTGCCATGGTGGGACTCTATTTCATTGCTGCTGCAGTCATTGGTAGCCTGACTAAGCGTCTGCATACAAGCGATATGCTCCTGCAGGCGCATGAAGAGAAAACGCATGCTGTTTACGAGATCATCAAAGAAATTGCTAATGCCAAATCTTCCGCCGATTTGATGAAGGGCATCGAGCAAAGATTAGGACGTATTCTTCAGGGCATTTGCGAAATATTTCTCGCCGATCCGGAAGGCAATCTGACATTTCCTCCAACGAGCCTGCTCCTCAAAGAAGACAAAGAGAAGGCCGTTGCAACCTGGGTGTATAAAAGTGGCAAGGCGGCCGGATGGTCGACCGATACGCTTCCACTGGTGAAAAATCTCTACATCCCCATGAAGGGATATCAAGACGTCGTCGGCGTGATTGCCTATCAGCCAAAATTTGGGCGCAAGCTAAACATGGAGGAGATCAATCTGCTGCACAATGTGGCCCAGCATCTCGCCAATTACACCTGGCGCACATTCATGGAAGAAACTGCCCTCAAGAAGGAGTACTTGAACAGAATTGAAAAGATCCATTACGCCATTCTCAAATCGCTCTCTTTCCAACCGTCGCCGACGCTCGAGGTTCCCCTACACGAAGAACCCAGCATTCCTGCACTGTTCAGCAAGACATTAGCTACACAGGAGACTCCCGACAATCTGCAGCAGTTGATCGAAAACCTCCTGGCCATGACAAAGACGAGCACCGGTTTTTTCTCCGTCAACAAAAAGCCCGAGAGCATTTACGATCTGATTGATGCCTGCACCAGCAATCTTAAGTATTTCCTTTCACGCTACAATCTGAAAGTGAATCTGGCTCCCGACATTCCACCTATTCTGATGGATTTTGCCCTCATGGAGCTCATGATCTGCAATATCCTCATTCATGCCGCAGAAAATTCGCCCGAGCATACGACCATCGCAATCCATGTCGAGGCCGATCACAACAGGCTCACGATCCGCATCCAGGATGAAGGAAGGGGCATTCCTGCAGAAGAACTCCCCAAGATTTTCGAAAAATTCTATCATCCGCCTGGCGAAGTCGCAGCAGGCGCTGGTTTGGGCCTCGCCATCGCCAAAAATATTGCCGAACTCCACCAAGGCACCATCAAAGCCCAGAACCGCCCCACCGGCGGCCTCGAAATCGAAATCGAACTTCCGTTATTTTGAATATCTCTTGCCTAAATATGCGAGAGGTTCAATTTAAATATTATTTAAGTTATAATAATTATTATAATAAAGAAAGAGGGACCGATGGAGCCTCAAGTCCCCACCGCATCTTCTTCGACATCCCATATCTCAGCTCAAGCTGCTACTCCGTCAGGCACTACCCCGACAGCCAGCGGGGCATTGTCGCCTCGGAGCCAGGCGCTGCCGATGACATTGCCATTATCTCGCTTTGGAAGTCTTATCCCTGTGGCATTCCTAGGTAACCCGCTCGCGCACTGGTCGCGATCTTTTACTCCTCTTTACATCATCATCGGTTTGGTTTCAGGGACTGCTTCGCTCTTTACTCGCCATTTTTCTTTATCTGCCCTAAGATATCCTTGCTTGACGCTAGCCAGCGCGAGTGCCTTTATGGCTGTTACCACGTCCGTGTTGTCTTGGGAAGATCGGCTGACTTTAGCTATTCAGAGACGATTTTCAACTTATGGCGTCTTACAGCAGCCAGAAGATGCGATAATGCCCGCACTGACAGCTCTAATCGATCATGTCTGCCAATTAGTGCCTCCAGCTGCACAAAATGAGGCGAACAGACGCCACTTAGAGGGGGTCTGCTTGCATGCTTTGAAAATGTTTCAAAGCTATTGCCATGACAATCCCACGACTGATGTTGTTGTACAGCAAGAACGTCTCAAGCAATTTCATCTGATGATATTTCATCGCACAAATGATTTTCATCGCAACTTGCATCAAATTTGTACTCAGTGTGAACATGATGCGAATGAAATCAAGATGGTCATGCCCTTCGTTCAACGCCCTAACCGCCTTGTTATAAAATGCGTCGAGCTTTTGGAAGGAGAAACGCATGCTGGGGGTTTGAAAGTGTGCAAAATCCAGTTTAATGGAAACGTGACATGCCTCTATAAACCGCGCGATATCCGCATCGATCAAGCCATTTGCTCGTCTGTGGGTTTTCACTCTTCTGAGCGATCGACGCATCCCAGCCTTTTTGGTTTAATTAATCAGCTTAGCGGTAGAGAGATCTTTCCGAACTATCACTTTTTGGCTAAACCAGGATGCGGCTACGTGCAGTACTTGTCTCATGCTGAAGAGGATACGACCCTCACATTTGCGGAATTACGTCAATACTGCCGCACCTTAGGTTCTCTTCAAGCGTTGGCGCAGATATTTGGGATTCGCGATCTGCATGCACAAAATCTAATTCCTCATCAACGCCGCCCACATCCTGTTGATTTAGAAGCATTTGCAAACACAAGCGTCATCTTGAGAGGAGACACGACAGAGCTCTATCTAGCACTTGCCTTGCGCGTGCCTCCACACGAGATATTTTTGCATGAAGGCGAAACAATCAATCAAGAGCGAAGGATACAGCTTCAGCAAGATCTACAAGAAGGATTTGCAGATATGATCAACATTTGTGCCGCTCAAACTGCCGTTTTGCAAGCGTGGGTGCGGGCTCTTCCTGATGACTTGCTGCTGCGCTATATCCCTTTGCCGACATCGCAGTTGCAACAATGGCTCGATAACATGCCACATCTTGAAGTCCCTGAACATCAATCTTTGTTGGATGCAAAAGGGATCGAGATGGATTATGAAAGGTTACCGGAGTACCAACATTTGGCCGTCCATATGCAAGAGGATTTATGGCACGGTGATGTCCCCATCATGCATCTCAATCTCGCAGGACAAGTTTTGCACCGCAATCGGCCCATTTTTCGTTTGACAGAGGGGCGCTCAATGCGCCAATTTTTAATAGATAATCTGAATCCACCGCGCATCCAAAATATGAGGATAGAAGCACAAGTCGTGCAAGATGTGATGACGTTTATTACTCAAATACAACGAAGATAACTTCAGAGCAGAGTGCAAGAACCTTGCATCCCTGGGATGCCATGATTGCGAAGTTGCTCTGGCATTAAAGGAATTAACTCTTTTGCAATAGCGTAGCGAACAGGATCAATCGTGCGAAATTCGATAGATCGGCAAGTCCCAGTTAAGTTTTTGTGAAAATCTTTGTTTAACCCTGGGTCGCGTTCGAGCCGGTATTTCAATTTTTCATTTTCGGGCAAAGCCATAATTTTCGATTTGATGCGTTCCAGAGTGGGATCGGTGAGTAAATGGGCGATTTTGCCAGCGACTAGAGAGCTCTTTATTTCTGGAGAATACTGATTTAACTCGGCTTTGAATGCAGTGTCTTCCAAGACTTGCTTGACCAATTGATCGACACTTTTAACGGGAGAGAGATTCGCTAAGGCTGGTTTTTCAGATAAAACAATTTTCTGCACTTCAACATCATATTCAGTGTAAAAATGTCGGTCGGCCTGGCTAAGAGGTTCCATATTATAATATTATCATTTAGGCATCAAATGGGTCAAGAAAATCTATATTTTAAACTAATCATACATTTATAATAAAAGTATATGAGTGAAATGCTGGATCCAGCCTATGAACTTGCCGAGAAACAATTTGTCGCGGCTATCGCGCAAGCCGCACAGGATGAAGCGCTGTCCCATCCGCAATCCGCCCTGCCGGCGAAAATGCAAGGAGAGCGTGCCGCTTTAGTGGCAGAAGAAGCTTCAAAGCAATTTTTGATTACCTTGCGAAAGGGGGTCGTGGCATTGCTCAGCGAAATGAAAAATCTTTCAAAAGACGAAGAAGCGGCACTGCTACAGGAGCTAAAAGACACGGCCATTTCGGCAGCAAAATCGGACCAACTGTGCCAAAGACTTTATCCCTTGGCAAAAAGTTTGCTTGATAAACGCTGTTTCCAAGAGGCTGCCGACGCGTTCTATTTTCTCATCGCGCAGCAGCCCGATATCTCCCTGTTTTGGCTTGGATTAGGAATCGCTGAACACGAGAAGCACAATTTCGAGGAGGCTTTGCTTGCCTACGAACAAACACTTACACTCGACAGTTCATTGTCTTGTGCCTATCTTTATATGGCCGAGTGCACGTTAGCCTCCGGTGATCCCGCACAGGCTGAGGCCATTCTTAAAAGCTTAAAATCTCTTGATGAAAAAGGGGATCAAGAGCAGCAGCGCCTACAAGAGCTCGAAAAGAATCTTAGAGCTGCTTGACTCGCCATAAAATCTCTCTGAAGCTGAATAATTAGGAATGAGATGTGCAGGAAAAGCCTATTTTATCTTTCACCACATCCTGAAACTATCTGTGTTATACTTTAAAGGGATGGTCGGCGAGGGCGAGGAGTTCGCGGTCGCCGGTGCTGGATTGGGCCTAACCATTGCCAAAAATATTAGCTAACTTTCTAATTTTTATTTTGCTAACCTTTTTTATCATGCAAATTTAACAGGATATGGCAGTCAATGGTACCATCAACTCAATCTAGAAATTTTATCTTTTGCCCTCCGCCAGCTGGCAAACCCAATCCCAGGCTCCCTTTAGATCCAGCTAAGCCGCGCGAGCGAGTCGAGCAAGCGGCAGTGAAAGGAAACAACTGCTGGTACTACGCCCTTAATATGATTCGTCAGCGCTATGGAAAAGCAGAAAAACCTGGCAGCGAAAGGCGTAAGCTTGAACTCATGGTCTCTCGTGTACGAAAACAAGTTACTGACATTTATTTTCCATTTCAATTGCAGAGTGCTTTTGTCACATCTCTATCTAAGAAATACGATGTCCATGTTGTGAATCGTGCCACTACCAGCCTTATCCGAGATGTATTACCTTCAACTGTTTCTGCTCATCTAGCAGAAGTACAAGAGCAATCGATAGAGTTGTTAAAAAGCTTTTGCTCGCAACAAATTTATGATGATCTAGCCAAATTTGTTGCCGACCGCTATTACAAAGCGCATATTGAGATTTATCGGCAACTTCTGGAATCCATTTTTGACAAGAAAATAGAGCAACTGTGTGCTTCAAATTCCGAAAATAGATCATGGGAACAGTTGACCCCTAGAGAGAGGCTAGCGTTTCTCGCTGTTGATCGCACAGCAGCTGTTATTGCTATATACGATGTGAATTTTTCCTCCTGGCACCCCGACCAGCCTCTTCATAATCTTCTGAAGGAATTAGAACAGCACGGACCTCATGTAGTCTGTGGCTTCTTTGGCCCACTTTATTATGAGCAAGCCCCATACTCTTTGCAGAGCAAGATAAACGAAAGAACTATTTATAGTTGGAAGCGCGATGCAACAAGGAATACTGTAGACTGCCACCCTCATACGGTGGTCATAGTCGGTGTTGATGTAGAGAAGGCATTTGTCTACTTTCTTGACCCTCAAGACCCCTCTGGTCCGCATAACAAAGACCAAAAAGTTTACGTAAATAGTTATGAAAAATTTAAGAGTTATTTAACAGATATCTGTGGTAGAAGATTTGTAGATGATGATGGTAAAAAAACTTTTCCAGAAAAAATCCACTACGTTATTTACAATCCCAATTTTCCCTCTAACTATTTTTGAGCGAGAGGTCAATAACTCAGCTGAGCTAACTTCATATTCTAACTTAGTCAATGTATTTATTTTATTAAATTTTGAAGGGATGGTCGGCGAGGGCGAGGAGTTCGCGGTCGCCGGCGCTGTCACCGTAGGCGTAGAGAATGTAAGCCTCTTTGGGTCCCATTAATTCGGTTAGGCGCCGCGTTTTTTCTGCACCCCAGCAGTTGATCCCTTGCACGAGACCCGTCGCTCTTCCATCTTGGTCGTAGGCGAGGCGTGAAGTGAGGATGTCGTGGAAACCCATAGTATCCGCCCAGGGTTGCAGGTAGAGATCGATTGAGGCGCTGATCAGGATGCAGCGATGGCCCTGTACCTGATGCCAGCGCAGCTTTTGCATGGAATCGCTTTTGAGAATTTTATGAAGGCCTTTTTCGGCATATTCACGGCCCATCCTGCGGAGAATATCGCCTGGGATGCCCTTGAGGAAGCGCGTCAGGATTTTCTCCTTCGTGGCTTGTCTGCTCCGCAGGTTGAGAAGGAAGGCGATCATGGAGGGCAGCTCGGCGATAAGCCCTGGGATTGTTTTCAAAGGGCCAAAGGTGAAAAAAAGAAACGGGACCAACGAGTCGCAACGTGTGAGCGTTCCGTCAAAATCAAAGGCTGCAACGACAGGTTTTTGTGTATTCATTCAGTACAGTTTAACAACAGTTTTTATGGTTATTTTTAGCGTGAAAGCTCCCGCGGTTAAATGATCGTAAATGGGTCAATATTAAGTCAATATGAACCCATTTACGATCGTTTAACCCCGGGGCTTTGACGCAAAAATAACCGCAAAAACTTTTGCTAAACTGTACTAGCTTATCTTAACCTAAAATCATTATCCGTGATAGCCTATTGCCTATGAATATCTTCATCACAGGAGCAGCCGGATTCATCGGTTTCCACCTTGCCTTGGCTCTCAAGGCGAGAGGCGACCATGTTGTCGGCTTTGACAACTTTAATGACTATTACACTCCTGCTTTGAAACGGAGCCGCGCACGCGAGCTAGCCCTATCCGGCATAGTGGTGATCGAAGGCGATATCTGCGATTACCCAACGTTATTAGAAACCGCGCGAGGTAGCGATCATTTTGTTCATCTAGCGGCGCAGGCGGGCGTGCGCTATTCGCTGGTGAACCCGCAGGCATATGCCAAAGCGAACCTGGAAGGGTTTGTGAATGTCTTAGAAGTGTGCCGCCACAATTCGATGCCTCTGACCTATGCCTCCTCCTCTTCCGTCTATGGGGCAAATGCGCGCATTCCTTTTTCTGTCGAAGATCGCACAGACAGTCCCGTCAGCCTCTATGGGGCCACAAAAAAAGCCAACGAGGCGATGGCCTATTCCTACACCCATCTCTTTAAGATTCCGACGACGGCGTTGCGTTTCTTTACGGTGTATGGACCTTGGGGCAGGCCCGACATGGCCTATTTCTCTTTTGCCGAGGCGATTTTGCAGGGGAAGCAGATCGAGCTATTTCAGCCCGCTACAGGTCACATGCGCCGCGATTTCACTTATATCGACGACATCGT
>JAJFUZ010000066.1 GCA_021372155.1 Parachlamydia sp. | reverse complement strand
TTCATTTTTTATCATTTCTGGAAGAGCATCTTGATGCTATCGCGCCAAAAGTATCATATCACATTTTCGAACTTTTTGAGATAAGGATCTTCGCTCAGGCAGATCGCTTCACAATTTCTATGATCGCGGGATAAACGATTTAGAGAGCAGATTTGACACGGGTTTTGTATGTTTTGCTCATGGATGGATGAACCTGTGCAATGAAGATATGGGATACCTCCAGGAACATCTTGTTCTCAATGAACTCCAAGGCCAATTGCAGTTAGACAATAGCTTTCGCTATTGGCGATTGAAGCGAGACCAAAAGATAGATTTTGTATATCTCCAACAACGAAGTCAAAATCCTATTGCGATAGAATGCAAGTTGAAAGCAGATAATTTTGAAATCCAAAATTTGAGGATATTTGGCGAATGTATCCAAAGGGTGACAATTTTGTTGTTGTCACAGACATTAATCACAGTTTTAAAAGAGGATATGATGGAATTTCGGTCACTTTTGTCAACCTAGTTGAACTTATACAACAACTTCCAAGAAGCATGCAGAAGACTAAAGGGATTCACAGTTGTTATTTGATATCCTCCCTGCCACGAAAAACGTTTTTCCTTGTCGCGATAAAAGACACATGAATTTGCATTTTGCATTGTAAAATGCAAAAACACATCATTGTGTTTATTATTTTTTTTCGCTATACTTTTAGCTTCAAAATTTAATGATGTAATTATGGTCCTACCAGTCTCAAGTTATGAAGCTTTCAATCAGCGGTTGAATGCATGGATTAAAAGAAAATGCCAGGAAACAGGTCGGTCCTATTTGATCGGCCATCAGCTCCGCCTTCATTTTCAAAGAAATGTCGTCTTGCGCGATGGTAGTACACTGGACTTGAAGCGGTTGGACATACTTCCGATCGATCGATCTCTTGCTCTGTTGCCTCTTGTGCGCAAAATCAGAATTGCGGCTGACTTGGTGGGCGGAATTGCAAATGTGGCACAAGCTTTACATCGGGAGGTCTCTCCATCGCCCCTTCCTCTTCTTTCCGAGCAAGAGATTAAGCAGGCGAATAGGCTTCTGAAAGCCGTCCAGGAGCTGACTAGCAAGGTCGTGACCGTTTATGAATTAGATGCTTTCAGCGTGTTGCGGACGTTCCTATTCACCAGCATCGGCAAATGCCTGCAAAAGGATAAAATCCTATCGACCCGCGTCAATTATCCAGGATTAGAGAATCAAACGATGAAAGGGGTCATCCTCTATTGTCGCACGCTCCTCCTGCATACGTTTGTCGTTCTCAGATCGTTTGAAGATCCCAACCAATTTTCTGAAGCGGCCAAATGCATTGAAAGGGTGAAAGAACTTCTCTCTGCATTTCCGCAGTACCGCGAAGGGAAACATAGCGAGATACAACAAGTCTACAAGGAAATTGATTACATCCGCACTTGCTTAAATTTATTTGGGATTGCTTTAACGAAACCGCTGGTGTACTTGCCGCTCATGCTGGTGCGAGTGAGCAACCTTCCCATCAATCATATCAAAGAACTCGATAAAGAATGGGTCTCACCCTTTGCAGACGAATGGATCGCCGATTTTGTGCTGGGTTGGGAAACTCAAAGCGCATCCTTTTTTTCCACAGCCAAAACGAAGCATGCTGCTGACAGCGATTTTCAGAAAAAGGCAGCGCTGCTACGGGAGATGTCAGAAGCCCTTTTGCTGGAAGCCAGAAATGGAATCAATCTCGACATTTCGAGAATTCTAAACAGCATGCATGAGTTTGCAAGCTCATCCAACCTATCCCTGGAGCAAAGGAAGCAAAGGCTGAATTCTCTTGAAACGTTCATTCAGGATCTGTCTCAACGCATTCAAATGTTCCATAAACGTTATCAACAATTTAAAGGATGTGTCGAACAGCTCGTATCCTCAAGTGGCGGCGCCCTTCATCCCGTACAAGCGTCTGTTGAAACAGATCAGCCCATCTATTTCTACTACAGATTGGTGTCTTCGATCCGAGATATATTTGAAGGCAAACAGCGCTTCTATCAACAATTTTATCAAACCGTTGAGCAGCTGATAGAGCCGTGTCCCTTTCAAACATTGACGCATGTGTCTCTTTTGGATCTGATTCAGTTGCAAATGCGCGCTCTCTTTTTACAAGCGTCTACTGAAAAAGAAGGGCAAGACTTTCACATCAAGTTTGAAGGATTGCTGGACGTAATTCGAAACGAGCTGGCTCTTCAGCGTGAGTTGGACTTTACAACAAAAACCAACGCGGGACAACTGGCGTATGAGCTGGAAGAAAATCTAGCAAAGCAGGCAAATCCTTCACTCCTGAAGCCTTACAAAGAGATCCTCGCGATCTTGAAACGTTACTTCCTGATGAGGGATAGTCGGCATCTTTTTGCAGTGAATCCTTTTGCCCAAAACCAGGTATCCCAAAAGAAGCAGCCGGAATTGGAGCAGCAGTATTTTCTGGAACTGTATGCGAGCTGTCGCAGAACATTGTTAACCCTCCAGCCTAAATCCCTCATACAAACATACCTGACGAGCAATTTGACCGAGGCAGATGGTCATTATTTCACAGGTTTGCAAAGATTGAAGGAAGATTTCGAGGATCTTGCAAAAATTCAGGATGCGCTCCGCAAACAGGAAAAACCAACGCGCACGAATTATCAGAATCTAGCAAGCGATTTGATAGCTCGGATGACCAAATTTGCACAGGGCATTGAAGATCGGTCAGAAGAATTGCAACTATTGATTGCCCTCGATGTTGCTAAAGCTCCTGCTTTGCATAAACTTTCAGAGAATTTAGACAACTTAAATCAGGCCCTTCAGAGCCTCTTTTTTTCTCCCGTGCTGCCATTAATTTCCTTCCTGCATGCAGAAGAACTGAAGCAAGAAAAAGTCGAAGAAAACAGAAGCCAGTTGCGGATGCAGGCACGCCAGGCTCGCAAACAGAAAATGCCAAGACCTCAGCCGACACCTCCAACAGTTGTCGAAAGAAAACCAGTTGAAAAACCTACAGTTGAGCCTGCAAACTCCTTGTGGCAAGTTTTTCAAGAGCGCTATAAAGAGTTGATTCAAAGTATGGCAAATTGTCAGCAAACGGAGAGCCAAAAAGCCTGTGTTCAGAATTTGGAGGGCAATCTCAACCTTCTTCAAGGCCTCGTCGCAACAGTGAAATCGCAAGGAGAACGTCCTCACTTTATTCTCGAGGCAAATCTTGCCATCATGGTGCACCTCGAACAGACACTCGCCCTCTTGAATCGCTCTCCCATACTTGTCAAACAGGAAAAGTCTCATGAAGTCTACACAGATCTGGGACTGGAATCTGACTGGAACCAGCATGCCCCTCATCTTCAAATGCGAAATGCGATCGACCCTAAACATCTAGCCTTTATGAAAGATAGAGAACGGGTCATCGCGATCTCAAGCCGCTATCTCGGGACCGAGCAGGATCGTTTGACACTCAATGTCAAACGCGCGTTATCCAAAGGACTCAACCCGGTGATAGCCGAGCGCTACCGCGAGGGCACGCAGACGGAACTAAATGCAGGAATGAAGGCCTGTCTAGCTCTGTTGGAGAATCAAAAGTTAGCGCCGACTTTTTTCGATGAGAAACCCATTCCTCATCAAGAGCTCGATCGGCTCCTTGCAGCAAAATCAAGCATTCAAATGGATCAAAGCGCCACAAACAGCTGTTTGAGCCGACTTGACGGGACCCTTACCCGCATCCAGCAATATCGCATGGTGGCCTTCCACCGCCAGGTGGCATCCGATGAGCTCAATGGCCCACAGCGCAAAGGCACCATTCGACTGGCGCTGGCTGATATAGAGATGACAGCCAACTTGAGTCGCGACATTCTGCAAGGGAATCTGGATGCAAGTCAAGGTTTGATTCTCTCAAAACAAGCCTGGCTGCGTCAGGCCGTCGCCCTGGAGAGGGTTCTCCTGCTGGTTCTATCCCATCTGCCCGCCGAGGAATCGAACAATCATTTTCTATGGATAGAAGACCCTTCCAGACCCAGACGCTATAGCCACCAGCTCGTGTCTTACACGAAGAAATTGAGGGAATTGTTAAAGGGCAAAGTTTCGAATCAGTTACTGGAGGAGACACAAGAACAAGCCAATGATCTGGAGCCCTACCTGAAAACCCTTTACCGTTATCAGACTTCCTCTACTTGCCCTGCGAAAGCGCGCCTGGATAAAATGGAGGGCCTCATGCGTCTGCGCAAACAGCTCCAAGGCAACCTTCAAGGTTGGTCAGAGAAGCAGAAAGAGCATCTCGATAAGCTGTTAGGAGCCACTCAGTCAGGAGACCGACTGCCTCTTCTGGATGCCCACATTCTCAACGTCGTCCGCAACGACGCCTTGCTGCCTTTATTAGAGACATTAGATCTGACTGAAGAGTGGCTGCAAATCTACTTGAAGCTCCTCATAGAGCTTTAGCGTCAGCTGGATTATTACGGGCAGTCTCAAGGCTCTATTTGAATTTTCAGGTTCATACTAAGAAAACATACTCAAATAGCTTTTAATTGATTAATACATATTTAATCTAAAGTCAATAACAATTTTATATAATATTTTAGCTTCATTTTAAATAATTAAATTATTGTATAATAAGATTTGTAAATTAAGTGAGGTAAACATGTCGGCTATTACATTTGCAAACTCTTCTCAATTTCACGATACCTTCGTCGGCAAAGTCATACACCACGAGTCTGCTTATGTGGAAATCCATGCTAAACACGGAAAAACGACCTACGCTATCAGCGACCACATCGATGCCCGAATCAATGATTACACCTTTGATACCTTTCAAAAGATCGAGCACGAGATACAGAACGAGACAGATGCCTATAAGTTGATGGAATGGAAAGAGGTAGCTGAGATGGTGTATGTCAATTATAAGATTCAACAAAAGGATGACCATCCCAATTGGCTCCAGCGCTTAGTGACAAAACTTCTGACTACATTGCATATCACCCATACCCAAGATGAAGTAGAAAAAGAATTTCACCAACTTGAACACCTTCTGGAGGAACGCTATCAACTGAAGCCCCACGTGCAAACTTATCTCGAGAGCTATCAGTATATGCAGCAGAAGCTGGAGGAGAGGATCGACAGGCGCGAGGCTCACCGCAAGCCAGAAGCTGCCTTGGTTGCCAGGTATGATGAAAGGGCGCTCTCGAACGTCTTTATAGCAAAGCGTGTCAAGGAGATGACCGAAACCTCCCCCGAAGTAAAACAATTCGACGCGTTGATCAAAGAGCAAAAGACGCTGGAGGGCAGAATCAAGGAAATCCAAGGTGGCGGCCCCGAAAAAGAGCTGGGGGAATTGGCTAAGGTACAGCAGCGTCTTCAGGAGATTGTCCGCCAGGATCCCTATGCCAAGAAACAGATCAAAGTGGCGCATATCAAAGAGAGAGCAACTTTAGAGGTATATGAGCAGGAATTGCCCAAGCGAATCAAAGAGGGCTGTTACGATCCAGCAGTTATTCCTGAAGAGATCAAACTGGTGCTGGGCGTAGGTGATGCCATCCCATCCGGGATCAAGGATAACGAAGATGACAAAAACCACATCCACGATGAGTTGAAACGCTTTAAAGCAGAAGGCAAAATCAAAAAACACCAATTAAAATATGTC
>JAJFUZ010000058.1 GCA_021372155.1 Parachlamydia sp. | reverse complement strand
CCCCCGCCACCCAAAAATGAAATCGCTTCTCCTACCGCTCCCTGATTCAAATTAATTTTATTACAGGGATTACCCACGTATTTTGAAAACATGGATCTCGTTTATGCTTAAACTCGAATTTGTACCTTTATTGGACGAAGCGACGAGAGAGAAGCAAACTTCAGCGTAATGAATTACGCAGGAACGGGTGAAAACACCCCTTCCAAGGAATTCATTTAGCTGAAGAAAGCTTCTCTCCGACGATGAGTTCAAGAAAGGTACAAAGTCGAGTTAAAGGCAAAACTTCAGAGGATCCATGTTTTACAAAAGACGGAATGTTCAACTATTCATCGCCCTCTTAACAGCTGCCATCGATTTTTTTCACTTGGGGCTTGCCTATCCCATCTTCTCCAAAATGGTCATCCAGCCAGGCGGAGGCCTCTCCTGGGGATCTGAAGAGTGGCAGCGCACCTTGACCTATTCGCTCTTCATCGCCGCCTTCCCATTCGGCCAGTTTGTCGGCTCACCCTTTTTAGGAAGGCTGAGCGACAGGTTTGGAAGGAAGAGACTGCTTTTCCTCACGGTGGCAGGCAGCGGCTTCGGCATGGCTCTTTGCGCCTTTGGCGTCCTTCGACTGAATCCCACTCTTGTCCTTCTGGGGAGGCTTTTGGGAGGATTCATGGGAGCCAATCTGTCCTTGGCTTATGCGGCCATCATCGACCTCAGCACTCCTCAGAACAAGGTCAGGAACCTGGCCCTCATCCCCCTCTCCGCATCCACCGGCTTCTGTCTGGGCCCTTTGCTTTCAGGGATCCTGGGCGAAACCAGTACCTATCCGCTCTCGCTACCTCTATGGATTGCCGTCTTTGTTTCTGCCCTCAACTGGGCTGCCATCTGGCTGTTCGACGACGCTTCTCCATCAGTGCCCGAAAAACCCTCCTCAAGACTTCTGAACATAAACCTTCTCTGGCGCCCCATTCTGCTCACCTTTTTGATGGTGGCTGCCAACTTCCTGCTGGTTCAGTTCATAGGCCCCTTCAGCGTCCATCAGCTTAATGCCAGCCTGACAAGCGTGAGTTGGCTCTACGTCAATGTCAGCACCTCCGTCTGCATCGGCCATCTGGTCTTGACACGCAATCTGGCCTCTTTCGCATCCCCCAGAACCTTGCTGCCCTGGTCGTTAGCCGCGCTAGCGTGCTCTCTTGTCTTTGTCTGCCTGTCGGCCAACCTGGCAATTCTGCACATCGCAGCTTTCCTGGCCATGCTCTGCTGTGCCGTGGCCTACACCAATGTGTTCGCCTATCTTTCGGATCACGCCTCGGCAGAAAGGCAGGGAGAGATCATGGGACTCGGCGTCTCAACTCAATGCCTGGCCGAGTGGCTGCCTCCCCTTTGCGTCGGCAGCTTTGCCGCCGGCTTTCCCGCCATTCCCATGCTGGCAGGAGCCATTGCCTGCCTGTTCGGGATCGGACTGCTTCAAACAACCAACAAACAATTAGTAAAAATATAAAAAGTACACTAAAATATAACTTTATGCAGGATTATCATTTAAAATTAGACAAAGGTGTCGACAAAGTCCGACAACTATCCCGCCAGTTCTGCGAGACACTGGGCCTCACCATGTTCGCCTATGTGCGCGTCTATCATGATGGTCGCACGGGTTGGGTCACATCCGATTCAGACCACGACCATCTCTTGCTCGAATCGGAATCTATCGACAAGGACCCTTTGATCGATACCGCGCAGGCATTGAAGCAGGGGTACTATCTCTGGTTTCATAACCGCACTTTTCCCGGCTCAGAACAGTTTTACCGCGACCGCTCGCGCCTCTTTCATCTCGACCATGGCATGGTTGTCGTCACGCATCAAAAAGATTACCTGGAAACGTGCTGTTTTTCAGGCCTCCTCGCCAAGCGTCCCCTCTACAATCTGTTTATGAACGAGCTCGGCCTCTTCAAAGCCTTTAAAGAGCATTTTAAGCAGCAACTCACCCCATCTCTTCTCCATATTATCGATGAAGGAGTTCCTCTCAGCTTCCTCAAATCCTCTTACGGGATTCCTCCAGATAACAATATGGATGAGCAGCGGTCCCAGATCCTCACCTCATGTGGTTGGAACAATCTGCTGCGCCTTTCAAAACGCGAAAAAGAGTGTCTGGCACTATTGAGAGAGGGACACACCTATCAGGGCATCGCCAAACATTTGCATCTTTCTCCGCGAACTGTAGAGCAATATGTCGGATCCGTTAAGATTAAATTAGGGCTGGAGTCGCATGGACAGCTCTTTCAAGCCGCCCACAAACTGGCTGAAATGGGACTAATTAATCGGAAATAAAGTCATTTATAGGGAGGCGCAATGGGTGCAGAGTAGGCCGCATGGACTCCGTAAGCTATCGCGGGAATCAAAATAATGGATAAGACCAGACCTACATTGAGCGCTGTTTTTATCCAAGACGGGCCCTTGTTTGGTTCTTGCTGGTCCGGAAGTTTTTTCCAATCTATTTATATGATCAATATTTATAAACAACTATTTTAATGTTTGTTTATAAATTATTGATAAAGATTTATTTAATTTTTCATTGTGACTCTACACTGACCTGATGCAAAGGAGACTTTCACCAAATTAATTAGTAGTTGTAAACAATCAATCATTTTATTATTATTTCAATAAATATTATGGAACCACTATCATCTAAAGTCATTTCGCCCAAGCAGATGGATCAACTTGCCACACAAGCTCTTCTGCAGCATGGCGATGAAGAGCGCATCATGAATCAGCTCGCTCTTTTCCCTCCAGGGACTTTCACGAGAACGAACCGCTCACAACGAAGCATTGCTTCCATCCAGGAGGTTATTTCCCTCTTGCCAACGGTGGATAAAATCACCGCTCTAGTCAAATCTGTCGGGATCGTTCGAACCTGCGAACTCCTTCCCCTTCTGCCCGAGCAAAGCCGCTTCGAAGAGCATAGTGATGAGATTCACGATTTCCTTTCCCAACTTCATACCCTGATGGATGGAGTGGTCGATTGTCACAGCTTGAGTTCCCTAAGGGTCATGCGCATGCTGATGTTCGCTTATGTTCAGAAGTGGCAGAGAGATATGGCGCAGGAGAAGAATTATCCTCTCGCAGGGATCAGAGGGACTCATGTGGAGAAAGACTGCACTCCAGCTCAAATGCCAAAGTCGATCGAAAAGGTATTGGAAAAGATCTTCATGCAACTGGACTTGCAAACGGATTTTAGTGATGCGATCCCTGAATTGCAAGGTTCACTGCGCCATGCTAAAATCTATTGTGATAATTACCTCTCTTTATGGGCGGACAAGCCAGATCGACAGCAGAGGGCAGAAGAGGCTAAATTGATGTTAGGGCTTCTGGAATTGCTCGAAAAGGCGGGCACGCATTATTGGTTGTATATGCCACTCTTGCAAATGAGTATCGCGGTTGCAACTGCTGAGACAAAGCGTCCGAATGATCGCAGAGTTGACACATGGCTGCAGAGCTTTCTAACGGGGTTTAACAATCAAACAGCCTCCGTGATGATCCTGATAAAAGACATTTTGATAAAAGAGAAGAGTTTCTCAAAAGAAAAAGAAGCTTTTTCACAGGCAGAAGCTGAGCTGGATAAACTTGATAAAGTTATTGAAACTGCCGTCAGAAAAACAAATCTTGCGTCTGTAGAATTGCAACAATTTTCAAATCTTCCACCCACTGCCCAACACTCCCTGGCTTCGCAACTGTCTCGCATCGCGAGCATTAGCGCAGAAGCTGTGCAACACTTATCCGATAGCACCAAACAATACGCGAAATGTGTTGAAAAGATGAGCTGCCTGACTCAAGCGATGAAGAAAAAATGGAATCGGGAAATTTCTAACAAGGACTGGGCTAATCAAAATGCCGACTCTAATATGCGCTGCCCCTGGCATTATCTGCGCATCCTCGTCGAAGCAGTCTTGAAGGATGTCCAACAGAGCCACTTGGCTTTGAGTCAACTTCACGATCACCTGGAAAACCTGCTCCCCTCAAAATATCGAAGCCTTGCCCATGTGAGCCCTATCGATATGCTGGAGTTCGAGCTTGCGAACTCCTATCATCAATGGTCTCAAGATCCTCTTCTAGATGACGAAAAAAAGAAGGCGCTCAAGAATTTTTATGATCAGTACATGAATCTGATAGATGCCATGAGGCGTCGCTACAGAATGCGGGACAGATCGGAGCATGTGAGTGAAAATGAGATCGATTTTGATGGTCTGATTCGGTCCCTTACAAATGCCAGGTCAGCTGTCACCAGTATGAAATGCAGTTTTGCTGATCGATGCCAGCAAGCCGCCCAGGTTCTTTCTCTCGTTTGCATCGAAGGAAATAGCTGGAAATCTATTTTTCGCAATCCCTTTGCAGGACAAAAAAAGGACTCGCAGCTTGAAGAGCAATTCTTTTGCGACCTGACGATGCTTCTGCGCCGCAGATTCCTGAGCGAAGAGGTCCTTCAGCCCATTAAGGATCTTGAAACGCACCGCAAAGAGCTGCAAGATGCCAAAATTGCCCAACAGATCCGCTGCATAGTCAACCAGCTGTCCAGCCACATCCAAAAGGCTCAAAGGGCCTTGCAAAATAGAGTCGACGTTTGTCCGGACAATTTTATGGAAGAGACCCGTCTATTCTGGGATAAGATCGCCTCTTGTGGAGCAGCGCTGGAGGAAGGTGTTACCCAGGTCGAACTTCTGTTGCAGCAGAAAAATCAGCCTGCCGCCCAGAAAATATCTGAACTGTTATCGCACCTTAAAAGCCGCTACCAGCGCGATTTCTTTTCCTTGGGGCAATCCCTCTACCAGAAATATCAGGAAAGGGAGTGGATCGAAGCCGAAGAAGAAAACAGACTTTTGCGCGAAGAGAGAAAAAAGCGCAGGACTGCTCCCATCCGCCACAAAATCGAGAAGCCTGAAATCCCTGCCCCTATCGAACCTCTTGCCTCAAAACATACTGCTGTAACGCAATCTGCCCCTCTACAGGTGCCACAAGCTGAAACGCTGGATGGCAGTCTTCTCGCCTTTGAAACAATCTGCCGCGAGTTTATTCCCCTTTGCCGTTTTTTTGAACAGACATCAACTCAATCAGAACATCTGATGCGCACACGCCTGCAGCACGACAGTGCGACCAATCTGTTGGAGAGCCTCCCTGTGATACGCGAATTGGCGCATGGACTGAAGAAACATGGCACAAACTCCTACTTTGCCCACCTGCTGCATCTGAAACTTGCAGTCCTGTTGGAACAGGCAAGCATCTTGACAGCCTCGATTTTAAATATTTACACGGCTCCTGGCGAATCTGAGCATGCTCTTTTTCTAAATCAGGGACGCGAGTGCTTCTGGGAACGTCATTCCCCTATTCAACTAGCCAAAACAATCTCCACGCACTTGCTGAGAGAAGCACTTAGGCTAAATGAGAAAAAAGAGATGCTGCTATCCAAAGAGCAGTTAGCCCTGTTGCAGAGCTTTGATCGCACGATCGCCGTCACCTCACGTAAACCACATTCTGGAGCTGATTCTTTAACTGGCCTGCTCCAGAATCTTGATGATGAAGAGACCGACGAAACTCAGCGCGAACAATATCGCCAGGAGTTGAAAGCAACTTTTACGCAAAGCCTGAAAACAGTTTCCACTCTTTTGCAACCGGTTTACCACTCAACTTCTTCACCTAAGCCATCGCTTTCTACAGACGCTATCAAGGCGTGCCTCACGACTTTTCCAGAAAGCGAAGGCCTATCCAAAGAAGAGGGGCAAAGCACCCTAAACTCTCTTGAAGAACGACTTCATCGCCTTCAACAGCACCTTGCGATCCCCGACCAGCGGCAAGTCCCCGCCATCCATAAGCATGATCACAGCATGGCCAGAAGGGTTGGGACAATCTGGAGTACTCTCAACGACCTCATCGCCAACCTCACACTCAGCCGCAATCTTCTTCTCGATGCCGAAGACCCGGCACTCTGCCTTGCCACAGCCGAGAGCAGCCTCCTCAATCAGTCCTCAATCCTGGAAGGAGTCCTGCTCATCGTTCTTTCCCATCTACCTTGCAGAGCCTCTTCGAGTTCCCTTCAGCACTTTCTCTGGCAGGAAGAAAAGGGCAAGCGCCCCCCGCGCTATCGCCATGCTTTGGAATCTTTTGCACAATCTCTTCCTGAATTTTTGAAGACGGCCAAAGTAGAAAGGGAAGAGGAGCTTTTCCAGAAAACAATCGCTTCAGCTCAAGCCCTGGGAGGCTATTTGCGAAGCTCCTACCGCTACTATAATGAAAATAATTGCCAAGCGGCCGTTCTGCGCGACAAACTCAAGCTTCTTTCGATTCTTCGCGATGGAGTCGTTCATGAAAGCCTCTCATCCATTGACCTGTTACTCCTCGATGATTGCTTGGGAATCAAAGAATCATCAAAAAGACTGGAACGATTGGATCAGCATATCGCTCAGGTAATCAGACAGGAGATTAAACTGCCCCTCCTGCGCATGCTGGAGCTTGCCGACGAGTGGCTGGATGTTTATGAAGAATTGCTCCACCGCATCTAAGCATTCGATCAGATACTAACCGTTAAACAAAATTCAAAGATTCTTGCCCAAAGATCGCCCCAAACTTTGATCGCCCCAAACTTTAACGGATCTTAACACCATTCTAGAATAATTGGACTCGTCTTTAAAAGAAACACAGGGCAGGCTTAACGCGTAAACTATTCTATCAATTATTTCTCTCCATGACACTTTCGCTTTCTTTATCTGCTGCAGTTTTAGACAATTCCGTTGCACACTATCTTCAACATATCCATTCAGAGATGACAGCCTTACAAGAAAAACAGGAAGGCCAAATGGTCCATTTAGTAATTGGAAATCAATCTGCTGACATGGATTCGATGAAGCTATCCAACTAAAATCGATGGAGTAGCTGACGCGTGCTTTTGCGTAGGCCACAACCAAAGAATTTTTGGCATACTTGAAGAAGTAGGCAAAAATTCTTTGGTCGTGGCCTACGCAAAATGACGTGTCAGATAGGCCATCGATTTAATTGGATAGCTTCATAGCCCCTTATCAGCTAGGGCGCTTGTGGATTTTGTTTTCAGTTAAAATATGGAAGAGGGATTTGTGGACTAGCTGAGAGAATCATCATTCTCAAATTCTTTAATAATCAAATTAATATTTTGAAAATCAATAAAACTAATAAAACAAATAGAGCCAATAATCAAACCGAAAATAATCCCTATCGGAATTGAAAATGATCCGTCAAACATATATTGACCAAAAGCGATACACAATCCCATCCACCGCATAATATACCTACGACATAACCAACAACAACATGTCCCATTCGTGTGATTCCTTTCGATACGCTCATTTTTTCTCCTTGATTATTGGATAGTTACCATCTAAAAACACGCCTTTGGAAACGTTCAAGAGCAACCTATTCAAACAGCGCAGAGCAGTATTGAAAACAGCAAATTTCGGAATTGATGCTTTTTTACCTACAGCCTGCTTGGAAAATTTCTGCAATCCTATAAGCAATCCTGCGCCAAATAGCAGGTCAACATTATGCGCCAATGTGGTGGTATTGCCAGCGTCCAGCAACTCTCCCAGAAATCCAAAAGACATCGATGATTCTGTCATATTAAACCTCCTGTTGCTTCTATTCATTGAAAAGATCATTTTGAGTACTTTTTGGGAGGGAGTAATCCGGATGGCTTTTGAGATCGTGACTGCTGATCTTCCTTGATCTAGGATGGTAGGCATTAAGCATTCCTCGAATGTTGTTAATTATTCCAGGGGTCTTTAGCCAAGCAGCGATGTCGGGTGGAACACGAATCTGTGTTGTCGGTTCAGCGCTTTTCGTCCCTTTAGGTCTTCCAGCGCCTTCTCTATATCCACCACGTCCTTTGGTGTCCTTTTCATTGACCTCAGAAACCCTTCCTTCCAATCGATGAGCGATGAATTCCCGTAAATATTTGGGGTAATTTTTTATAACTTCTTTTTCCGAATCTCCCCCGTATTCCACAGGATAGTTTTTATGGGAAAAAACCCAGCAGTCAACTTCCTTGTCGAACCATTCTTAATCTCACCAACTTCTTCTAAAGCTATTTTCAAATGCTTGTCTATTTCTTTCTTGGTGGCCATGTGAACCCCCTTTTCTTAAATTCGTTTTCAACTTTTTTGACGCTAAGAGCAACAACTTCGTTACTTTTTGTGTTCTTCCCGTGAGAAATCTTGATGGAACCCTCTGGAGGAA
>JAJFUZ010000056.1 GCA_021372155.1 Parachlamydia sp. | reverse complement strand
TCGACACCTTGTCAGCGGATCCCAGGGCCGATGCGGGGATTTCTTTGACCGAGATGCCCGTATCTTCAGAAATGACTGTCGCACCTGTCAGGATGGCGATGTCTTGAAGCATCGCTTTGCGGTTGTCGCCAAAGCCCGGGGCCTTGACGGCTGCCACATTCAGCGATCCTCTAATCTTGTTGATGACCAGCGTGGAAAGAGCATCGCCTTCGATATCCTCTGCGATGATCAGTATGGGACGCTTTGTGGTGGCGGAACCCTGCAGAATGGGCAGAAGCTCATGCACGGAGCTGATCCTGCGGTCGACAATCAGAATCTGTGGGGTTTCCATCTCGACAGTCATCTTTTCAGGATTTGTGCAGAAATAGGCGCTGATGTAGCCGCGGTCGAATTGCATCCCTTCCACAATTTCAATCGTGGTTTCGGTGCCTTTAGCTTCTTCAATGGTGATGGCGCCCGTTTTGCCCACTTTCTCCATCGCATCTGCAATCATGCTTCCGATCTCTTGATTGCCCGATGCAGATACGACAGCGATGTTCTGGGTCTCTTTTTTGCTCTTGATGGGGATGGCTGACTTCTCGATTTCTTTCACAATCGCCTCGACGGCCTTGTCCATGCCTCTTTTGATGCCGATGGGGCTGGCGCCTGCCGAGATGTACTTCAAGCCATTTTCCACTAAAGAGCTGAGGAGCAGCGTTCCCGTTGTCGTCCCATCGCCGCATTTTTCTTTAATCTTCTGGACGACCTCCTTGGCCATGGATACGCCCATATTTTCATACTGATCTTTCAGCGTAATGTCTTTGACAATGCTGCTGCCATCATTCGTAATCGTCGGAGAGCCCCAGCTCCTTTCCAAGCCGACATTTCTTCCTTTAGGCCCAAGGGTGACAGCCACGACATCAGCGAGTTTTTTGATCCCTTTGAACAGCATCTCGCGCGCCTGTTCTTCGAAAATAATTTCCTTTGGAGTCGATGACATAAACAGATTTCTCCTTGTTGACATTGAATCAAAAAGTGTACTGCAAAACAGCGAAGAGCGCAACTGTTTTTTAGCAGACTTTGGCTGTATTTGCTAATCTATTGGATTCCCAGCTTCCCGTGGGGAGCTGATCGGCTGCGGTAAAAAAAATTCGGCCGGCCGCTTTGAACGGTCTGGAGATCGGATAATTTCTGGCGATGTGACCTGAAGCATCAGAAGGGAGTAGTCCAGAAAATCCTTCTGGATCGTTGGCCCCTCTTTAAGCGCGAAAAGATAGGGGTGAAGAAGCGTTTTCAAGTCTTTATTAGATCGAAATGTCATAAGATCCAAGAATATCAGACAGTTCAGTCTCTGTCAACATATGGTTGTTTTTAATACCCACCCATTAAGAGCCGGATATTCTCAACACTCTTATCAAATTGACATTGTGTGTCATTACAGCATAATGTAAAGGTGAAATTCCTTCGTCATCGACAGCATTTGGATCCGCTCCTTTTTCAAGAAGCTGCTGGCCTATTTTACTGCTCAAATCTCCCCCTTCCTTGGCAACAATATGAAGGGGTGTCTGACCTAATCTATTGACTGCACAAGGATCGCTCCCCCTATCTAGAAGAAGCTGCACCATTTCAGCGCTTTGCATGTATACAGCAAGATGAAGAGGTGTTTCTCCAGCACAATCTGCTTTGTGGATATCCACTCCATTTTTCAGAAGAAAATGGATAAGTTGCATTTTGCGACCCAACATTGCTTTGCTTAGCGCAGTTCGACCTGAAATGTCGCGCGCATTCACATCAGCTCCATATTCTAATAGGAGGGCGGCACATCTCATTTCAGAAACGTTGTGAAGAGGTGTTTCACCTAAATTGTTCTCCGCATGGACTTTTGCCTTGCTTTCAAGCAGCAGTTTCACTATCTCAGGATTGAATTCAGCAGCCTTGTGTAAGGGTGAAGAACCTGTAACATCTCGAATATTGACATTTACACCTAATTGAAGAAGATGTTTCGCCACTATAGGTTTATTAAGTATTGCTGGGTAATCGAGAACACTTCTTCCAGAAAAGTCCCTTGCATGGATATAGGCCCCATGCCCCAACAAGTAGTCAATCATCTCGATGTCAGGAAAAAGGGCTAATGCGAAAAGAAGAGGGGTCATCCCTTCACAGTCGGTACAATTGACATACGCTCCTTTCTCGATGAGCCATTTGGCCAAATTCCGATTTTGTGCCCAAATAGCCATGTAGAGAGGGGTTCTCCCGTCTCTACTTCTGGCATTAATATCGGACCCTTTTTCCACAAGCAATTGGACAAAAGAAGTCGAATCGTTTTCCTCGCGAATCGGCATGGAAGGGTCATGCGCCAATGGATAGTCAACCATAAGAGCAAGATGAAGGGGAATTATCCCGTCATAGTCGACACAATCTACTTGAGCTCCGTTCTCAACGAGCCATTTGGCTAACTTAAGATTTTTTGCACGGAGCGCCGAATGGAGAGGAGTTCTCCCCTCCCTATCTCTAACATTTATCTCTGCGCCTACTTGTAAAATTTTTTGGACCATGCCATCCGAACCATGTTCAATGGCCTCATGAAGAGGAGTTCTTCCATCTTCATCGCGAACCATCACATTGGTGTCAGCATGACAAACTTGGCAAGCAAATAAGAAGACAACTTCTAAGAAAAACAAATTTTTTTTATACATAAAAAACCTCTCAATTAGACTTGTGATATCCAGCTCCAAAAAGATGGGATAACATTATTATCAAAGTATCCACTAATTTTCAAGGAAGAGACCAGCGATTATGAGTAGCGGTTTTAGTTTTTAACGTTGCTTTTTCCTCGCCGATAGCTGATGCACACTCCTAATAGCGGTTTCGTCAGCGCCACAAGCCCCCTTTCTTTTTTACCGGCGTGGGAGCGTTTCGAATCGCTTCCAGGGCATCAACATAACTCTCTTTGGCAAACAGTTTGACATCCACAAATTCGCTCTTTCGCCATTCTGGAACATCTTTGGGGTTGATGCGGAAATAAGATAGAACATTGTTTTCTAATGTGACATGAGCCAAACTTCCATCATCATAACAACGATGTTTTTTCGTCCTGAACTGCAGACAAATTTTTAACCGACTGGGTGGAAATGGGTATTCTTTTAAATAAGGCCTTAATCTTAGATCACTATTAATAGCAGTTAATATTCTGTCAGCAAGAAAAACTTCATAATTTCGCGCGGATTCCATTGTTGTGGGATCAAAATAGATAAATTTCGCACCAATCTCTTCGATACCATTGGTCATTTTTCCACCGATGCTACTCACATAGAAACGATTTTTTTCAGCCAATTCTTTACCGAGCTTCATGAAAATTTCATCTGTTGCCTTCTCTAATACCGTAGTTTGATGGATATGCGGATTTGTGACCGCCGATGCTTGGGTAAGCCGTACAGATTCTTCGAAAGGTTCTTTTAATAGTTTAATATCATCACCAGTAAATGGATCAGCAATATAATACAAAATATTATTTTTATTTTCTGCAACCGTAGCCAAATCGGTTATATTCATGACATGTGTTATACTTCCATCAAAATTACTTTCAAAAAGTCCCCAATAATCTATCATAATTCCAATTCGTTTAAACGTAAATGGACGTTCGATCAGATAGGGTTGAATTCCTTGATGGTTGTTCACCAATTGTGCGAGCTTTTCAACAGCTAACACATGTAACGCTCGCGCTTCGTCTATTGTTGCTCGGCGTTTAGCTCGAAAATTAACTTGAATCTCTTCAATCTTATCATGGACACTCCCTCCATCACCACTGCATACCAGTCCAAATTCATCCTTCATCTGTTTTTTATAGGATGTGATGAGTTGATTAAGATAATTATCGCATTCAGCGTAGTTAGTTGCGTTTGCAAATAACGGTATATTGATTGAAAAAATAATTAAAAAAGTTAAACATCTATTTTTTTGCGTCATATATACTAAACTTTTCCCTGATTTGATTCATGTTGCGCTTTAAAGCAATCGGATAGGTTGAACCCAAAAAGCCATGATCTCCAGGAACAATAAAAGAGGGTTTTTCCTCGCTGGACACAACATTTATTTCATAATCAGATCTGTTTTCATATTTGACTCCATACATACGATAGGCGATATCATGTGTCGCATAAGTATTGAGAGCTATTTTTGCTGCCCTTTTGGGAATGGGCTGTACAGCCCCATAGGTATGCACAAGCAGATGGTTTTGACAAAAGACTGAAGTCCCATACTCAAGCCCTCCCAAGGTATCATGTGCAATGAGTCCTCCTTCACTATGACAAATGTGCAGCCATAAAGGATGAGGATTGATAACGCGAAGCCGGTTTGTCAGAGTGGTGAACATTTTGCGCGTGGATCGAACCACTTCGGTTCTGACGCCAAAAAATTCACACTGCAGCCTGGCAAGATCTGGGACAATTGTGCTCGATTGATTATAGAACCCAACGCACAGCGGGCCTTCAGGTATAAAAGACTTAATTGTTTCACCCATCTCATTAAAGTCATCAGCATAGGTGTTGTTTATCCCATTTTGATAGGTGACAAGACCGACTTTTCCCCTTGAATGATTGGGAACAAGCTCTTGAAAGTGATCCATCAAGTTGATGCTCGCCTTATCTTTATTGCGAGCTAAATCCGCACTCTCTTCGGACGTGAATTGGAGTAAATGCCAATGACCACAAGAAACACTGCATTTTCCTTTATAACACCAGGTCTTGCATGAAGAGCATTGAAAATAGGCAGTACATATGATGGTTTTGAAACTTCCCCAACTGTTTTGGATTCCCTGAATCTCCTTTGTAAAGGCCATGATGCAGGCTTTTTCTTGGACTTTATTTGAGATTTTCAGAGTCTCTTTTACAGCCTCAGCTCCTTGAACGGATGTCCCCGCCATTATTATCCCTTTTTCTTGAAATTATTGTTTTTTCAATCAGCCTTGAGCTATTGGCGACTTCATTCAGAGAATCGACCGATTTGACTACATATTCACGACCTGTGGGAGATCGTGAATATGTCCAGATGCGCGAAGCCGAATTAAAATAACCAACTCCATTCAATCCCGACTGCCCACTTCTCTTCGCATATACTAACCGTACCTCCGCCGAATGGAATCAGCGGAATGCTGTTTTCGCCTTTCAACTTATGGCGGAAACCGTAGGCAAAGAATGCGGAGAATTCATTGACGCAGTTGTATCTATAAGTTGCGCCAACTGTGATGTAGTTCTGCACCAGGTCAAGGGTGAGGGTATTAAAAAATGCTTCCGAGCTCCGAACGGGAGTTGGAATGTGACGGAAACCAGCGCGCACAGTCCAGCAGTCGCTGAGCGTATAATCAACACCGACGCGGTAACCTATCTGATCCCTGAAGCCAAACCCGGGGCCATGTTCCGTCCCTAAAAAGAAGAGGGTATTGTTATGCAGCAATCTGTTTGTACGGGAATGGATATTGTTCCAGCGGATCCATTCGGCATCAAAGCAG
>JAJFUZ010000040.1 GCA_021372155.1 Parachlamydia sp. | reverse complement strand
AGGATCGGAAAACCTGTTCGCCATGAAAAGGAGAGACGTTTCGGTGAACTGACCGCTGGCGGCACCGCGAAGAAGATCTAGCCCGTCGCGGCTTGGGATACCGATCAGCCCAGTTTCATAAGGCCCATTGAGGATTCTGGAGCTTTTAGGCAAAGGTGCTGGAACGTTGAGATCAAACGACGGAAACAGGGTTGCTTTCTTTTGTGTCATGATCACGGCACAACCCCCAATTATCAATAAGAGTAAGAGGAAAATTATCTTCGCTTTCATTTGCTAATTATAATAAACTCTTTTTGTTAATTCTGTATAAAGATTCCATAAAATGATCTTATATTTTGATTGGATTTTTGCGGGCAATTTCCAGTTCGCGGTTCAAGGCCTGCTGAATCACCGGATTGCTGGCCACGATTGTCCCTGAATAAAGATGGAAAGGAAGGTCATAGGAGGTCACGACGCCTCCGGCTTCCATAACGAGCAGGACTCCTGCGGCGATATCCCAGGGCTTTAACCCTCTCTCCCAGTGGCCATCCAATCTTCCCGCTGCGACATAGGCGAGATCCAGGGCTGCTGATCCTCCGCGACGGACCCCTTGACAGAGATGGGTCAATCTGCAAAATTCAGCATAATTGTTATCTGCGATGAGACGTCGATTGTAGGGGAAACCGGTCGATAAAAGAGCCCGATCCAGCAATGCGGTTTGAGAAACGCGGATGGCCCCTCCGTTTAAAAAAGCTCCACCTCCGCGAACGGCGTAGAAAAGTTCATCGAAAATCGGATTAAATACGACGCCTACCTTCAGCTCACCTCCAATAGCCAGAGCAACAGATACCGAGACTACGGGATATTCGTGGGTGTAGTTGGTCGTACCATCAAGGGGATCGACTATCCAGAGATATTCCGAAGGAGCAGTCTGCAATTCCCCAGACTCCTCGCCAAGAAATGCATGCTCAGGAAAACGTTTTCGAATCAGATTTAGAATGGCTTTTTCCGCAGCTTTGTCTGCTTCTGTCACGAGGTCGATGGACTCAGCCTTGGATTCGACATTTTCAAGATTGCCCCAGAAATGCTTCAGGATGCCCCCAGCTTCTTTTACCATATCCAAAGCAGCATCTAAATATAATTGAAGATGTTCTGACATATGTTATGCGTGTGCGCGTTCGGCCTGTTCCTGCTTCGTGAGCAGCAGTGCAGCTAAAATCCCGCCAAGCATGGCGATCATCCCCAGCCATTCGACTGGCGTAGGGAAATGTTGATCCAGCAGATGGACAAAGCAAAGGCCGAAGAGAGTTTCAAAGATCATCAACTGCCCTGACAGGGAAACGGGAAGCAGATAGCTTCCCTTGCTCCAAAGATAAAACCCAAACCAGGAACATGGAATGCCCAGGCAGGCGCTGCCAATGAGAAAAGCTTGCATCTCTTCGCCCCAGCGCATGTAATGATGCAAATGCGGGGAATCCCAAACAAAAAAGAGATAGATTCCGGTCACGGCAACGAGGGATATCAGTGTCGCGAAGCCAAGAAGGGTCGACCATTCGCTTGCAGAAACGGAAGGATAGCGCGTCAGAACAATTTTGCTCGAAACCGCATACCAGGTCCACAGTCCCAGCGCAAGAAAACCGGCCAGCAGCCCGATCACATAGCGTCCAAGGGTACCTTCCATGGCGCTGTGTTCAAATGCGGGAAGGTTGACCAGGATGAGTCCAATCCCTGTCACAATGGACGGGATCACCAGGTTTCGGAAACGGCTTTCCTTGCTGCGCCAGTTGCCATACCAGGCAATGGTGATCGGGCTGACTCCAAGCATGAGTGCCGAAATGTCCGCCCCTGCGTCGCGCATGCAGACAACCAGAACGAAATAGTAAAGAATATTGCCTGCGATACCTAGCCAGAATGCCCGCCACCAGAGGGCGCTGTCGATTTTCGAAAATAGTCTGAAGCGGTTATAAATGAGTAAAAGAAGGGATGCTGTGCCATAAAAGAAATAACGGCCCAGCGAGATTTCAAAAGAATCAAAGCCCGGCATGAAGCGCGGGATGATGAAAATCGATCCCCAAATGAAACAGGCTAGAATAATGTAGGCAATACCGCGAATCATGATTTGTTCGAGTAATTTTAAGGAAATTGCCCAGAGAAGTCAATCAGAGAAGTCAAGTGATTTGGTATTAATTTAAAATAATTAGTATAATACGGATTGGAGGTGAGTTTATGGAAAGCAGAATTTCGATCATCCTTGCCCTTACAGCTTTATTGTATCTCGGAGAATCGCGCCTGGGTGCTCAGGTCTATGTTCCACCTGTCGAAAACCAAATGGCAACCCCGCCTTTGGAAAATAACGCTTTTCCTCTCCCCTATCCCTACTGGAATTACTATCCCGATTACGATGAAAATAATCAGCCCGGCTACAATCAGCAGCAGTCGGATCCAGAAGAGGCCTCTTTCCCCTTTCACCCTGTTTATGACCCTGATTGCTATCTAATTTCTCTCTGGGGCAGCGCGAGAGCTTTCGCGCTGCCTCAGAGTGAAATTAGATAGCAATCAGGGTCCTAGGCGATAGTGACCTCTTTGCAGAGATAGACATCCTGGATGGCGTGGAAGAGGGCAATGCCTTCATCCATGGGTCTCTGGAAGGTTTTTCTTCCGCTGATCAGTCCCATGCCGCCTGCGCGCTTGTTGATGACGGCCGTTTTGATGGCTTCCTGAAAGTCGTTCTTGCCTGAGGCTCCGCCTGAATTGATCAGCCCGCAGCGACCCTTGTAGTTGTTCAGAACCTGGTAGCGACAGAGATCGATAGGATGGTCGCTGCACAATTCGGTGTACATGCGGTCGCTGTACTTGCCGTAACCCTTTTTCTCTTTGTTGAGAGCCACGTAGCCGCCATTATTGAGGGGAAGTTTCTGCTTGATGATGTCTGCTCCAATCGTAACGCCCAAATGGTTGCCCTGGCCCGTCAAATCGGCGCTTTCATGATAATCGACACCCTCAGCTTTGAAGGCCGAATTTCTCAAGTAGCACCACAGGATCGTCGCCATCCCCAGGTCGTGCGCGATATGGAAAGCGTGGCTGATCTCCTGGATCTGGCGGTCGCTCTCTTCTGAACCAAAATAGATCGTTGCGCCTACTGCCGCTGCACCCATGTCATAGGCCTGCTGCACATCTGCAAAGAGGATCTGGTCGTAATGGTTGGGGTAGGAGAGTAGCTCGTTATGGTTGATCTTCAAAATGAAGGGAATCTTGTGCGCCCATTTGCGCGCGACATTGCTGAGTATGCCCAGTGTTGAGGCTACACCATTACAGCCGGCTTCATAGGCCAGCTTGACGATCTGTTCGGGATCGAAATAGATGGGATTTGGCGCAAATGAGGCTCCGGCCGAATGCTCCACCCCCTGGTCTACAGGCAGGATGGAGAGATATCCCGTTCCTGCCAGGCGGCCATGGTTGAAAAGTTTGTTGAGATTGCCCAGCACCCGGATGTTGCGGTCGCTGTAGAGATGGATGCGGTCCAGCCAGTCAGGTCCAGGCAGATAAAGGGACTCCTTCGGAACGCCCTTACAGATATAGGAGAGCAGGTTTTCAGCCTCGTCGCCAAGGTTTTTCTGGATTTCGCTGTAGGACAACATGGACACCTCCTCACTTTAAACCCTAATTGCCGGAGCTTAAAGGAAAGGTGAATTTATTCACCACCAGGATCAGTTTTGTGACTGGCGTTTGCAGCCTGCTCTTTGAGGTAATCTTCATAATATTCATAGTTATTTTCTGGATGCGTCCGATTGTATTCGCGAATCTGTTCGCAAAGGGGACAGCCTGCCTGAATGACACTCGGAGCAAAAATCATAGCGGCTACGATTAATTGTATCATTTTCATAACACCTCCAATGAAGTTTTCAATACTATAACCAAATAATTGATTAATTTCAACATTAATTTTGATGTATTGACATGGAGGATTAAGAGGAGTATCCTATATCTTTTTTATGAAGCGTATGTTCAATTTTAATTGGGAAGAGTTCACACCCAAAATCATCACCTGCCTTCGGGAAGGCTACACGCGCGATCAATTTTTCCATGACCTCGCCGCTGGCATCACAGTCGGCGTCATCTCGCTGCCGCTCGCGATGGCCTTTGCCATCGGCGCTGGCGTGACGCCTGAACGGGGCCTCTTTACCGCCATCATAGCGGGCTTTCTCATCTCCCTTTTGGGTGGCAGCCGCGTGCAGATCGGCGGGCCGACAGGCGCCTTCATGGTGATCATTTTCGACATCATGCAGCGCCATGGGTATGCCGGCCTGGCTGTCGCCACACTGATGGCGGGTTTTATCCTGATCGGAATGGGGCTCATGCGGTGTGGGGTGCTCCTGAAGTTTATTCCCTACCCTGTCACCACAGGCTTCACGACGGGGATCGCCCTCAATATTTTCTCCTCTCAGTTGAAAGACCTTCTAGGCCTCGATATCTCCAAAGTGCCAGCCGATTTTATCAGCCGCTGGAGCCTCTATTTCGAAAAGTTTGGCACCTTCAATCCCTGGTCAATCGTCATAGCCCTGTCCACTTTGGTGATGATCTTCTGGTTGCGCTGGGCCTATCCGAAAGTGCCCGCAGCCATCCTGGCAGTCGTCTGCGCCACCCTTGCTGTCGTTGGGTTTGACCTGCCTGTCGAAACGGTCCAGTCAAAATTTGGCGAAATCCCCCGAATGCTGCCGATGCCTAGTTTCCCCACCTTTTCTTTTGAAACCATGTGGCAACTACTGCCAGACGCCATGACTGTGGCCCTGTTGGGAGGCATCGAATCGCTCCTCTCCGCTCATGTCGCCGATGGCATGACCGGCCATCGCCACCACTCCAACTGTGAGCTTGTGGCACAAGGTCTTGCGAATATCGGTTCGGTTATTTTTGGAGGCATTCCGGCAACAGGCGCCATCGCCCGCACGACGGCAAACATCAATCTCCACGCCAAGACACCCATTTCCGGAATGACCCACGCGGTCACCGTGCTGCTGCTCATGATGCTCGTGGCCCCCTGGGCTTCCCTGATGCCCATGCCCGCACTGGCAGGTGTTTTGGTTTTCGTGGCCTGGAACATGAGCGAGCGCAACCATTTCGTTGAGATCCTGAAAGGGCCCAAGAGCGATATTTTCGTGCTGCTCCTTACTTTCACCCTGACGGTCATGGTCGATCTGACTGTGGCTTGCCAGGCGGGTGTGCTGCTTGCTGCCATCCTCTTTATCAAACGCATGACCGACGCCACGACGCTCAAGGTGTGCAAAGCATTAGCGGAGGAGGAGCTCGAAGAAGAGGCATACAATGTGGCGCACGATTCTGATATTGTCCTGCGCAAAGATGTTCCTCAAGAGGTCGCCATCTTCGAGATCAATGGCCCCTTCTTCTTCGGCGTCTCGAATCTGCTCAATGAAGAGCTGCGTCTGCTGCCTGAAGAGCCCAGAATTTTCATCCTGCGCATGCGCAAAGTCCCCCTAATAGATGCGTCGGGCATGCATGCGATCCGGGAATTTGCCAAAAAATGCCACAAGCGCGGCATTCTCTTTTTAGTATCTGGCCTACGGCCCGAAGTGAAAGAGGCTTTGGCTCAGGCAGGAGCTATGGAAGAGATAGGACAAGGACGCATTTTCCCCCATCTCGAGGATGCGTTAACCTTCGCGCGAACTGCCCTTCTATCAGACACTACAGCGGTAAGTCTGCCCGCGCTTGAGCTTTCGTGAAACGGATCAATCCCGTGTTCTGCATATCATGAAATATTCTCTGATTAGAATTTAATTGAAAATAAAGCTTGCTGTGAATACGTTGAGGGTGAGATGCATCGAAACATTAAAGATTTTAGACAAACATTGCTTTGACTATAGGGCAATATTATGATGACTATTTCTGAAGAATCTGAATAGGCACAATACCACGGAGATAATGATGACACCAGGTACAGGTTATGGAGCAAATGGGGCCGCTGTTGATTTAGGTATGGCCACAGGATCACTTATTGTAATGGGGGTAAAATATTATAGGGATCAGACACAAGCTAATGCCATCAGGCAAAGGATGCGGGCAGATATTCCTACAAAAAATGTTAAAAATCTTAATGTAAGTGATTTACAGGAATTTTTTAAGTCAATTGAAACATCGGATTTAAAAATTAAAAATCCCCAAGGATTTTCTCTGCTGCACATTGCGATCTATCACAGTCTTGAGTATGAGGCTGGTTTGATGATGGAGAAAGGATTTGATTTACAAGCGAAAACTCTTGATAGGGAAAGAACAATCTTACATTTGGCTGCTGCAAAATGTTCATATACTTTTGTTGGTGTCATTATTAATAAAGGTTTATCGCTTACAGATAAGGATAAAGAAGGACATACTCCTTTCTGGATTGCTGCTGATAATAACAACCACCCAGTTTTACCTCGGTTATATACAAAAGATGAGATGGTTGACCTGCCGGATGATTTAGGATTAACTCCATTTTTAAGAGCATGTAAAGACGGATTTTTAAAAGTCGCTCAATTCTATGTGAGTTTGAACGTAAATGTTAAAGCAAAATCGCAAAATGGTAAAAATGCCCTTCATTTTGTTGCATCAGCCCAAAGAAAATTTCCAAGTGCTTTTTATGAACCCTACGAAACTTTTAAGTTATTAGCCGAATACTTGCTAACGTTAGGAGTTTCCAAGGATGAGAAGGATAAAGATGGAAACACACCAGAACAAATTGCTTTTAACAGGGGAGACAAGAATTTATTAAAAACACTTAATCCTCAGTTGATTCCATTGCTTAATCAAGAATTAATAAATAAAACAAAAAAAGCTTGCGAAAAAGATATCCCAGAAGATCTAGACGAATGGATTAAAAGTGGCCGTATAAATGAGAACGTGGAGGATGGATTTTCTGCTGTGCATCTTGCAGCAATATACAACAAGCCACGAGCATTAGAATATTTACTTAGCCAGAATCCTAAACCCTATTTAGGATCTTTAAGGATGGAAAGAACAGCAATTGGCCTTAATCCAATCGCCAGTACCATGCATCATAACGATACAAAATGCTTGAAACTTCTCTTAGGTGCTGGAGCAGATCCTAATGAATTCCAGGAATCTGGAGCATCCAATCCATCTCCTCCGCTACTTGTAGTTACATTAAGATCTGCTCCTCCACATCGATTGGAAAAAATCAGAGCTTTAATTGAGGCTGGTGCAAATGTCAATCCGGTGTTTCAAAGAAGTGTGCTTAGAGAAGCTTGTTCATTCTCAGAGAAGAGTATTATTGAAGTAATTGACCTGTTATTGGAACACGGCGCAGCATTTTATGAAAGCGAATTGCAAGCAGATAAAGATTCAAAAGGATCTGGTGACCTTTATCCAATGGCTCCGTTCGTACAAAAACACCTAACTGAGAAAGGGGTGGCTTTTGATCCTGTATCAAAGAAAAAATTCGAATCAGCGCGCAAAAAAGAAGCAGTTGCGTCGAATGATAGCAGAGCAGAGGGAGGATCACCTAAAGATGAAAAGTGTCTCGTTAGTTAGAACCTCACCAGTACTGCCTCAGGGACTTTATGAGCAGCTCTCTCAGGCTCCGTCGCGCATCTTCAAGCTGTTCGGGTTCATAGGTAGAGCCAAGCAGCGCATAGCCATGGCGCAGCATGGCATCAGCTACGGTGCCGGAACTCTCCAGCACATCCTGCAACAGGTCAGCTTCTGGAAGGCCCAGGGCGATGGAGCCTTGATGGAGATAGCCCTGTTTCATGCGCCGCTGAGCAGCGCCGCCCACTTTGCGCCCCTCCAGCATGACGTCGTAGCGGGTGGGAGTCGCCATGCAAAAGGCATCGAAGCCGCTAGAGGGAAGTTGGAGGGGCAGAAGTTCAAGCGGTTTGGCGATGTTGGCAGCTATGGCATCGCTGACGGCCCTGTTGATCAGGGCGTAATTCTCAAGGGGATTGAGCGAATAGGTGGGATGGGTAGCGGGGATGAGCACTGAATAAGCGAGGTCGCAGGTGTGGAAGATAATGCCGCCGCCTGTGGGACGGCGCGCGAGCTGCATCTGGCGCCTGTTTAACCCCTCTTGATTGAAATAGTTGTCGGGATCGATGAAATAGCCATAGGTGGCGCTGGGCTGCTCCCAATCGTAGAGATGGAGCACGCAGCGGGGATGTTCGGCAAGACTTTGCAAAAGGGCGCTGTCGCGCTCCATATTGTCTGCGGCGCTGGCTGCTTTGGCAATTAAAATTTCATAGCGCATATTAATTCACATCTTGTTATGCTATTTCTTCTAAAAGGAATCCTTATGGTCGCCCCCGCAGTTCATGCTCATGCCAACCAACCTGTTGTTTATATCGTTTTGCCAGAAAAGATCAACAATGAACATGTCCATGCGATCAAAGAACTGCTCAACCGTCCTGCTCTTCCCTCTCCGAGGACCGCAAGACATAACCCTCAGTGCCCAGGCGTCGTCGATCAAAAGCTGGAAGAATTGCACAAAAAATATCCCAAACTTGCCGACAGGCTGAAGAGCCTCATGAATGTTCTCCAGTATCCCTGGAAAGGGGCTGCCGCTCTGGCCATGGTTGTGGGTGCGGGCCTGCTCATGTTTGGTCTGCCCTATACGATCTTCGTCCTGGCATCGAGCCTGTCACTGACAGCTCTCTTGGAGAGCCAGGCGCTGATTATCCTGTCGTTTGGTTCGCTTCTTTATCTGTTTGGAAGGGATATCCTCACCGGGAACGACCTCAACACTATTCTAGGCAATCTTCTCTACTTCCCCGTGCCCTTTTTGATGTTTAAGAAGTAATGACCTCGACTTTGTCCAATTTTTTAGCGGCATCTCCTGGGATATCTTGGCATCTTTCGCCCCTCATCAATAGGCTTTGACTATTGATTTCGGGGCGGAAATAAACTATCTGCTCAAGCTTCCCGAGGAGTTGCTCGCTAAAAATTGGACAAAGTCGAGGAACTATCTTTTCAAATTGGGATTGAGATTATCTTTCAGGCTATCGCCAAAAACATATCCATGCTTCTTGAAGTCATGGGTATTTGGGTCGTTCGGCTGGAGGATGTATTGCGCATTGGCGCGGGTATAGACAATCATGAGTGCTTCGCACCCTTCGGAAAAAGTGAGAGGGGCTGAGGCATCGAAATAGACCACATCGCCGGCACGTGCGGGAAAGATGTGGGATTGTGTATCGGGCTCATCCTGCAAAGCGATCATGACGCCGCAAAGGATGCCCTGGATGCAGCTTGCAGAATTCAGTGTCAGCTCAGATCGCAAAAGTCTGTGATAAGCGCTCTCGGCCACGTTGTCGATTTGGGGAGGCAGCAATGGAATGTACTGGTCGTAGCCCAGTCTGATCTGGCGCTCCTCCAACAGATCCGCAGCGATGTCGGCGAGTTTGCTGTGCGTCACAAACTTGCGCAGATCGCCGTTGCTTCGCCAAAGATCTCTGCCAGATATGTAGAGCTGTTCGGCTGTCGCCTTATCGAAGGCAATCCCTTTTTCTTTCAGGCGCTGTCTCAGCGTGCTCATCAACTGCTCGCGCAGATGCTGGATCTGATCGGCAGTAAAGAATTCCTGGAATTCGATCGCGAGATTGTTCTTAAAAAAATCGCGATGGGCTGAATCGACGGCAAATTTCATGTCAATAGTATGGCCGATCAGGTGAATTAATACAACTTCTCGAGAGCCCACACGATAAAATGGTTGCGAAAATTGTCCCGGATCAAGCATGGCATGGAACTTATGTCCAGGATGGAGTTTTAGCGTCAGGTTGCAAAAAATTGAGCAAAAGAATATAATAAATAATTGAAAGGAGTCGGTTTCATGTCTTTCAAACGCTTTCTTTGCACGGCAGCCTGTCTATGTCTCGTGTTTTCCAGCATTCTCTCTGCACAGGAAGAGCTTCTCAAAGCTTCCGACATCAATCGGGTGATGCAGCAGATTTTTGTGCAGCATGTTGCCAAAAAGAACATGAGCAACGAGATCCTCAAGAATGCATTCGGCATCTACATCGACCAGTTTGACCCCTACCGCACTTATCTTCTGGAAGGGGAGGTCTCCCCCTTCACTCAAATGAGTGATTCCGACCTTGCCCAAGTGATGGCCCAATACCGTAAACAGGACTTTACCGTCTTTGCCCAGCTCAACAAAGTCATTCAAAAGGCGATAGAACGTCAACGTACCTTCCGCAAAGACATTGAGCAGGACAGACGCACGCTGTTTCAAATCAGCGCTTCAAAAGATGCCGACCATATTGCTTACGAAGATCCCGACCTTAAGGTTGCCTTTGCCAAAACCGAAGATCAGCTCAAAGAGCGCCTCAAACAGCGCCTCATCCATTTTGTCTACGAAGAGAAGCGCCACTTTGGCGAAGAAGCGGTGATGAAAAATCAAGACCGCACGATCGAAATCTATGAGAATCACCTGAACAACCATGAAGACAGCTATTTGTTTGCTGCCGAAAATGGTACCGCGCTATCACCAGCCCAGCAGGAAAATCTCTTTGTTATCCATGTATTAAAAGCATTGACAGCAAGCCTTGACGCCCATACGACCTTCTATAACAATTCCGAGGCCTACGACTTGAAGGTGCTTTTGGAAAAAGGCTTTGACGGCATCGGTGTGGTGCTTCAGCAGTCTGCCGATGGCGGGCTGGTCATCACTCATCTAGTCAAAGGGGGGCCTGCTGCCAACAGCGGCTTAATTCTGGAAAAGGACCGCATCGTATCCATCGATGGCAAATCGATCACCGATCAGTCTTTTGAAAAGGTCATGAAACTCCTGCGCGGCGAGCGCGACTCCATCGTCAAACTGGTCCTCATGCGCAAAGACGGCGACAATAGCAAAGAGCTTGAGGTGGCTTTGAAAAGAGCTCCCATCGCTGTTGACGAAGATCGCGTCGATATCAGCTCTGAGCCCTTCGCTAATGGCATTATCGGAACCATCACCCTCCACGCTTTCTATCAGGGAGCTAACGGCATCAATAGCGAAAATGATGTCCATAACGCTATTAAGGAACTGCAAAAGAAAGGTCCTCTGAAAGGGTTGATTCTTGACCTTCGCGACAACAGCGGCGGCTTTTTGAGCCAGGCTGTCAAAGTAGCCGGAATCTTTATCAAGAGCGGTGTGATCGTCATATCCAAATATTCAGACGGCAAAGAGCAAATCTACCGCGACATGGGCGGAAAAGCCTTCTACACAGGCCCCCTCATTGTCCTGACCTCCAAAGCTACAGCCTCAGCTGCTGAAATCGTCGCTCAGGCTCTCCAGGACTATGGCGTCGGCATTGTCGTCGGCGATGAGCGCACCTATGGCAAAGGCACCATCCAGAGCCAGACAGTCACAGATGACAAGGCTACCTCCTACTTCAAAGTGACTGTCGGCAAGTATTACACCGTTTCGGGCAAAACCCCGCAGATCCGCGGCGTCGTGGCTGATATCGTCGTTCCGGGTCCCTACGCTTTCGATCACATTGGCGAACAATTTCTCGAATATTCCCTTCCTAATGACACGATCAAGCCTGAATACAAAGATGATCTGTCAGACGTTGACCCAGGCTTGAGGGCCTGGTATCTGCGCTACTACCTGCCCTCCCTGCAGCCCAAAATCAATACCTGGCGCCACCTCCTGCCCTCGCTCAAACCCATGAGCCAGGAGCGCCTCACTTCCAATAAGGCCTATCAAGACATGATCAATGAGTGGAAGCTGGAATCGAATGGCGGAGGCTCAGACGACCAGTCGAAGAAGACCCAGGATTATCAGCTGCTCGAAGCTCAGAGTATCCTCAAGGATATGGTTGTCCTGCATGCGCGCGAACGCGCACCCATCGCCACAGGAGCCAGCCAGCCCTTCTCAGGCCCTAACGACAAGTAAGCGTGGGGCCTTTTGACTAAATTTGCGAAATACGCATTGCGCAAAAGTCCCCTTTTTCTTATCTTTATTGCATTCATATCTATGGCCAGATAGCTCAGTTGGTAGAGCAGAGGACTGAAAATCCTTGTGTCGCTGGTTCGATTCCAGTTCTGGCCACTCTTTTGATCTTCTTTTTTCACTTTGCTAAAATCGATCCCGATCCTATAGGTTAAATTTAGGTTCAGGGAGCGGAAAAATGCAAAAATTTATCATCCGAAAAGAAGCAGAAATCCATGCAGCCAAAGACAATGTTTGGCGTGTTTTATTGACACCGGAGCTTTTTACAAAATGGGCCAATGCCTTTTGTCCCGATTCGAAAATGAAGGCCGATTGGAAAAAGGGTGGATCCGTTACGTATACGGACAACACGGGGATGGGGTTGAAAGGAACAGTTGAGGAATTCGATCCTTCCAATCGCGTGACTGTCAAATATGATTCCGTTCTCAAAGAATTCAAGGATGCTCCTGATGAGGAGGGCTGGAAAGGGTGTCGAGAGATCTACCAGCTCAAGGATAAAAATGGAACGACTTACCTTTCGATAGAATCGGAAACTCCCACGAAAGAAATGTACGATGAAATTAATGCGAAATGGGATCAAGCTCTTGTGAATATCAAAGAGCTTGCAGAAAAAGCCTAAAATTCAAGATGTTGGTTTTCTCTCATCCAAACGTCGATCTAAATCATACGCTGTGCTGATAAGGGCCAGATGAGTCAGGGCTTGCGGAAAATTTCCCAGATGTTCTCCTTGAAAACCCAGCTGCTCAGAATAGAGTCCGAGATGGTTGGCATAGCCGAGCATTTTTTCAAAATAATAGCGCGCTTTGCTCAGCTGACCAGCGCGCGATAAGCACTCTGTGTACCAGAAAGAGCAGAGGGAAAAAGTTCCTTCTCCTTGCTTTAAACCATACTCTTTTGCTTGTTCAGGCATATAACGATAGACTAAAGAATCTACCATCAGCTGCTCCTCAACGCGTTTCAATGTGGAAAGCCAGCGCGGATCTTGTGGGCTAATAAAGCGGACGAGAGGCATCAGAAGACAGGAGGCGTCTACTTTATTGCTGCCCTTAAACTGGACAAAAGTTTGCAGTTTCTCATTCCAGAAATCATGAAAAACGGAATGCATGATTTTATCGCGTTCTACAATCCATTTTGTGCTCATAGGGAAGGAGCGTTTAGTTGCGAGGCGAATCGCTCGATCAAGAGCCACCCAGCACATGAACCGCGAATGAAGAAATTCCCTTTTTTCTCCCCGTATCTCCCAGATTCCATGGTCACTGCTCTTCCAGTTCTTGGCAATCCAGTCGATCTGTACGGTGAGAGCTTGCCAGGTATCATAAGAAACGGGAGAGACAAATTTGTCATAAAGATAGACGGAGTCCATGAGGTCTCCATAAATATCGAGCTGGCGTTGTTGATAGGCCGCATTGCCTAACCGAACCGGAAAGGAGTGTCGGTAACCTTCGAGATGTCTGAACTCCTTTTCTTCAATTTTTATTTTCCCATCAATCCCGTACAGGAGACCCAGGGGGTGCTTTTTCTTTAAATTGTATTGCAGCTTATCCTCAATCCATCTAATGAAAGCGTCCGTTTCCTGCGTGTAGCCAAGTCGCATGAGAGCATACACGGTGAAAGCCGCATCGCGAATCCAGGTGTAGCGGTAGTCCCAGTTTTTTTCGCCCCCCAACAATTCCGGCAAGCCGAAAGTCGGAGCTGCAATAATTGACCCATATTTGTGCGAGATCAAGAGTTTTAAAACAAGAGACGAACGCGTCACCATCTCGCGCCAGCGCCCTTTATAGGTCGACTGAGCGGCCCAATTTCTCCAGTAGTTCAGAGTTTGAGTGAAGGCTTGATCGACAAATTCTTTACACGACTCTTTACAGGACGCCTCTTTGGTGATGTTCTCTAAGATGAATTCGGCCGTTTCGCCGGGCTTCAAACTAAATTCGGCAAAGCCATCCCCCTCTCTAATTTGGATGGGGACGGAGCTCTTTAATAATAGGACAAGCTTATCTTTGCCTTTGCTGGTAAAGATGATGGCCTTTTCGTCGCGTTTCGTCGTATGGCCGCTCCTGGCATAGTTGAAGCGGGGGGAGCAGAGCATGCGAAAGGTCATTTTTCCCTTAATGCTCTTAACTCTGCGGACAAGAATATTTTCCTTATATAAATTGGCGACGGGCATGAAATCGGTGAGTTCTGCAATACCATCGCTAAACAGAAAACGCGTCAGCAAAATATTGGTATCGGGAAGATACATTTGCTTGTATTTTCCATTTTCCTGAAGCGGAGTGATTTGAAAGGAACCGCCTTTGTGGGTGTCCAGCAATGAGGCAAAGATAGTAGGAGAGTCAAAGTCGGGAAAACACATGAAGTCGATCGACCCTGTCATCCCGACCAGTGCAACTGTTCTTAAATCGCCAATGACCCCATAGTTCTCGATCGGTTGGTAACTCGCATTTGCAACGCTTGGGATCATAGGAGCCCTAAATTTCATATTCCTCAGCCTAAGATAACCCTAAGCAAAAAAGATATAGAAGTAAAAGACTTATTATCATGAAGCATATGTCCCTAATGTCCCTCAAAACTCTGGAATTAGCATGATGAGTAAATAGTATTATCATATAATAAATATTTGAAGTCTAGCTGCTGGAGGCACCCATGAAAATTGGACTTTCAAATCTAGAGACAGGGGATCTTGCCAGGCTTGTCCATCACAAAAATGAAGGCCGTCTGGGGTATTTGGGGGTTGTGGTGAGGCGTTTGGGTTACTTATTTACAACTTTCCGCTGGTTAGACCACGCCACGATTTTGTCTCAGATTCAAGTCAAAGCAGGCAAACCGGAAGCAGTAAAAAGTTGCCTCAACTCTGTATTTACAAACGCGACTTTAACGCCCGACTTTCAGAGTAAGATCGAGAGGCTCACCCAGGCGATTACGCCTGATCGTCCAGCAAAACCCACTCAAAAGAAAGAAATCGAGCCTCTAGAGGATATCACGCAATTCAGACTTCCAGGGAGCAAGGAAGAAATATTCCAACAATATCATGAGCCCATAGAGAAATTGCAGGATGCATATCGAAAAATGAATATAAGTGTCGAGAATTCATTGATTTCGCCTCATTTGACGCAGCAGGAAAAAGAGCTGTTAAAAGTAGATCTTTCTGACAAAGAGCATTTTGCCTGGCAGCTGAGCTTTTTGAATCAATCAAATCCATTGGATGCGGAAAAGTTAGGACAGATGTGTCGGTCAGTTGGGCAAAGATTGCAAAGCGCCTATTTCAAGAGTGAAGGCCAAAGTCTAAGAGCTGAGCTGAATAAATCTCTTATGTTCCATTTTGACTTTCCACCTTATTCGTTAAATAAAATTTTAGATCATATTAAGCCGACTGAAAAGGAATTGTATCAACAAATAAAGAGCGCGATGTATTCCGATGAACAATTCGCAGCGATCGTGCAGCAGCATTCGAACTGGAAAGAGGAGCTTAGGCAGCTGGAAGAATCTTTCCATACTGCCAGAATTAGCCTTGCAGAGAAGAATCAAATTTTTACTGGAGGCGCGGTAAGTCGGTTTAAAGAAGAAATTTACAGAAATATTGTGATGCCATTGAATCAAAACAGCGGAGCATTAAAACATCTTAAGTCGATCCTCAATGAGGAACAAAGCAAAATATTCGAGCAATTATGCGAAAAGGTGTTTTCCTTAAAAGAATTAGAACCTGAGGATGGCAGAGGACGGAAAAGAGGAGGGATCGAGCCCATTTTTGAAGGCCAATCCCATTCAGAAATATCCAAAAACATTCAAGGTATCGCTGAAAACGTTCGGTTTGCCATTCAAAAAATGAAACAGGAGCAGCAAATCCAGATTTCACAGCAGTTGAAAATCGATCAGACGGTGATCCTTGCTGAAAAGGATCTTGTATCCCTGCAAATCGACGATGGTCTATCGTCCCTTTTTCCAAAGCATATTTTTTGGGTGAACAAACTCTCCGATGGTCGCTATGAGGTCACGTTGAAAACAATCGCAGGGGCTCTTCCGCCATTAAATGCCGATGTCACCTGGCCAAGTTATAAGGTCACTCCTTTGAGAATCGTGTCGACTCAAACCATCCCTCCGGGCGGAGGAATTTCTTTCTCCACTCTTCCTGATTTAATAAACAGGTACAGGTTTGAGTGTGGTTATTCAAGACAAAGTGATCGCTATGGATACCCGCTCTACTGGATGAAAATGATCGCAAGATAATTCAGAGTTGCACAACCGCCAGGTAGATGCAAGTCTGTCCCGTCTGCGAGGAGTAATAAGAGATATAGAGTTTTCCATCCAAATAGACCATGCCTGGATAGCTGCAATCGCCTCCGCTGGGCAGAGTCAAGAGGGGATCATACAAAATGAGATTCATGAGAGCCAGGATGGTCGATTCGTCGCTTCCTGAGGTCTGTCGCGATGTAGCCCACATCCATCCATCGGGTAGGATGAGGAAATTGGGACCACCTAAGACGGACTTTGTATTAAACCATGTCCAATTTGTATAAGGTGGCGGAGAGGATCCGATCAGTCCTGGCCCTCCATTGCGGCGAACGAGGGCGACCATGGTCTGGTCGGGTAGGAAGCGCAGGGTTGCTTCAGTGGGGCTCTCGGAGAGATTAAATGTTTTCAGGACGTCATAATTGATCCCGTCCGTTGATACCATCAGCTTGAGTGCTGTCACAGTGCCATTAGAGGAATAAGCGCCCGTATAAGCTTTTCCCTGGTTCCATGTGACGCGCCACATCCACTCTCCGGGATAGGGAAGGACTTGTACCGTCTGCCAAGACAGGCCATCGGAAGAGAAAGAAACCGCAGAGTTGATTGTCTCCTGGCTGCCTTGCCACACGGTCGCTCCCATGTTGAGCAGCAGTTGCCCATCGGGTGTTACGGATAGTTTAGGATCGCGCAGGTCATATCCGTCTAAGGCAAGCAGAGCCACCGAATTCCAGCTGCTGGCGTCGGTGCTATTCAGGATGCGAATTTTGCCATTTTCACCTTCCTGATGGCTGTTACTTTCCCGGAAGCAGCAGAAAAACTGATTCTGGAAATAGATGAGGTCTGTAAAGGCACTGTAGGGGTCCGCATTCCAGATCATTTGATCTGAAACAAGCGTTACGGCCGTTCCTTGCGTTTGAAAGCAGAGAGCCATTGCCACAAAAATTTTTAACCATTTTAAAAGATGCATCTTTGCCCCCTATGAGTTATTCAAACGAATAAGTTAAAGGTTTAGTACAGACTAAGGATTTTGACAAGGCTTTTTTCAAGAATGACTAGAAAAGAATACATGCCAATTACATCTGCCAAACTTCAATCTTATGGTTTTAATGCGCTTGGTGGAGGTGATGAAATTTTTGTTCCCAAGTTTTTGTGGAATCGCGATCAAATATAAGAAGAAGACCTTCAGTTGCTTGAGAAGCGTCCATGTATCTTGCTGTTTGCTCCAATCCTTCTGGAAGTGTTTTGTCACCACGTTTGACTTTGAGCTCTAAAACAATTTTTTGCTCGTTCAGTTGCCTCTTTCGTAATTGGCTGAGAGCGGTCTTTCACTTCGACAGAGACGGCCTCATTCACAAGGGCATTGATAAGCCAGGGCTGGCCTTGTGTGAGATAAAAGGCATGCTCAATAGCCACTTTTTCAAAAATTTGTCCCGTTTCTTTGGTATGTTTTCCAAAGAGATCCGCTACTTGTTTCAAGGAAAAGTTGGGGAGCAATAGCGATTTGGCTTTGACATTGAAAGGACTTGCTGTGGACACGTATACTCCGGCTTCTCGTGACCAGACTCTATAGTCGCGCACATCGCGAAGACCGAGAGGCATATTGATTGAGGAAAGCTCTCAGGGCGTTTGCTAAAACCTCTACGCACTTGACGCAAAACTGACAGGAGTGAGTCGCCAATCAGCGAATCAATTTCATCGATGAAAAGTACTTTTGGCTTTGGCGATGCCTTAGCCCAAAATTCAAGGACATCGATCAAGGTTGTATAAGTGACAAGCAGAGGCTCACGCAACAGTTTTTTGTTATGCTCGATCGTCGCTTCTTCCTTTGGCAGTTGATTGCGCAGAGATGCTTTTAGTTCAGATAATAAGGCAATAAGTGCTTCCTTGACATTGTCTCGAGTGGCTTGAGCAGGCTCGATGTTGATGTAGAGGACACTATAACTTCCTTGATTGTTGAGATAATCAGTAAATTCTTCAACGGCCGTTGTTTTGCCTGTTTGCCGTGGTGCATGAAGCACAAAAAACTCCTTGCGCTCGATCAGTTCTATTAATTCGTTCCAAATTAGGCGTTTAGGAATGAAATAGTGATCTTTGGGTCTTATCGGACCGGCGATTTCATGGTCTTAATTATAGCAGAGAAGGGGTTTTGTCTTTAAAGAATTTCTCGAATACCTCTCTTTTGGGAGAGATTCAATCAAATCATGATAGAACAGCTCAGCCATAACCCTGCCCTCACCTGAAGGTCGCGGAACGGATTAAGCCTGATCTGTCACAATAATGGGAGGAAGATTTGAATACTTGCTTTTCAGATCAACCAGGAGGTTGTGCAATCCATCGGGCTAGGTTTCACAACCCAAACAATTTAGTTGCTTTGGGGGCATGGTTGTAGAAGACATGCGAAAGCAGCAAGTGGTGATTCACCATTGAAATGATATCGGGTTTGTTTAATCCAGGAACCATCGTGTCAGATCCAGTGTGAACCATCGGCTTGATGCCAGCATTCTTCAAGCCATATCAAAACCACTATTTTCTTTGATTGTATCAAGACTTATTTTCAAACGCTCATAAAGATCTTTCTCTTCTCTGATATTTTCATAGTCTAAATCAAGTGTATTGAAGCATGTATGAAAAGCTATCGATGGACCTAAACAAATTTTAATTATTGCATTTCCTAGAGAGCGAGTACCTGTTATAGCAAACAAAAACAATTGTATTCTAGGTGCTTGCGCTTCGTTAATCCATTTTTGTAACCACTCTTGGATATTGAGTGGAGTGCCAACAAATTCTAAATTATTTAAAATATCTTCTCTTGAACTTGTCCCCTGAAGTCGTCTAGAAAATTCAATAGGATTCATTTTCTGAATATCGCGAAAATTCACTCTATGATTGAAATGAGATTGTCTCATACCTACTATAAGTTCGCTCAAAGCAAAAAAAGTAGGTTTTAAATTATTTTCAATTATGTAATTTTTAATGCATTTTATAGCTGTGTGAAGATGCGATCTTTTTATCATAGATGCATCCGAAACGCCTAAAAGTTTAAGATCATCTTCAACAAGAGTATAGACTTCTTCAATAATTTCATCGGGGGTACTGATGTTCAGAGTCAAGTATTTATCCAAGCGGTCTAACATGAGAATGTCTTCTTCGTTATCTTGATTGATCATTTTATAAATCTTATAAATCCCATCAAAATTTATTAATAAGTCGAGGTTAGATTCCAATAAATTTAGATCAAAGTGGATTATTGATTTTAAAACACCTGTATCATATATAGTTCCAATTGTAAAATCTGAGTTCATACAGAACATAATCAAGTTTCCAAGGTTTCGATATACTGGAACGTCTTCTTTTGCTCGAAGCAAAGGCTTAAAAAATCCATTATGACATCGAAATTGGATGATAGAGCTTATCTCTAGGAACAGCTGGTCGATGAATTGCCGACTTAAACCGCCAGCATCAATCCCTGGTTCCCCTTCAAATTTGACCCAAAGGCGAGATAATATTGCGTGTGAAAATTGGCCACAGAGATTTTCTAAAATAGCTTTCGGTTGATTTTTTAGTTGGCTTCGGTTTAGACGCATCTCATAGCTACCGATGCTGGGTGGGATACGATCAAGCATGTCTAATATTTCCAGGCGCATTTGCTCGGGATTACCGGAGGCTATGGCCCATGTCTGAAAGAAAAGATTTTTATGCAGTCGCAGAGTTTCTATTCGATCATTAACCCTTAGATATATTTTAAAATAGACTTCTCTTTCCTCCTTGGTGTAAAGAAAAGGTTTGGTTAACATTCGCTGTTGGATTGCAAGATCCGCGATATCCCCCGTAAACCATAATCCCTCTAATTTGACTTTGAGGAGTTCTTCTAGGAATTTGCTTGTTAGTGTATCATATCGCTGACGATCTATAAAATGAAACATATGTTCTAACGTTACGCAGGGATGAAGTAACCTTACAAGTCCTATGAAATCCTGGATTTTATATTCTATATCACGAAACATTGTGACGATATCTTTAGCAGAAATATTTTCGAGAGGAGTTCTCTGTTCAATATTTTTTAGATCGACCTTAGCGCCGTTAATGATTAGAATTCTTAAAATAGCCGGGTTGGAGGAGGCCATATGCAAGGGTGAGCATCCATCCTTGTCTTGTCGATTGATTTCGGCACCCTTTTCAATCAATAGCCAAACAGTGTCTACGTCAGCTGCACGACAGGCAACATGCAAAGGTGTGCACCCCTTTTCGTCAGCTCGGTTAACATCGGCGCCTTGGTCAATCAATAGCCTAACAGCGGCTATTTTAGGTGTACTATTGTAAAAGAGCCAAAAATGGCGCCCCTTTGCTTCGTCAATCAATTTCCTAAGAGCGTCTACGTCAACAGCACTACAGGCAACGTGCAAAGGAGTACGCCCCTTTTTGTCAGCTCGGTTAACATCGGCTCCATTATCTAACAAAGCTACAACGGCATCATAATAACGCTCATGACAAGCCCAATGGAGGGGAGTAAAGTTATTTTGCTCGTCAGCTAAATTGATGTCACTAAGCATGGTTAGCAAATTTTTAACACCAATAGTTAGACCCTTTTGAGAATAGTCGTTTAATAGGTCTACAACCATACGTAATAAGACATGCAAATTATTGCTGCGTGAAGCCTCTTGCAAAGGTGTACAACCGGCACTATCTCCTCTATTAATGTCTGCTCCTAAATCTATTAGAACTTTCATAGATTTTACTTTATCCAATTTCACAGCTACATGGAGAGGTGTACGACCGTTACTATCCCCCTTATTAATATCCGCTCTTCCCTCTATCAAAAGCCGAATCATTTTTGAGTTATCTCCCCTGACAGCAGTTATAAGAGGCGTAGAATCTTTCTCGTCAAGATGATTGGTATCCGCTTTTGCCCGAATAAGTTCCATTGCAGCATCTACTTGACCATTTATCACAGCCCAATGCAAAGGTGTGCGACTGCATGGGTCTAATACATTCACAGCGGCCCCAGCCTCGATCAAGAAACGGATTGCAGCAATATATCCTTCTTTAGCAGCTAAATGGAGAGCAGTTTGACCAGTATTGTCCTCGATTTTAATATCAGCACCAGCTCGAATGAGAGCCAGGGCAACTTCCCCCTTAAATCTTTGAACAGCTAAATGCAGGGGGGTACATCCACAATTATTTTGCCGATTTAGTAAAGCCCCACCCTGTATTAGGACTTGAGCTGTCTCTAAATGACCATTTATTGCCGCCAAATGCAAGGGCGAGTTCCCCTGATAGTCCATCTGGTTGATAGCCGAGCCTGCGTCAATAAGCAATTGAACTATTTTCGAATTACCCCCGTAAGCTCCAACATGAAGAGGAAGAGATCCATACTTATCTGTTCGATTGACATTGACATGACTTATGAATGCTAAAAGCAAAATCACGACGCCAATATGGCCTTTCTCGGTAGCTATGTGCAAGGGGGTATAACCACGTGTATTTGCCCGATTTAAATCTGCATTCGCGGCTGTAAAATAAATAACCCAATCAACATCTCCTAGCTTGGCGGCTAAAAATAGCGGTGTTTCTCCATCTAGGTTTGTTACATTGATGAATACTTCTTTGCACATTAAATGGTGTACAGCATCTCTACAGCCATTAAGCAAGGCTAAATGGAGGGGAGTATTGCCCTCTATGTCAGGTCGGTGAAGATCAGCTCCTGCACTCATTAATTCATAGACGGCTGCCGCTTGACCCTGTGTGGCCTTATGTAATGGGGTTGAGTGATGTGTATCTTGAATATTGATTCTTGCTTTTGCTGCAACCAAAGCCCGAATGACTGGCACATGCCCATTTTGAGAGGCTATATGCAAAGGCCTACATCCAGTATTATCCCCTAAATTAATTTGTGCTTTAGCCGCAAGTAACGCCCAAATGCATGCCACATACCCTCGTTGAGAAGCTGCAAATAGAGGCGTTTGCCCGCTTAAGTCCTGCTTGTCTACCGAAGCGCCGCGGTTGATTAATATCTGCGTGGCGGCCAAATGTCCATTTCTAACAACCTGACAGAGCGGGGTAGCTCCATCACTTTCTATTGGCATGTTAGGATCAGCGCCAAATTCAATTAAGATCTTGATTACCTCTATTTGACCGTGCTGGCATGCCTCATGTAGAGCTGTGCATCCATTCCTATTTCTTAGGTTCAAGTTTGCTCCACAGTCTATCAAAACCTCAACTGTCAACCCATGACCTTTGCGCGCAGCGAGATGCAGGGGGGTATCCCCATTTTTGTCAAAAGAGTGTTCTGCGCCATCATCACAGAGGATATCGGCAACATCAGCGTAGCCTTCAAAACTTGCAACATGCAAGGGCGTAAAACCTTTTTTCAGGCTATTGACGTCTGCACCATTGTCAAGTAATGTCGTAATAGCCTTCACATGTCCATTAATGCAAGCTATGTGCAAGGGAGTCCATTCTTGGCTCAATAACTGGTTAACATCTGCCCCGTTTTCTATTAGCGTTACAATACATTCCTCGTGACCATTTTCTGAAGCGTAGTGTAAGGGTGTCCAGCCATTGTTATCCTCAGAATCAACTGGAGCACCGTGTTCCAGGAGTGCCAAAATAACAGCAGCATGCCCATTCCTTGCCGCAAGATGCAGGGGAGTCGCTCCTATTAAATTTGCTTTCTTAACATCAGTTCCACTTTCGATTAGCTCAAGAGTAACTGCCAAGCGTCCGTTAAGGGAGGCTATATGGAGCGGAGTGTTACCATTGCGGATAGTCTGATTGACATCAGCACCATGACCAATTAGATCCTTGATTGCCTCAACATGACCGTTTTTAGCTGCCACATGCAAAAGAGTAGCATCATCGTCAACTCCAAGCTCCATTTGAAATAATGCTTCGATAAAGTGATGGAGAGTGCCGTCTTGCAAAGAGAGAACAGAAGCATGTAGATGCCTTGCGGCATTTCTGTCACGATGAGGCTGATTTGTTAAATGATCGAATATCAAAAGAACGATCTTAGTAATGTTCTGAATCGTATGGCTGGATGTGTGGACACGCCTTAGAATAGGGTTCGGATTCTGTCTTGTATTTGAGGGGGAAGATGCGGGAAGAGGTGTATAAATGGGTGGGTTCATATCGTGCTTCCTTAATGTTTATGCATTCAGACAGACATCCTTGCAACTTAGTGAGCAAGTTCGTTTATAACTCTCTATATAAAATATTTAACTTTTTGTAAATCTCATTCCTCGGATGTTTGCATCTTTAATATAGCATCCGTAAAAATTACTTAAGCCTCCCACAGATTGCGCATATCCCTGAAATTGCCGTGCAGATACTGACGCAGATTGTACAGGAAGGTGCGGAAGGCTTGCCTTTCGGTCAGTTTGGGGCGCGGAGCCACTTCTGGCGTGATGATGATGTTGGGGATCTTCCAGAGGGGAGAGGCAGCAGAGATGGGCGTCTGGTAGCTGGCGTCGAGCAAAATGCCCCTTACCCTCATCTCGCAAGCCGTGAAGCGCTCAACTTCTTCCATAAGTACGTTGGAGGCTAGCCTCCTCAAGCTTCATCTAAGCGAAATTCGGAAGTTTTTTCTGCTACAGTTAATCCAGTGTCGCAGGGGCTGATCATGCTTAGCTCCAGGTTAAGGTACGATGAACCCGAAGCAGTGGCAGTAAGACAAGGTAGTTCCTGCCGCTGACAATGAGTCAGAAGAATTACTAAATGCGATGCGGGAAATGCTGAAACTGATGCAGATCGAAAAAGAGAGGTTGCAAAAGGAACTGGCAGAGAAGAGTCAGGCCAAGCCAACAGCGACGCCACAACAGCCTGAGAGCGATAAATTTCCCTGCAATATTTGCTTTGATAGGATCATCGAGGTTATTTGGTTGACCTGCAGACATATGTATTGCACCCCTTGCAGCGATCTGCAAAAGAGCAAGTCTTGTCCAAATTGCAAGCAGACTGCAGCAACTATTGAAAAACTCTTTTTTGCTAACGAAACAAAGCGATTTTCACGTTTGAGTCGCGTCTGTGATGCTCAATTATATGAAGGTGAACTTGATGTACATCCTTGCAGATAGCTTCAAAGCCTGATGGCCAGCTCAGATGTCTTAGGCTTGGTTGCTAAACTCCTTGACTGCTTGAATAATATTTTCTTTCGGAGTAAGCTACAAAAGAGATTAATTTGGAGGAGTTTACTATGGAGATTTCACACGTTTGTCATCATTCACAACATACGTTAGATTCAAAAAATCGAGAAGTTAGACTTTTGACTCAGAAATCAAATTGGCAGGGACATACGGTTTGTCGAGCGGCTGCACAAAATCCTCTCATTACGCTTCCTTTGATTGGAATATGTTTAGGGATCGCAGGCGTCTCTTTGGTTGCAGGGATTACATTCAGAGCTGCACTTCTTGGGGCTGCCGTTGCTGTTGCATTGCCTGTGGCTTTAATTATATTGCTTTCAATCATAAGAGGGGCAACAAAATAGCCACAGTTATCTGACAACGAAAGAAAAATATGTGGAAATGTAGGTCGCTTTACCAATTTCTTTTTGTAAGATCCTGAAGTTGGTTGCAGTCTAGGATGAAGAGGGCGGTGTTGTCGGCGCGGTGGGTGCAAAAGAAACCCCTGCTTTCGATTTCACACTCCCCCTCACCCGTCATGCGCTGATGGGCGAGAGTCCGACGAGATGGCCTTCAAGTTTAACAAAGTTGCACATGAGCATTTTACTTTGCCAATCTTGCGACTGTTAGCCGACAATACTGGAACAAAGAGACTCGCATGAAAGCTGAAGCGCCCTACATCTCCGCCTAGAGGGACTTGGTGACACGATGAGAGAGTCAGGTGAGCAGGCTATGTTAATCTCATACACCCAATTAATTCTGTAAAATAAATTATTTTTTTAGTCAATTATGTGCCGCGGGCGCTGATGCGCTTGGTCACGTCTTGTAATTTGAAGAGTGTGCGCCCACAGCTTGACCAGGAAATGGAATAGTCACTAGTTCCGTACAAAAAAAACTTAAGCTTCCCACAAATTGCGCATATCCCTGAAATTGCCATGCAGATACTGGCGCAGATTGTACAGGAAGGTGCGGAAGGCTTGC
>JAJFUZ010000035.1 GCA_021372155.1 Parachlamydia sp. | reverse complement strand
CTACTAAATTTAAAATCAAATTGATTTTTAGACGAGCTATCAACAATGGATGAGCCAGTGATTTAAGCTTGTTTCCTTTTCGTTCAAATGTTGAAATTGTAACCAATGGGATCGATGATCCCTGGCAGCAAGGCAAAAATGCTTGCTGGCTCCAAAACCAAAAAAAGGAGACGACCATGAAAACTAAAGCCACACAACTGTTCCTGATGTTTTCTCTTCTATGTCTTGGCATGACTGGAGCTGCCCACGCGGATAACCGCGGAATCGGAGATCACACCGTTGTTGATGAAAGCCTTCCGGTATATGCCAGAAAGCTGACATCCATTATTACAGAGGAAAATTCCGAAGAGGGCAAATGCATTAAGCTGGACGATGGATCTGTCTGGCTGGTCAAAGGTTATGAACATGGCGGCGAGAAGCATCTCAAAACCTGGGCAAAAGGGGATCGCATCCTCTTTATGTGGAATTCAAAAACCCAAGATGGCTACTACGTCGCCTATAATCTGGAAAAACATGGCCAGCCAAAAGTTATCCTGGATCCAAACACATTAGGCGGTTTTCCAGTCATTTCGAATATTGCAGATAAAGGTTCACAAATCACTTTAAGTGATGGCTCTGTTTGGAACGTTACCTGGTGGGGACGTATGTCAACAAAGAAATGGAAAATCGGCCAGCACGTCCTCATTCAAGGCGATGGTTATTCCAATAACTATTCGTTAACGAACCTGGATACATCAGGAAAACTCTTCAATAACCACAAAATCGCTAACGTCGAATTCGTCGAGTATATGCAGCAATAAGGACACAAATACCGCGGCGGCTGTAGGGCCGCCGCTTAAATCAAATTAAGGAGGCGTTTATGAAACTCAGAAAAATCACAGCCTTGCTATCGCTAGCTATTGCAACGTCACTCTTCGTTCCTCAGTTGAGCGCAGCAGAGGATAAGTGCCATATGTGTGGTAGAATTCATGATTCCAAAAACAAGGCCGAAGACGCTGTGCATGATGCCAGGAATACGGTTAAAGACGCTGCGCATGATGCTAAGAACAAGGCAAAGGATGTCGCGCATGACGCAAAAAATAAAGCCAAGGATGTGGCGCATGACGCGAAAAATAAAGCCAAGGATGTGGCTCACGATGTGAAAAACAAAACCAAAGACAAGACTCAGGAATAAATCTGACAAATGTTGGCGGCTATTTGGCCGCTGCTGAATAACACACTAAGGAGGCGTATATGAAATTTAGAAATATAACAGCTCTGCTGTCACTTGCTGTCGCAACAGCTCTCTTCGTTCCACAGTGGAGCGAAGCAAAAGATACGAGCGATATTGTACACGATGCCAAAAATAGGGCCAAGGACACTGCGCATGATGTCAAAAATAAGGTCAAAGACGTTGCTCATGATGCAAAGAATAAGAGCAAAGACAAGGCTCATGATGCCAAAAATAAAGCCAAAGATGTGGCTCATGATGCAAAAAATAAAGCCAAAGATGTAGCTCACGATGTGAAAAACAAATCCAAAGACAAAGCTCACAAAGTCAAAAACAAAGTCAAGGATAAGGCCCATAAAATCAATAAGAAAGCCAAGCATAAGGCTCACAAAGCCAAGCACAAAGTCAAACAAAAAGTGAAAAAAGAAAGAAAAAGATTGAAGAGGAGGTTGTAAAAATAAAAAAGCGGGAAGCGAAAGCTTCCCGCATTCTGGATTAAGCCAATCCCCAACGGATGGCCGCACCTCTGCGGCCAGCATCCTTGAAACTCATTGGACCGGCAACCCCTAAGCATAGGGCCTGCTTGATGTAATAAAGGCGCGTGCGCGCAGCTTTGCGCGACGCCTCGGATTTCTGTTCAGGACTCCTAGCAGCTGCAGCTGCAGAGGCATTTAACGCGGCTTGTTGTCTGTTCAGTTTGCTCATATTTACCTCCTTTTTGCAAGGTTCTGCGTTAAAACAAGGCAAGCTATTTGCCTTATTATGGATTGTAGATAGCCCATCTTTTTTTGTCATAAAGAAAATGGACCAGCTATGAGCAAAATGTGATGTCAGGAGGGTTTAAGATTATGCTGAGGGCAAGAGTGCAGCGCTTGCAGCGCTGCACTTCGTGAAGATTACCAGCCCTTTTTTGCTGGATTCTTTTTCTGTCCCATGGCGTTTGCTGGAGTCGATTTGTAGAGAGGGGCTTTTTGTGGTTGAGCGATATTCTTGTTGCGCTGTGGCTGCTGTTTTTTTTGGTCTACCATTTGATCCTCCTTAAATTGGTACTCTTGAGTCAAGCCGGGGAGACGCTTCTCCCAAACTATTTCCCTTAGGCTTTTATTGGCAGATGGCTCGATTGGGTGTCAATAAAATATTTGGAGAAATAAACTTACAAAGTCGAGCTTTTATCCAAACAAGGTGAGCTGCATGTTATTCGGGAGGCTGCTCTTGGCCAGACTTGTGGCTTTAGGCAAGGGACGTTTCGGCTGCGAGGGCTCAAAAGCACTCTTGCGGTTGGAGTTTTCCTCGAGGTGGACGAGGATGTCCCGGGCGCGGGAAATAACAGGCTGCGGTAGGCCGGCGAGCTGGGCGACGTGAATGCCATAGCTCTTATCCGTTCCGCCGCGCACAATCTTGCGCAGAAAGACAATTTTTTCCTGGCTCTCGTGCACGGCGACGTGGTAGTTGACGGCGCCGGGTACTTTTTCTTCCAGTTTAGTCAGCTCCCAGTAATGGGTGGCAAAGAGGGTCTTGGCCATGCGGCCTTCCGTCATCAGAAGAAATTCGGCAATGGACCAGGCGATCGAAATGCCATCGTAGGTACTCGTTCCGCGGCCGATCTCGTCGAGGATGATCAGTGAGCTCGATGTGGCGTTATTGAGGATATTGGCTGTTTCCGTCATCTCGACCATGAAGGTCGATTGTCCACGGGCGAGGTCGTCGCTTGCACCGATGCGGGAGAAGACTTTGTCGATGACGCCGATCTGCGCGCTTTTGGCGGGGATGAAGGAACCCATCTGGGCCAGGATCGCAATCAGGGCCACTTGGCGAATATAGGTCGATTTGCCCGCCATGTTGGGGCCGGTGATGATGGCCAGGCGGCTGGTTTGGTCGTCCAGAAGCGTGTCGTTGGGAACAAACTTTTCGGCTAGATTTGCCGCTTCGATGACCGGATGGCGGCCGGCTACAATCTGCAGCAGATTGCTTTTATCGACAATAGGGCGCACATAATTGTTGTTGCGGGCCGAGAGGGCAAGCGAATGGAAGCAATCGAGCCGTGCGAGCGCTTTCGCGGTCCGAAGAACCCTCTCGGCATATTGTGAGACCTCTTGACGCAGGGCAGTGAAGAGCTCGCTTTCGATCGCGGCGATGCGCTCTTCGGCATGCAGCACCTTGTTTTCATACGACTTTAAGTCTGGAGTGATGAACCGTTCCGCATTGACCAGAGTCTGACGGCGATTGAAGCTGTCAGGGACGCGCTCGGCCTGTCCCTTGCTCACCTCGATGTAGTAGCCAAACATCTTGGTATAGCCCACCTTCAGGGTCTTGATGCCGGTCTCCTCGCGCAGCTGGTTCTGGTAGCGCGCGATCCAGGCCTTGTGGTCCAGGTTGATCTCCCGCAATTCGTCCAGTTCGCGGTGATAGCCATCGCGGAAGAGTCCACCGTCGCTGACGCGCATGGGTGGGGCGTCGACCAGCGCACGTCCGATCAGATGCACGAGTTCGGGTAGCGGCTCCAAAAGGGATTCATCCTGGCTGATGAGGGCCGATGATGGAGTGAGGGGGCGCAAGAGCGTTTTCAATTCGGGCAAGGGCGCGAGCGATTGCTTCAGAGCGACGATATCGCGCGGCGTGGCATAGCCCGAGCTGATCTTCATCATCAGCCGCTCGAGGTCGCGCACATGGCTGAGAAGGGAGCTGATGCCTGCCAGGGTTTGGGACTGGTTGACAAAAGCCTCCACACTGTCCTGGCGCTGGGCGATCTCTTCGGTCAAAAGCAGAGGCTGAAGGATCCAGTTTTTTAAGAGCCGGGCTCCCATGGGAGTCTGGGTATGGTCGAGAATGGAGAGGAGCGAACTCTTGCGGGGTCCTTCGTGCTGGGAACGCACAAGCTCAAGGTGGCGCTGCGTAGCCGGGTCGATGGCCATGTATTGGGCAGTCGTGTAGGGCTGGATCTGCGCAATATGGCCTGTGGGCAGCGTCAACGTCTCTTGCAGATAGTGGAGGAGAGCGCCTGCCGCATTGATGGCCGCTACCTGACCGCGCAGGCCGAAACCATCGAGTGTGATCACTTTGAAGTGGCGCAGCAAGACATCATGGGCGATCTGATGGTCGAATCGCCAATCCTCTTCTTCGTTTAAGAGAAAGGGAAAGCTTAAACGCAGAGAATCGAAAAGTTCCGGATGTTTTTCCTTGAATTTGCGCGAGGTGAGAAATTCGGAAGGTTGCAGGCGGAAGAGTTCGCCCAGGAGATCCTGCTCTTTATCAAATTCGATCGTACGAAACTCGGCTGTTGTCAGGTCGAGAAAGGCGAGTCCGAAAAGAGAACCGACACGTGTTAAAGAAGCCAAATAGTTGTTGGCTTTATCAGAAAGCAAAGAGGAATTGATCACGGTGCCGGGGGTGACAACGCGCGTGACCTGGCGCTGCACGAGGCCTTTAGCTGCTTTTGGATCCTCCATCTGCTCCGCTACGGCGACGCGGAAGCCCTTTGCCACAAGCCGGTCGATATAGACCTCATGCGTATGGTGCGGCACGCCGCTCATCGGGATATCCTGCCGACGTGTCAGCGTGAGGTCAAGCTCCTTGGCCAACAGGACGGCGTCCTCATAAAAGGCCTCATAAAAATCGCCCATGCGGAAAAGGAGGACAGCACCCTGGGACATCTTCTTGCACGCATGCCACTGCATCATCATGGGGGAAATTTTCTGCTCGCTGACTGTCATGCCGGGTTATAATAGCAACCTGTCTAAAAAACAGCAACTTGCTGATTTTTTCCACTTGCTGTACGCTATCATTTAACGAAACAGGATGACCATGTTGCGACTGCTCTTTGCCCTTCTTTGCATCACCTCCGCTCTTTCTGCGGCCCATTTTGAAAACATGATCGACCTGTCCATTAAAGTGGAGGATGCTGCCTACAACTTCAGAGTCAAATCGCTGCGCTTTAATGGCGTTGAGGTTCCTCTGGATGAAAGCGATATCTTCAAACCCCGCAAAGTGATGCAGTATAAGCTGCAACCCGGTCGCTACATGCTGAACTGGACGACAGAAAAGAGCACCGTGCGCTGGCAGGATGAGCCCATTAAGGATCACGAGCGCATTTTAGTGCTTGAAAGCGGCGACAATCTGATCCGCATCACCATCAAAGGGGATGCGATCTCGCTTAACTAAGCTGGGCGAACCGCTCGAGGCATGTTGCGGAGATGGGGGCGAGCCTCGACTTGCGACACAGGCTGGAGGAGATCGTAGTGATTGAGCTCGATCTGGTTCTGCTGTCCCGAGTTGTCATGATCAGGGCGGTGATAAAGCAGGATGGGCGTCCCGCCAAATTGTTCTCCCCAAGCATAACCATTGGCAGGCTGGAGCCGATTGTTTTTGACCTCGATGCTTTCAATACTCAAGACGCAGACATGGCGCTTGTTGAGTTCTGAAAAGGCGAAGAGTTCCATATCAGTGAAATAGCGGCCTGACTTCTGCATCTCTTTAATGCTGTTCTCAGCATTCCCGGGGTAAAAGCAGCGGTAGGGCTGCGCGGGGTCGTCCAGGTTCTGCAGTTGATAATCGGTAACCTCTTTCCGCACGGTGTCTTCATTGCCCCGTCCCAGACCTTGCGCCAAGGCTCGAGGGCCGCAATTGCCGTCCGACTTGATTTTGCAGATGCGATACTGGCTGATCAGGATTCTTTCCAGGCGATAATCCTGGAGTTCCCGCGGCATATTTTTAAGCGCAGCCACTTCATTGGCAAGGTTTTTGGTATCGATTTTCTGATTGGTAAATCTGACAATATCGGTCTTGGCAGCCGCGATAAAGCGGCGCAGTTGAGCTGAGAGGCCTGACTCATCCTCGGCAGCTTTGCGTGCCAGTTCACGAACTTTAGGATCGCGCTCTTCCTCGATGATCTGCTGCCAGTGGACTGCAAGTTCATTGAGGGCAACTTCCAGGGCATCGACATCCCTTTTGGTTTTTGCCAAATCCGGGTAAGAAACAGGAGTTCCTCTGTCATAGCACCGCAAGGTTTCCTGCGATGATTTGTAGAGCTTTTCCAGCTGATGTCCTTGAGCCTTCCGGGACAAGAGCTTCAGAGGTGCAAAATCAATGACAGAGGGTTTTGCGTGCGGTGGAGCAGAAGGGGATGGCTGCACGGGAAGGGGCACTGGATTGGGTACTGGGTTGGGCGATGTGCCAAACGGAGCGGCAGGCGCTGGTGGAGGTGTGGCAGGCTTTGTAAGGGCTGCTGGTTGCGGTGTTGGAACTGGTGCGGGTTGTGCAACGGGTGCTGGTTGAGGCTTTGGAGGTTGTGGAATTAGATTTGCTTTTGTCGGCATTGTCTGGATGGGAAGTTTAAAGATCTTCTGAGCATTGATCTGAATGTGTCGAAGAGGGGCGGTCTGACGGGCATTCAGAAGCTTGGTGTGCTTTGTCTTGAGGCGATAGGTATAGCTGTAGAATAAGAGCGGGCCACCGATCAGGGCAAATAGAGATCCAAAGAGAAAAAGGGTAGCTGCTGTAATCCTTTCTTTGACAGAGAGGCTCGTTTTTGGGGCAATAGTAAAGGGATGCCGGATATGCTGCCAAAAGGTTTGTCTGCGAATGGATTCCATAAGAATAAAGCTTAGCATAATTCGCTGGACTATGCTAGGTAAGAAAACATGGAAAAGGAAACGATTTCCCTCGAGCATCAGGCTTTGCTGGAACCGAGGTTGCGCAAACTCGGGCTTGACCTCATCGATTATACGTTTACCAATCTTTATCTTTTTCGTGAAATCCATGCTTTTGAATTGGTTCAGAAGGGCGATCTCTGCATCATCGGAATGACGCGCGATGGAGTCAGATATCTCATGCCGTTGGCGCCCCCTTCTGAAATTGACTGGAAGGATCTTTGGGTAGGCCTCGCGAAAAATGAGGTGCTCTTTCCCATACCAGAAGAATGGCTCCCCCATCTCGAAGGGAATGGCTATGAACGCAGCCAGGCTGAAATGGATTCAGATTACCTTTACCAAACAAGCAAGTTTGCCCATTATCCTGGCCGGAAATTGAGCAGCCGGCGCAATCTGGTCCATCAGTTTCTCGACCATTATTCCAACCATGCAACGCATCCGCTGACAGAGGAGCGTGCAGATGATGCCTTGCGCATCCTGGAGGAGTGGGGGAGCCATCCACATGGAGATCCGAGCTTTACTGACTACGTGCCATGCAAAGAATCCATCCAGCTGCTGAATCGGCTGCATTTGCAAGGACGCATCACCTATGTCGAAGGGGAGCCTGCGGGCTTTATCATTGGAGAGCCCTTGAATGCGCACACGTTTGTCTTTCATATGGCAAAAGGGCTGACGCGCTATAAAGGGATCTACCAATATATCTTCGAAGAGTGGGCCCAGCTTCTGGAGCCAGACTATGCGTGGATCAATCTCGGGCAGGACATCGGATCAGAAGACATCCGCCATTCCAAGCGTTCCTATCAGCCCGACCGCCTGCTCACGAAATGGCGCATAAAAAAAAACACAGGGACTGAGTGAACTACGCCAACCAGTCGCCTGTGCTCGGTCACAGCCCTCGCTACCTGTTTAGTAGGATTAAGATCCCTGCTAGCAATGCGAGGACGCCGTATACGACTGGCGGTATGGCCAGCCCAGTAACTAGGGAAGAGATCCCTACCAAAATCAAATAAATGGCCAGGAGCAAGAAGCCCCAGTTTGTTTGGAAGACAAAGCCTGCCATATTTCACCTCCTTTCCGGGAATAGTTTCCCCTAATTAATATTATATACTATATGAAATTTTTGTTGCGCTTTTGCTGCAACTTTTGTACGATTTTTCCCTTTACACACAGGAGTTTTCATGAATGCATATGCGTATGGCCTTGTGCTCGCGTGCGGAGTTGTGGCCCTTCTCTATGGACTTTTCACGATCCGATCGATTCTATCCTTGAGCCCAGGGAATGAAAAAATGCAGCAGATCGCTGCAGCAATTCAAGAAGGTGCCCGAGCCTATCTGAACCGTCAATACCAGATGATTGCCATTGTAGGCGTTGTTATCTTTCTCGCTCTAACCTGGCTGCTCGGCGGCTATGTAGGAGCCGGCTTTCTTATCGGAGCGGTTTTATCCGGCCTGGCGGGGTACGTCGGGATGAATGTCTCAGTGCGCTCCAACGTGCGCACGACAGAAGCCGCCCGTCAGGGATTATCCGCTGCGCTCAATGTGGCTTTTAAGGCAGGCGCGATCACGGGTATGCTGGTGGTAGGTCTTGGTTTGCTGGGGATTGCAGGTTACACCTTCTTCCTGAAACAGCAGGGCCTGCCGATCCGCAGCCAGCTTGAAGCACTCGTTGGCCTCGGGTTTGGCGCTTCGCTGATCTCGATTTTCGCCCGTCTTGGCGGCGGAATCTTCACCAAGGGTGCCGACGTCGGCGCTGACCTGGTAGGGAAGGTGGAAGCGGGCATTCCAGAAGATGATCCTCGCAATCCGGCTGTAATTGCCGATAACGTAGGAGATAACGTCGGCGATTGCGCTGGCATGGCGGCCGACCTCTTCGAGACTTATATTGTGACGATTGTAGGAACGATGTTGCTTGCTGGCGTCTTTTTCACTGGGGCGTTGCTTGAGACAATGATGCTCTATCCGCTCGCAATCGGCGGCGCCTGCATCCTGACCTCGATCATCGGAACCTTTTTTGTTCGCTTAGGAAAGAGCAACAACATCATGGCGGCCCTCTATAAGGGCTTTTACGGGACAGCTATCCTTTCCGCTATCGCCCTCTTTTTCCTGACAAAGTCGATGCTCGGCCTTGATACGACTTACACAGCAAATGGGCAGTCTTTCACGGGTCTTAACCTCTTCTATTGCGGGATTACGGGTCTGGTGGTGACGGCTCTGCTGATGTGGATCACCGAATACTACACGCTGACCTGGTACCGTCCAGTCAAGAGCATTGCCGAGGCGTCGACGACAGGGCATGGGACCAACATCATCCAGGGATTGGCGATCTCGATGGAAGCAACAGCTCTTCCTGTGCTCGTCATCTGCGCGGGGATTCTGGTGGCTTATCTCAACGCCAACCTCTTCGGCCTGGCAGTCGCAGCAAGCAGCATGCTTTCGGTGGCAGGGATGATTGTAGCCTTGGACGCCTATGGACCGGTGACGGATAATGGCGGCGGAATCGCCGAGATGGCCAATCTGCCGCGCGAAGTCCGGGAAACGACCGACGCGCTGGATGCCGTGGGTAACACCACAAAAGCGGTGACGAAGGGTTACGCGATCGGCTCAGCCGGTTTTGCGGCTCTCGTGCTCTTTTCGGCCTTTACAGAAGATCTCGCCTACTATTTCCCTAACTTCCATATTCAGTTCCAGCTGCAGGATGCCTTTGTCGTCGTCGGTCTCTTCCTCGGCGGTCTGCTGCCATATCTCTTCGGGGCGTTCAGCATGATGGCTGTCGGCCGAGCTGCAGGTTCTGTCGTCGTCGAAGTGCGCCGGCAGTTCAGGGATATCAAGGGGATCATGGAGGGAACGGCAAAGCCAGACTATGGCCGCGCTGTCGACATCCTCACAAAATCGGCCATTAAGGAGATGATCGTGCCCTCGCTCTTGCCCGTGGTCGTCCCGGTGCTGACCTACTTTGCTATCTACTTTGCTGTCGGCCAGGCCGAAGCCTTCACGACGCTGGGAGCCATGCTCCTCGGTGTTGTGGTGACTGGCCTATTCGTGGGTCTTTCGATGACCTCCGGCGGTGGTGCATGGGATAATGCCAAGAAGCGGATCGAGATGGGCCACCATGGAGGCAAAGGGTCGGACGCGCACAAGGCAGCCGTGACGGGCGATACGGTCGGCGATCCTTACAAGGATACAGCCGGTCCCGCGATCAACCCTATGATCAAAATTGCCAACATTGTCGCCCTTCTCTTGCTGGCGATTCTGGCCGCGCACTAAATGTGGTTGGAATGCGAAAGCGATGCTTTCGCATTCCAATCATTCCTGCAGGACTTTAACATGCGCGACCGAAGCGGTCGCCAAAGCCTGAAGATTGTATCCCCCTTCCAATACAGAAACGACTCTACTATGCGCGTGACGCTCTGCTATCTGCAGAGCCAGGCGTGTCAGTGTTCCAAAATCTTCATCGGTCAGATTCAGGTTGCCAAGAGGATCGGCGGAATGTGCGTCAAAGCCGCAGGAGATCAGCACTAGCTCTGGTTTAAAATCGTCCATTGCCCTCATGAGTGGCCCCTCGACTGCAGCTAGAATCTCCTCTCGGGCATGGGTAGTTGGGGCGATCGGAAAATTCATCTTCGTTCCTATCGCCTCTCCGCTACCCCAGTCTTGTGCGGCGCCTGTGCCAGGATAAATGCCAGCCTGGTGCGTGCTGAAATAAAAGACAGAAGGGTCGGCGTCAAAGATTTCCTGCGTGCCATTGCCATGATGCAGATCCCAATCGATGATAAGAATCCTCTGCAAACCAGCCGTAAGCTGCGCATAGCGCGCCCCAATAGCGATGCTGTTAAACAGGCAAAAGCCCATTCCGCGGTCGCTGCAGGCATGATGGCCTGGCGGACGTGAAACAACAAAAGAGGTGGCAGCATCCGAACCTAAAACAGCCTCAATGCCTGTCAAAACACCTCCCGCAGCCAACAAGGCGGCATCATAGGAAGCGGGGCAGATGACCGTATCACCGGTGCTGAGCATGGCCAGCTGCCCCGTTTGAGCGACTTCGTGCTGGACTGTCCGAACATAGCCAAGCGTATGGCAGAGAAGGAGCTCATCTTCCATAGCTCGACGGGCTTTGCGCCAGTTGTTTTGCCGCAGCAGCCCGGTCGATTGCAGAGCCGTGCAGATGGCATCGAACCTTTCTGGTCTTTCTGGGTGGCCAAACCCTGTCAAATGGCTTTTGCATGCTGCGTCAGCAACAATCAGGCTCCGTCTCATACTCTTAAGTTTAGCGAATTTCCCGATAAATTGAAAAAAAATATTTGATATTGTATAATAATTCTATCGCTTGGAGAGGGATGTGTGAAGATACATACTCCTGCTGTTCCCCCAAGGGCAAATTCAGGCGATTTTGGATTTTTTTGCGAAATAGTGTTGCGGAAAATCCGGCTATTTCTGTATGTTGTTAGATGTCTTTCAAGCTTTGGAAGACAAATAGCACTGCCAACGAGCAGTGATGGCTGTTTTGACAATGATAGTAAGATGATGTGCAAGCGACAAGAAAGCTGGAACGTGAAAACGTTCCGGTAAGTTATGGAGCTTGTGCGAAGCCCTAATTAGAATTAGAGCATAAATTCGCAAGTAAGAGAACCTCACTTAGGTGAGAGTTTTCCCTTCAAGTTTTCAAAGCTTTTTATTTTTGAGAATTTGATCTTGGTTCAGATTGAATGCTGACGGCGTGGATGAGGCATGCAAGTCGAACGAAGTGTAGCAATACACTTAGTGGCGGAAG
>JAJFUZ010000033.1 GCA_021372155.1 Parachlamydia sp. | reverse complement strand
CCCATTGCACGGATGCGCTCCAGATTAGGCTCAGTGACGGTTTCGGCATGATCAATGAACCAGCATAGATCCTGAAAGGGAATTTCCCGATTGACCTCTTCAAAGACATTCAGGGCTCGGCCGATCGTCTCGTCATAAGTCGCATGCAGACGAAAAGGCCAGCGCTTTTCAGCAAGCAGTCGGATGACCTCTTTTAAGTCATCCTCCATCTTAGAAGGCATGTCAGGCCTGTTATAGAGAAAGTCTTCGAAATCCGCGGCTGAAAAGACCAGCATCTCCCCTGCCCCATTGAGGCGGTACATGCTGTCTCCAGCATAAGGTGAAGTCATTGCCGTCCATTTCTGAAAATCAGCCAATTCTCCCGCAGGATGCTGGGTAAATAAATTATAGGCAATCCTCAGAGTAAGCTGCTGATTGCGATGCAGCGTTTCAATTACTTCGTAATCTTCAGGATAATTTTGAAATCCCCCGCCTGCATCAATGCAGCTTGTCAGACCCAGCCGATTGAGCTCCCGCATGAAATGGCGCGTGGAATTCATCTGATCCTGCAAGGCAAGTTTTGGCCCTTTGGCAAGTGTGGAATACAAAATCAGGGCATTTGGCTCAGCAATAATGATTCCGGTAGGATTGCCCTCTTTGTCGCGCTCGATGCGCCCTCCAACGGGATCTGGACTGTCTTTTGTGTAGCCAACCGCCCGCAAGGCGGCCGCATTTAAAAATGCCCGGTCATAGAGATGCAGGATGAAAACGGGAGTATCTTTGGAGACCGCATTGATCTCCTGCAGAGAGGGCATGCGCTTTTCTTTAAACTGAAATTCCGACCAGCCTCCGATGACTCTAACCCATTGAGGAGGCGGAGTGCGCAGCACCTGCTCTCTGAGCATCTCCAAAGCCTGTGCCAGGGAAGGAACCCCATCCCAGCGCAGCTCCATGTTGTAATTAAGGCCCCCACGAATCAGATGGAGATGGGAATCGTTGAGTCCTGGGATAACCCTCCTTCCCTTGAGGTCGACAAGAATGGACTCTTTCCTGGCAGACTTTAAGATTTCCTCATCCGACCCGATCGCTTCGATCAGCCCATTCTGCATACTGACCGCAGAAACTTCCGGCAGCTTTTGATCAAGCGTCGTGATTTTTCCGTTGAATAGAATCAAACCCATTCAAATTGCCTCAGAGGCATGTTCACCTAAAGCCCATTTGGAAAAGGTAACCTGTATCCCATAAGGAGAGTCTGCTCTCAGGATATCCATCACACCCTCATATGTCTCGCTGCGCTTCCAATCCTGCTGCAATTCAAAAAGGAACTGGAGCGATGTGATCGGAACAGCCCCGGCTTGAATCAGACGCTGGACACTGCGCTCGTGCGCTTCTTTTGAAACATCTCCACAGGCATCTGTTGGAACATAGACAGAATATCCTGCCTTCAGCATATCCAGAGTTGGAAATAAGACGCACGCTTCCGTCCAAAGGCCGGCGATGATCCATTTTTTGCGCTTCGTCGCTTCTACCGCTTTGCGAAAGTTGGAATCAAGCCAGGCATTAATGGCAGTTCGGTCCACAATGGACTGTTCTGGAAACACATCGATCAGCTGCTGATGGAGGGGACCGCTGAAACTCGCTTGTGCCACTGTCGACAAAATTGTCGGGATATGGAAGAGTTTTGCCACCTTGGCCAGAATGGTCGCATTGTGCACAATTGCGATTCTGTCATGGCTTTGTACTCCAAAATACATGGCTGGCTGATAGTCGATCAAAGCCAGCGCGCAGCTATCGGGAGTCAGCAGCTCAGCATAATTTGTCATATAAACCTATTATTCCATCACTTTTTTAATGCCTTCTTTAGAATCTTCAAAGTAGGTTGGACCTGACAAAAGAGTGATTTTCGTCACGCTGACAGGATCAGCCACGCCTTTTGTTTCCAGATCCTTTTGCGTTTGATACGCCTCCAACGCTCCCTGGATGACTTCGCCCGCTACATCACCCGTCGGCGAAGAGTATCCTGCATCTTTCAGATCGCTGGCATGCGAATAGCTGATAACACCTAATCGCAAAGCTTCTCGCATACCTACAACACCAACCATGCGCATGCTCTCTGGCTTAAAATCTTCACGATTTCCTAAACCAATCAACAACAACTTTTTGGCAGGGATGGAGTTTGCAGGTGGCTTGATTAGCAACGTTTCAAGGGCCTTGCCTTCAAACTGATCCTTCTTTCTGATTTCCGTAATCAAACCACCCAGCGCCTGATCCACATGCACAAGGCCATTTAACTCCTTTGGCAGCGCAGGCGGCGAATTGAAAATGTCCCCTTCTGTATATTCAAAGAGGCAAATGATTTGTAAGGGTGTCTCTTGCCCGGAAGGGCTTTGGACCTTTAGTTCTACCTCAACCCCCTTTTTGCCGATACTTTCGACCGTCCCCACTTGAGGAAGAACTGACGACGCATCAACAAAAGAAAGCGGCAGCATTAGTAT
>JAJFUZ010000006.1 GCA_021372155.1 Parachlamydia sp. | reverse complement strand
AGATTTCTTCCTGGCTATTCCGTCAAAACCCTCGGGTGATCAAAAATCGGCACGACGTTCGAGATTATCTTCCCGATCTTGCAAGTCAAGTACAAGGTTTATGGAAGCAGCTCCGAGGGGACTTTGGGAATTCCCTTCCTGAAAAGCTGCGCGATCTTGTCGGCGATCTGGCTTTTGAACCCTGCACAGAGAGGCTCTTCTATCGCAAGACACTCGATAGCGTTCTGCGCGGCCTCGATGGCTGCGGCCATCCCGATGAACCGCATGTTCAAATCCAGCAGGATGCGATCCAGTTTGTCTTTTCCCATGCGGGCAAACGGGTAAATTGCGAGGCTCCGCTGGATTCTGCGGAACGTTTGGGATCCCATCTCAAGAAATATGAGTCGACCTTTAACGAGGCCATGCAGGAGCTCCGATCCTCTCGGAATCCTCATGTCATCAGACGCGGTTATATGACGGTCTGCTTTTTATTGAATTTGTACGAAGAGACCTTGCGTTCGGCTCCCGAGTCCTTTGAGAGCCTGCTCTTTGCCTTTCCAGATGCCCTGTTGAGCGCCAGAAACCGCGAAGCGCGCGTGGCGATGATCCGGCAGCTGGGCCAGCTTTTGAAAAGAGGATGTCCGGCTTATCCCATTAAAGAGGAAGAAAATCTCGAAGGTCTGCTGCTGCGGAATCTGGATGTGCTCACAGCTAGAGATGGCAACACAGTCCTCAGGCTGATTGCGCGCAGCCTGTTTCAAATCCGCAACGATGCCACTCTACAATTAGCTTGGAAACTCAGGGATCGAGGTGTCGAGGAGGCCACTGAGGAAGAGAAGGAGGGCTGGAATGCAGAAGCCGCAAAAATCGTCGGCGATCTGACGGCTCCGCAGGCAATCCAGCTCTTGAAGCCCATGGAGGAGCAGGGCGTGCTCGACTACTCAACTTTCGGCGACATATTGGCGCAGATCAAAAAGTGCGGCTCCTTTGCGAGAGAGCACTCCAGCCGCCTGGAACAACTCGCCGAAATGGCACGGAATGTTGTGGTCCAGGCTTTGGAAAGAGAACAGGCGCTTCATCCCCCCAGAACCCTGCAGATGCTGCTCTGGCTGATGCAGTCGCATTCTTTAAATGATGGTGCTCTCAAAGAGTGGCTGATTCTCTTCCCCAAGATTTCTGAACAAAATCCCGACCGGGAGCTTGTACGTTTATTGGGCGCTCAACTGCTGGAACAGGCCCTGGCCAAAGCGCAAAAAAACCGGCAAAGCGCTGCTTTTTCGCACTGCTGCCAGTTTGGAACGCAATTGGCAAACCACATGGCAAGCAAAGGCAATAAAGAAAATGGCGAGCCGTTTCCTAAGATTGCGCGCCTATTCGCAGATCTGCCAGAAGCGCAGCGCACAAGCGCACTCTATAAACAGTTCCAAGCATTTGCCGGGGCCGTCTGCAGGGTGGGATATTCTGCTGAAGTCTATTTTCAAATTCTTCAGCCAATCCAAAACATCAAAGTTCCTGAGCTGCTTGAGGCGAAGGGAGAACTCTGCCAGAAAGTTGTAGAAAAGACGACCCGTATTCCCGAAAACATGAAAGCGCTTGTGGGAGAACTGTCACAAGGTCCTGCCGCATGCATCATCCAGGCGCGCTTTCTGCTGGATCAATGCCAGAAAAGGAAGATGCTGACGGATTCCCAGTATCAGGAGATGTTGAATCGCATCTGCGCTGCGCTGTGGCAGTCGATCGATGAGAAAAAGAGCAATCCAGACCAAATTGTCGATGCCTTAAAGCTGCTCAAGGAGTGCTTCAGGCACCTGCCCAGACAAGAGAGACGGCAGCTCTTTGAAAAAGCCTTGAAGAGCCTTTTCGTCCTGGCTGACCGCAATGGCTATCAAGCTCTCTTTGACAAAGAATTTCCCGCTTTCATGGACCTGCTCGATACCGAGCTATTGGATTACACCTTGTCTAAAGGAGAGAAAAAAGAGCTTCCTCCTTTGCTCGATCTCCAGTTTGCCCATATTCTCCTGGATAAGATCCAGGAACATCGCGAGCTGGCTCCACGCCTTTGCGTGGCTATCTTGATAAGGTTAGAAAAAATTCTACTGGGACGCTTCGATCCATTCAAAGGATTGCAGGATCCCAAAGCGTCAAAGAGTCAACTTTGTCATGTATTCCAAAGAATGGTGTTTCAAGTAACTCCGGCCGCCCAAGTGACAGACCAAAGCTCTCCAGAGTTTCAGAAAATGCTGAAGGAGTATGAAACCCGGCTTGCCAGGATTCACCTGCAAGTTGTCCAGCGCGACCTCTATCTTAACCCTGTCAACGATTTCATCTTTTATCTGATGCTTCCTAAACTTGAGAATGAGGAGGAGGAAGAGATCCTGACGATCAACGCAGGCACCTTCAAACATATTCTGGATATGCTGCGGGAGAATGCACACCCACACGCAGTCAGGAATCTTTTTGAGATCTTGCGCCATAACAAAGCCATTTTGCAAAAGAATCCTGAAATCCTGGAACAGCTCGAAGGCCTATCCGCTTCTTGTCAGTTTCAGATGGTGCAGGGGAGTGCATCAGACTGGGACAGCACCCTCAATGCAATCGCCCATTTGCCAGAGGGTATGAAGAATGATGCGACAACGAAGTTGCTGCACCTCAAAATGTATCGCGCATTTAACAAATTCCTGCTCGCCAATGCCGCTCCTCAATTAAGCCAGAGGGATGAATCAGGTGAGGTGCGCTGGTTCAATCATGCGCTGGTCTGCTATCTCAAGGCTACGGCGCTGCAGATCACGACATGCAAGACCCCTGAATGTCATCAGATCATGCTGGAGATCATGCAGGACATGCAGGATGCCGTGCATGCTTCTTCTGCGATCGCTGGGAATCGGGCCTGCTGTACGATGCTGGAAGGCTTCATTCAGGGTCCTCTCAGTCTTTCAAGCGATGATGAAGGCGTTATATACAGAAAGAAAAAACTCTCCCCACATTTGTTTGGATAAAATTTCTTCATTTTGGCATAACCGAATAATAAAACAATTTTTTCGGTTATGTCGGCCCCTGTTCAGCCTTCCAGAATCTTACCGCACGCCTCTGTTCCCATTTTAACAAGAAATTGCGAGAGCAAGTCTTCTGCGCCTCTTCCTGAACAGCCTTTGATTCAGCCATTTCTGGGAGAATCCCAGGAAGCCGCTACTTTTGCCACCATCTCCAAAGGAGGGGTATCTTCGGTGAAGAGGAGCAGGCCGCTTCAAGGAGCTGCAATAGAGGCGGGCGAGCAGCTGATGGCAAGGAAGCTTAAGTTCGCGATCAATGGCAAAGAGATCTTCAGAACAGTGGAGCAGGCGCTGCAATGTTACAAGCGAGGGTTTGAAAAAACCGGGCATCAACTCCTTTGCGCCAAACTTGTCGGCAGCAGTTGTCCTGCTTTCCTGGGAAGCAAAGGGATAGGAGAGTGTCTTGAAGAATCAATACCTGCATCGCGACCTTTGCATGTCGAGGAAATGACTCATATCGAGACGCAGATCTCCGATGTCGATTTTTTCCTCGATATGCGAAAAATGGCCCAACATCAGAAACAGGATCAGGAAATTGCTCCTGATCTGCTGCAATCGATTGAGGAGGAGTTTTGGTGGGAGAGGGCCTCCTTCAAAGTGCAGTTTAATAATATGCAGATCGGGCAATTGCACGGTTTTAAAGCACTTGTCGACCTCTTCTCGTCTCCTCCCAATCATGCAGATCCGGCCAGTTGGTGCTGCGTCAACAACATCCGGATAGTAAAAGGTCCCTATCTTGACGAAAGGGTATTTCTTCCCACACATTTGCAAGTTCTGATCGAGTTGACCGCTGCCTTTCGCGACAATCCGTATTTTGATCGCAGGTGTTTCTTTCCTCATGCTGCGCAGATCTTTGAACAGCTGTACCAGGAACCTTTGAGAGTATTCATTAAAAGAACTGCCTTTGATGAATGGCATTATTTCCAGCAGCATCAGCGCCATCGCATGAGCTGCCGTGACGTCGAGGGACGCGCCTATGATTTTACGGTGCAGATTTCCGGAGAGGACCTTCCTCCGCGCATGGTCTACCAGGAGTTTGCGGTCAATTTTGCCACATTTCTAAACGGAAGTCGGGAATTGCAGCTGGAGGGAAGCGATCTGGCGCTGGCTCACAAGCTCTGCAGGTTGAAGCTCTGGACCTCTCATGAGAAGTTGCCGCGCGATTTCTTCTATTCCCAATGGATGAATGCGCTGGGGTATCGCGATGCCGATCTAAAATCAGAAGAGCAGCTCGTGCAGTTGCTGACGGTCTTCTGCTCAAAAACTCCAAACAAAGCTCTTGCTCTTGCCGAAATGGTCGATCAGGAGCTGCTTGCCCGCAAATGTGTGGAACAGGCGAAAGAGAGAAAGCCACGGCCTGACACCTTCAAACAGCTGCAGAAGCTTGTCGAACAAGCGCCACGGACTGCAGAGGCTCTCGTACAAGTCATCGATGAAGAACTGGAAGAGACATCCTTGCAGCTGGTCGCTTCTCTAGTTAATGCAGATATGCTGCTTCGCAAGATTCAAGCGCTGGGAGCCAAATCGCGCTGGTTTGATGGAGTTGTTCACAACTTGATTGAATATCATCTGCATGCTGAACCGGTTGAAGGCAAGCGAAGCAAGACGTGCGATCCGGCCAGGACGATGGCATTTTTGCTGAATGCTTCGGCATACCTTCCTAAATGTACGGAAAATGAGCTTTTTCGCTTCTGGTATTATCTGGCACCTTTGATCCCCACTCAGTTCAAAACTGACTCCCTTTTTTCTCTGTGCCATGAAGCCATTTTGGCAAGAAGCTTGAATCCACGCCAGATCTTCGCCGCCTTGACGGTTCTCTCTTTTGAGACTCTTATGGCACCTCTACAGGTTCGCCAAGGAGCATATCTTCAACCAACGATCGAGATGCATGAGGGCAAACCTGTCATCCATCTTCTGGTGGAAAGACAGACCCTGCAGATGCCTTTGGATCTCGCAGAACCCCTGGAAACTCTTTGCACGGTCAAGGGAAAACCCTCCTCAGAAGTCTTACAGTCTCTTTTTGCTTTCGGAAAAAGTCTCGACAGCGTCGATCCAGCATCCCCTCTGCTCAAATGGAAAAAAGAGCTCAATCTTGATTTCAAGGCTCTTTGCAAGTGCGTGTTGATTGCCTCTCAGAATGCCGACCCAGCGATCCGCGCGCTTTCTCATCGTCTGCTGATGACATTGCTGTTTGATGAGGTACGGGATGAGGTGATTGCCGCGATCCCTGAGTTGATGTATCACGAATCAGATAACAAAGAGCGGATGCATCTATGCGATTGCTTCATTAAAAGGCTGAACGATCGCTTTGGAGCACATGCCGTGGCCGAATTGACCGTTCAGATGAAATGGATGGCCGGAAAGGTCCATTCGTTCAACGAGTGGCGCCTGGGCATTATGCTGTCAATGGCCCGCCTGCGCGTTCAGCCCTTTCCAGAACTTGCTGTCGACATGTGGAAGTCGATGGATTCACAGGAAAAAAACCGTCAGGCCCAGATGCTTTATGAGGCTTTGAAAGGATCCCTGCCCGCAAAGGCCATTGAGGTTGCCAGATGGAAGGTGGAAGAAAATGGCTTGAAGGGAGATGAGGCGGGCAGGATGCTCCAGGATCTGGGTAGATGTGTCTTTCAGGATTTGCATCAAGACCGGAAGAATTTGCAGCTTTTATTTGATTTTGCCGACCTCCTGGTGGTCTATTCCAGTCATCATCAGGAACCTCCTGTCGCGACACTTGTGCTCGTGCTTCAGGCTCAAGCCGGGGCATGCTGGATGGATTTTGCATCAGTTTGCGAGAGGAAGGGTCTTCTGGCCAAGGGCCCTCTCTCAGAAGCAGCGCAGCTGCTGCGCCATCCTCAAGAAAAGCAGAATGCCGAAAAGCTTGGGGCGGTTGCCAGAGGGTTAAGGGTCCTCTATATTGAGACGCGCGATCCTGTTCTGGCGACAGCTATTCTGCAGTTTCATGCGGCGGTCATGCACCTTTGGTCAGCGCAGAGGCATGCTGAAAAGCGTTCAGGATACGAAGAGTGGGTACGTCTTGCGGTCGCGCAGCGAAGCGATCTTGTCATGGAACTTCTCCGCCGCTTTTCAGAGACAGAGCTTTTCAAGCAGGACCGTCAAGGGGCGCGTCTGCTGCTTGATGTCTGCAATTATGCAGGAACAGTCAATCTGGCTTTATTTCGTTATGCCATTGATCGGGGATATTGGAAGCACGATGATTATCAGGCTGATTTTGAGGCTTACCTGAAGTTATACATGATCATCCGCGCGCAGCACAAAGAATCCGGAATTGAGCTGCGAGAATATCTCTTGAAAGCAAGGCCAGACCATCCTCAATTAAATGAGGAGATGCGTCGCAAGAAGTTTCGTGAACTTGAGAAGAATTTGAAACCGGCAGTTCCCTTGCCGCAGCAGGTGGAAAGTTTGCGGGAAATACTTCTCATTGCAGAGTCAGAAAATGAGAGGCAAACGGTCCTCAGGCATGCTAACCGCATTCTTCCGCAGCTGAATCCACTGGAAGAACATATCGAATGGATCGAAACCTTTCAAAGACAATATCCACAATGTAATCTCGAGCCAGTTCTGGCTATGTTCCAAGTCGCCAGATCATCTCCAGCCCAGCTTGTCACTTTTGCCCGACTTCTGCCCGCTTCTCTAGAGACTGTTGCAAAAACCTGCATCCAGCGGTTGATTGAGTTAAACGAACACCTAGCGGCTCTCGATTTGCTTGAAAAAACACAAGTGGCAGATGATCTCATCTGGATGCAATGCCTGCAGGCGGTGGCGAAGAATAGCCCAGCAAATCATACCAGAGCCTGGGAGCTTTCGCTTACCCGCAAGAAGTGGTCCAGATTTGCACTCCATCCAAAAGGGCGTTTTCAGATATGTGAGAACTGGTATGCCTTCGATCTCATTCAGATGCAGCTTCTCTTAGATCTCTTGATCAGCGGCAATCGCAGCCAGGACTGGAAGGGATTGATTGCAAAGAGAGTGGAAGCAGCCAGATCCCCTGAAGATCCCCATAATGTTGCCTATGCCTCCGATCATTTTATGCGGACGCGCCTTCTCGGTTATCTGCAGCTCCTGTTGCCTGTGGACCTTCCTCACCGCTACTCAAGACTTTTCGAGGAGATCGGCCTTTTACGTGAAGCGGTGACTCCCAGCTTGATGGAGGGTGTTGCGAGTTCGCCACTGCCCGAATTAGATTTAAGCAGGCTGCAGTGTGCGCTGCGCTCGGGCAATCAGCGCTATCTCACAGAAGGTCTGCAGCTTCTTTCCAAGTTGCTTGAAGAGGATAGAGATGTGCATGAGACCGTCTTCTCTGCCGTCAAACAAACCTCCTCCTTTATTCCTCGACATGCAAATCTGATGTTTGTGTTGGGCCAGCTCCTCGAGCGCTATGCTGGCCGATCTACCCCAGCGCATGTAGCAAGAATTGTCGATCTCTTTCTTGCCAGCAAAAAGCCGCAGCTTTTGGACTTTGCAGTTGAGATGGCCTGCGGCTCCCCAGCTCAAAAAGGTAGCGAAGAGACCCACCTCAAATTAGCCAGGCGCCTCACCGAGATCGCCGATCCGCGCATTCAGAAGCTGCTAAGCCACTGCGTCACGCTATTGTCCGAAGAGCAGCTCTGCAGATGCATCTGCGATTATCTGGATGCTGTGATGCGTGCGCGCAAGGATATTTCCGATCCCATTGATCCTTCCGGTGTTGCCTTATGCAATGCGCTGCTCCCTCATCTTTCATCTCAGTTCAAGTTGCGCTGTGTGGATAAGGCACTCGACCACCTCTGTCTGATCTTTGACCATCCTGAAGCGTTTCGTCCCAGTTTCATCGAGATGCGCAGCTTCCTGGAGGAAATGGAGGCCCGTCATTTCTGCAAAGCCCCTGAAGGCAGCTTTGTCATGAATACTGTCTTGGCTGAGTGGCTGAAAAGGTCAGAGAAGATCGACGTGGTTTCAGTCTTGTCTCCTCGCTGGCTTGCCCAAGCCTGTGTTCAATTCTGGATGGGAAGTCTTGTGAATACGAGCCTTCTGGTGCCCGCGCAAGATGGCAAGACTTTCTGGAAAATGCTGGAAGATCAAATGAAACAGAAATTCCAGGCGATCGAGGAGAAGTTTGTGTCTCTTCAGCTTGACCTCAGCACAGAACAAAACATCGGTTTTGTGTATGAGGTCTCGGTGAGGTTTGTTTCCAAATGCCTGAAACGGACGGCAACCCCGGAATGGTCCGGAGAATTCCTGTCAGCCAGCATCTGGCATCGTTTAGAGTTTTTTGCTCAGTTTCATTTCGTACGACATCAAGACTGGATGCCTCATTTGATGGAGTGGGTGTTTTATCCACCTGCTTATACAAGGGCCGAATTTGCCAAGAGGCATTTCAGCTATGCCAAGAATCTGTTTGAGTTGCTCAGAAGTTCGAAGCCTGGAGTTCTCCATCATTATCCAAAAGAGAGTTTTGCGCTGGATTGTTACCTTAATTACAGAGCAACGCATGGCGAGGTAACCATGCGCGAGATAATAAATAAGAGCGAGCAGCAATCCAGAGAGATCAAATTTCTGCTTGAGCGCATCTGGAAGAGTGAACAGCTGCGAGGCAATCTGCACGCTCTTTACTTTACCCACTTCGCCTGTGTCACGTTTCTGCTGAGTGAACCTTCTCAATTCAAGAAATGGTATGGAAAGCTTATCGAGGAGATGCTGAACCATAAAGACAGATCCAGGGATGCATCCTGGGATGCCTTTAACCTGACTTGTCATCTCAGGACAGATTTGAAAGGGCGGGAACATACACCTGGCGTCCAGGAGATGCATGCCAGACATGGTCTCCAAATTGTTCAGCATTTTTGCGATTTTGTGAATCAGATGGCTATTTTGCCAAAAGAAGATCATGAGGATAAACTGCTCGTTGTGGCGCAAGCGGCATGGGAATATTTTACTCTCATCAATCAAAAATTTGCTGACAGGATAGGCCAGAAAGAGCTGGTGCTAGCGCAGATTAGGCTTGTTACCTGTCTGGAGGAGGGCCTGAACACGCGCTTTCAGGATCCAAAATGGCGCGCTGAAGAAAGCACTCGGAAGCTGATGGATTTTCTCTATACTCTTCCCTATACATCAAGTTCCAATCATCTGCAGGGCAGATATCGTTTGATCTTTGACGACGTCAATACTAGGCCCTCATGGCAAATATTGGCTCTCCTCTTCGCTGTCGCCAAGGACTTGGAAAGGCCTGTGTGGGGCCATCTCATCACCGGAGAGCTTGTTGTGTCGATCCATCGTGAGCTCTGGCAGGAAATGGCCGCAGCGATGGCTGCTGGCTTTGAAAAGGGGCCGATTCCAGAAAATCGGGAGCAGTTTAGTCTCAGCGGCAAATATTTTGCTGCAGCGATGGCCTATTTGAAACGTGCTGAAAGCCTCTTCAGTGTCGATGTTAAAAATGCTGAAGAAAGGATTTCGGCTGCCTATCAGCAGCAATATGCGCGTGCTTTTGAAACTATCTCCTCAGGCCGTGAGATCAACGTGAAAGCATTCCAGCATCTCCATGATTTGGCAGCGGATCTCGAAAACAGAGACGACAAGGCTGTAAAAGAGACGCATCGCCTTCATTGGAAACGAATCGTGGATGCTTATGCGTCTATTATCACCGTACCAAAAAGCTATGGCGATGGGCAGAAAATCGATATCTTTTATACCGCGATGATGTATCTAGTGTTAGCTCGACGGCGATTTATGAATGAGTCCAACCGCTCCGACTTTGTCCAGCAGCAGCAGAGGCTAATGGCGAGCATGAGCATCTTCCATCAACATTTTTTAGAGTCCACTAAGGAACTGCGCCGAAGCTCGGAAACTCTCAACCAGGTCGAGATCGTGCATCTCATACAATTATGCAGGATTGGAGATACCCTTCTGGATGAAATCAGAGACCAATCTTACCCTGCCCTATGCCACTTCTGGAAAGAAACCGTAAATTATCTCTGCGACCGCCTGAATGCTATGCCCATACAGCCTGCAGCAGCTACAAATGCGAGTGTCAGCCTAGTGCGTCTTCCGAGCCCTCATCAGATTCATCAGGCAGCTTACGATCCCTGGCTGAGCGCGATGAGCTTTCTGAATGAGGGGCGCAATTATTTTGCAGAAAGCAATCGACTCGAAGAGTATTTCGAGGCGATCCACAAGATTTCTACCATCTATCGCCAACGCGGTAATCATTCTCCGGATCATTACCTTTATTATTTCAAACTGCTGACGGATGAGTTTCCAAAAGCGGGCCATCAGGAAGCCAGCAGGCTCCATCGCTGTACGCAAATTTCCCATATTTTCCGAATACTGGCTGAATCTGGGAATGTGAGTGGGCAGACCGCTGCAATCATCTATTTGAAATGGCGCCACCAATTGGAAACGCTGTTTGGCAATTTGCCTCTTATGAAGGCCTCGCAAGAAATCCTGGCGAAATTTGAACAGAACACGACAGTGGAACTCCTGGCATCCATGGAAAAAATTGATCTCAGCAGCTACAAGCCCGATACCAAATGCATGATGATTTTCAAGAGCTGATCTCATGAATTCTGTTTCAGACAGTCTGAAAGGGGTATTTCAGAGCAATATGCATCCTGCAGCAGTGAGGGTAGCCGCGATCCATGCTGCAACCCCAGCCGAGGTTTTGCAGGACCCCTCATTAGATCTTACAGGCGCACACGAACTTTTGAGGGTTCCCCTGCGTTTTCAATTTCAACATGATTCAGGTTCGTATGCCTTAAACCTGGTCTATCTTGGATTGGTTCGCCATTTCAATGGAATTGTGCGGATTCCCTCATCCTGCTGTATGGATCTCCTGCAGGGCAAGGCCGCACAGATTGAGACCCAGATTGAAGGTCAGACAAAGCGCAAACAATTGCTGCGTCGCAAGCAGGAAGGGCCGCCTCAAATCCTGATTCCTTTGATAGAAGCCCTGATCGAA
>JAJFUZ010000002.1 GCA_021372155.1 Parachlamydia sp. | reverse complement strand
TCCAGCTGGATGGGTTGAGGCCGTGCGCATAGCACGGTTTGGCAGTAGCGGATCACATCCTGCATCTCAAGGGAGCGCGCTGCTGTGTAGCGGGCGATGACGCGATCAAGACTATCAGGCGCTTCAAGGAACACCCCCGTTTTAATGTAGCCCACAACAGCTGCAAAAAAATCCTCATTGAGTTCATCGGAGAGATAGATGCCGACTTTACACTCCGCCCAACCCGTTTCAAACGCATAGGCAATGACTGGAGAAGCGGCGCAGATGAGTAGCTTATCGATCGCGGCTTCATTCCCTTGGCTATTTTTCAAGGTGACGGAAGAGCAAAGGGAACACTCCCGATAGCGTCCCAGGAATTTGCGATAAGCTTCCAGATATTCGGGATTGCCGCGTAGTGCTTCCGGAGTCAAAATCGCGAACAGTTCTTGCCTGAAGGCTGAAAAATTGCGCAGGAGCTTTTGATTATCGCTCTCCTCGATTCTTGCTGCCAGCAGAACCATGGGCGTGGCAAAACCCTCATCCGTTTCTGCCAAATGCGTCGTGAGGTCGCGTAGGGCGCTGAGATCGAGCACTGACGGAGCTCCCTTCATTAGGGGAACACTCGTCTGCCAAGGCCTTGCTTGAGCAGCATCCACTGACCTTCTCTGGCTTCCTGGAGCTCGCGAAGGTCCTGTCGGACCTGAAATCGGGGGGATCTGAGGGTTATTGCCAATAGGGGAAGTCATTTAGATTAATTCTAAAGAAGATAGGATAGGAATTCAATCAGATTGAAAATAGATACGCACCGAAGAGGATTCGAACCTCCAACCACCCGGTTCGAAGCCGGGTACTCTATCCGTTGAGCTATCGGTGCAAAAGAGCATCAGTTTAGGCCGAATCACTATAAACTGGCAAGGGTTAATCTTTTGTCATTCTCGGCACATTTCCCAAATAAAATATTCAAATAAAATATTTATGTTATAATAAAAAATACATTGAATTGGTTAAAAATAAAACAAGGATGTAACTATTATGCAACCAATTTCTTCCAGTTCAGTTCAATCCAATCTTACGGTCGTCTTGCCAAACCTGGACACCCTTGAGGATTCCATAGTGTTTGATCCAACAAGCGAGCGCTTTATGCTCCGCAATGATGCTGATCAGTCACAAGCGACCTATGTCAAAGGAAGCATTATTCGCGATCTCTTTCATAGCTATCTCAAAGTTCACATTAAGGAAGTAGATCCACAAGCAGTGGGATACCTCTTTTCGAACCTGGATCAGCGCATCACAGAAATAGAGAAACCTATGCATGGCTGGAAGGGTCTGGTGAATTCCATTTTAAATCTTCCCTTAATTCAGCATTGGAGCGAGCAAAGAGACTACCTTTACGCCATCCAGAATATCGTTAAGGAACGCATGGGCCAGTTTTCCTTAAACCCTGCAGAACAACTAACTCAAAGAAGTGTTTCCCCCTCATCTGTAGGCTCGGAAGAATCATCCCTGGAATTGCCTACAAGCCCCCCTACATCTGTGCGGTTGATGAGCGATAAAGGATCAGATAGATCTGCACCCGAATCGGTTGCAAGCAGACCCTTCAGCCCTGCAGAAGAGCTGAGTAGATCGGATACATCGTCACCCGTCCCGGCTGAAAGCGAGCCTGGTAGCCCAGAACGGGTGAAAATGCTTAGTGAAGAAAATCGACGCCTGCAAGCTGAAATCGAAAGCCTGCGCAGGCAGATGCTGGCAGGAGCTGGCGAAGACGAGGCGCAGGGCCCGGTGCGAAAGCCTTTTCAGCACACAGCTGCTCAGCTCTGGGTCGGATGCATTGCCGATGCATTGGACAAATTCAATAAACCTAATCTGACTGATGCGGAAAAAACCGAGCTCAATAAAGTTTTGACGGAACTGGGAATGACAGAATTCGACGGGAGAGGAAATGTCTACCGTGTGAAGGCCTTTCGATCTTCAGAGGCTGAAGTGAAAACGGAAGCCTATTGTCTGCGCAAGCTGCAGAACTGGCTGGAGAAACAGGAGAACCTGCTGATTAATCCCGATGTCGCCGAAGGTTTTACCCATTTGACAGATCGAGAGATGGACAGTTACCTTGTTGACCCTAAAAAGACAGCCCAGTCCAACGAGATAGCAAAGCGCTACGGGTTGCCTCAGAGAAGTTCATTGAAGGACGTGGGATTTGCCTTATGGAGAGCCAAAGCCCTCGAACTTGCTGCACGGCACAAGCTTTTCAATATTATGGATTTAAGTCACATGCAAGAGAAACTATACCAGACCGAAATTACTAAAGCGCAAGTTGCCGTGCAAGAGGCTTCCCAGAGCGACCAAGCCAAGAGAGCGTGGAATCCAACACCGGCTATGCCAGCAGCGGCAATACTCTCAAAAAGGACTCTCACTTCCCTCCCTATTATACAAAGTAGTTCGCCAAAGCCGCCACCCCCGCCACCCCCTACTCCTCCATATAAAAAATAGGGAATTAATCGGGGAATAGATAAACTGAATGGATGCAGACGCGCCGAACAGAAGGCATCATCCTCCAAGCTACGAAGTTTCAAGATTTTGACCAGATTGTCACGCTCTTCACACCCGAGGAGGGCATCCTGCGATTCATGGTCAAGGGAGCGCTCAATCCCAAGCTGGGCAAGGCTGCCTTGACCGCACCTCTCTCTCGCGCGGAGTTTATCTATTCTCAGGGACGCAGCGAACTCTACTCTTGTCGCGAAATTTCGATGCTCAATTCCCACCTGAACCTGCGCGAGAACGTGCTGATCATGGAGGCGGCATTTGATTTTCTGCAGACAGTCCGCGCCACACAACTGCCTCATAAGGCTGCTCCCGACCTCTATAAGCTTCTGCTCATTTATCTCGAAAAATTGCCACTCATCCCCGATCCCAAAGTTCTATCGACCAGCTTCCGGCTCAAGACTTTAAGGCATGAGGGGTTGCTGAACTTAAGCGCCACCCCGTTTTCAGAAGAGGAACGCTCTTTTTTGGACACTCTGGCGACCTCCCGCTCCTTCAGCCAACTGGCTGAGCTGAATGTGTCGCCTGTTCTCTGGCAGAGAGTGCGCCGATTTTTCGATGATCTGCTGATTTAACTTGCTCTGCAGGCTAAGAACATGCTATCGTATTTGACATCTTCCTAAGAGCGAAAGTGGCGGAATTGGTATACGCGCTACTTTGAGGTGGTAGTGAGGGTTTCCTCGTGGGGGTTCAAGTCCCCCCTTTCGCAATTCATGTTCATCACTCCCTTTCCCTTTTATTAAACCTCTGTTATGTTACTGAAATATGGATTGTTGCGCCTTTTGCACCGCCGCCTCTTATAAAATCAAGCCTCTCATCGAATCGCTCCGGGGCAAATATAAATGCACGCTCTACCGCGATGTTGCTTACGCCGAAATTCCCATCGAAGATAAGTCGTGCGATGTTTTCTTCTTCCCCTATGGAGCCACCGTCTGCTGGGGCATCCCTAAAGAGAAGGGAAGCTTTATCCTCGGTCTGGTGCGCGAATTTGAGCACCAGCACTCCGATGAGGTGGAAACGGACGAATTCACCTATGTGCAGGGCGACTCGCCCAAAGTCATCGACGATGAGATCACCCTCACTAATCTCGATATCCTGACCAAACTGGCTGTTTCTTACGCGATGGCCCAGTCGGTCAAACTCGGGACTTTCGAAGTGGCGCTCCACAAAACATTCACGCTTACCAAAAGCATTCCGGAAGACTTAGCCAATTATGGGAAGATTTCGCTCTCGCGCAGCGAGATCCGGCGCAAGATGGGCGAGCTGTTCATCGAACGAAGCTCGATCAACCTGCACGTCGACGTCCTCGATACACCCGAATTTTTCTGGGATTATCCAGAGTTAGAGCCTTTTTACACTCTGATAGCAAAATACCTCGACATCAACAAACGCGTCGAGGTTCTCAATCAGCGTCTGGATGTCGTGCATGAACTGTTTGAAATGCTTGGCAACGAGCTGAACCATCAGCACTCCAGCCGTCTCGAATGGACCATCATCTGGCTGATCATCATCGAAGTGACGCTGTCGCTCATGCGCGACGTCTTCGGTGTGATATGAGAAAAGTTGCCATCTTCCTGATCCACCTCTACAGGCTTGCCTTCGGCCCCTTTGTGGGACAGGTGTGCCGCTTCTACCCGACCTGTTCCGAATATGGCATCCAGGCCTTCCGCAAGCATGGCACCTGGAAAGGATTCTGGATGACGCTCAAAAGGCTTTGCAAGTGCCACCCGTGGCATGCAGGTGGCGTGGATGAGCCTTAAGCTGCTTTCGCAGCAATTATGAGAGGCTTCTTATCTGTGACGCGGGAGCTGCCATAGGGCCCCTGGTTAGCTCTGCAGATCTTGTACTTGACGTAGTCGATCATGTGGCGGCCGACGGAGCCGAAGCTGACAGGATGGTTTTCAAGCTGGTACCAGGTGTACTTCTTGCCCTCTTCCGAAATATCTCCGCAGAGCATCTCCTTGATTAAAGAACCTTTGATGCTGAATTGCTCGCCATCAGAGGCATGCGAGGAGATACGTGTCTTGATGCCGTCGATTTTTTTCCAATCCCCGTAGGTGATACCCTTGTCATCGAGGCGGATATGAGCACCCATCAGCATCTCTTTCAGATCATTCACGCGGAAAATAAAATGCTCTTCCAGATCTTTGAAAATCTTCTCTTCATGCAACTTGCAGACAGCAAGACGCTTCACCACCAGGCGCTTGTTTATGGAAGGAATCTGCTTCACCCTGTCTACAAGATGACCAAGCCCCTTCTTGCGCGCCTTGGCTTCCAGGTCAGCCAGCGATTGTCTGGAGAATTTATCGCGCACGACATCCGAGATGTAGCAGGTTAACTCGTAGAGGGCATAAGCTACCGCGACTGCCACTGCGACGGCCGCCACGACGATAACAACTTTTCCAAGCCATTCAGTTTTTTGTGGTTGAGGAGCGGGTTTCTGGTTATTAGGCCTATTGGCCACTTGCCCCGATGGAGTTAGATAAGCAGGGGGCACAGGCTGATAAGGCGCACCGGGCTTTAAAAGATGAGGAGAAACAGGTTGATAGGGCGTAGCTGGCGCAGGGTTATAAACAGGAGCAGGATAGGCAGGAGGAGGGAGCATAGCTAAGGGATATCCGGGCGTGAACATAATCATTTACCTCAATATAGTGAAAAAACAATCATAATACCAAAATATTAAAATTTTGTAAACAGTTTGTTAATTTACTGTTAATTAACCAGGAATTTTTAATGTCGTGCCAGGGCGCAGACGATCGGACTGAAGGTTATTCGCTTTTTTCAATGTCTCGATGTCGACTTTATAGCGGCGGGCGATTTTCCAGAGCGAATCGCCCTCCTGCACGACATGGGTGCGGACTTTCTTAGTTGCAGGGCTCTCTTTCTTTGAGACAGTTTTGGGTTTTGGCTTAGTGAGTGGCAGGACGACGGCGCTTTTTGGAGCGCTTGGAGCTTCAAGCTTGGGCTTTGTAGATTGCTCTGCAGCTGCTTGTTGCTCTGCTTTGGTAGATTCGACGTTTTTACCTGTAAAACGCTCGATTGCTGCATGGTGCTGGTAGCTGTCGGGAAGCTGCTCTCCAGCATAGGCGTAAAGGCGCCTGGCCGCCATTTTCCAAACGGCGTTGGAGCGGGGGCTGGTGAGCTGCGCCAGAGCAAACTGTTCGGCTTCAGGAGTTTTGTGAGGCAGAAGGCGCAAGAGAGTCATGACATGCGGATCGTCAAGCTTGTGGGCGGCAAAATCGG
>JAJFUZ010000001.1 GCA_021372155.1 Parachlamydia sp. | reverse complement strand
CTGGAACCTTTTGTTCGGCTATTCCATGCACTTTTCCTTCAAGTGCTTTTAATAGAAATTCTTTCTCAATAATATTTGCACTTGAGAGAATTTGACAGCCTGTTTCAACCAAACTGATAAAATCTCTAGCGTCAGAGAAGTAGTTCTTGAAAGCAAAACGAACCTCTTCTGATGTATCTGCTTTAACCAATACTATGTCCTTTCCAGGGCGATCTTTCTCTAACTGGAACAATGCTCTAAGTGCCTCAGGTGCATCACGATATGTCTTTATTTCCAATTCGCCAGATTCAGAGAAAATAAGAATGGTGTTACGGTTTGCACTTACAGTTTGATCTGCAGCATTTAAACTTCGAAGAGTATTCAACAGCTTCAATTCTCGATCCAACTTTAAGAATTCTATTGCAAGCTCTTTATTGTCTTTTTGTGGAAACGGACCGACAAAATTTTCATACGTTCTTGCAAGGATCTCACTAGCGAGCGCCATAGCATTTTGATATCTTGTATCCCCTTCTTGGAACTTAGGTTGGCTTTCTGTGATGAATCCTATAACTTCAACCGCAGTCGCCCATGCATGCTGAATATTTGTCCGATACTGTACCTCTACCATCAGCCCTTTTAGGTTGCGACCAATAACTGAATTAACATCATATATATATACGTCATGTATACCCCGGTAACCAGTACTTTTGGGATTCTTTATATAATCATACTTATCGACTGTATTCCGTCTTTTATGGTGAAAACGTGCATTAAGGAAAATATCCCTAAAGTGGTAGAGAGAGTCTATATCCGGAAAGATTAATCGACACCCGGCGACATCATCCATACGTGATAATTGCATTTCAGGGTAACGATTCAATTTGCCAAATATTGTGGATATTCTTTTGTGCCTTTGTGCGACAACAATATTTGTTCCACGAGTCCTAGCTCGTAAAATCGCCTGAAATGTATTCAATACGGCACGATGAGAAGCACGCCACTCATTAACTACTATCAAATCATCAATGGTATAAGAATCCTCACGAATTCTGTTGCCAGCAAGGTTAACTCGGGATCTTGATCCCCCTGGAAAATCATTGACTACATTCATATAAAATTTACTCCTCAACAATCATGCCGAACGTGATGATCAGCTGCCCGGCGCGTGCGCCGGGTCAGCTGCATTAGCTGGTTGGGGGCTGATTGCCCCCACATTCAATAAAACCGAAGTGAAATGATGTCCGGTTTCAGAATGGAACAATGATCCGATGAGTTTCACTCTTTTGCCCTTTAGCTTTTTAAATTGATCCATCCGTTCCTTCTTCAGTACCAATTGTAGAAGTGTTACGTCATTCTCTTGCTGGCAATATCTTTCCTTCTGTGCACACGCTACTGAAATGGGTTTGCTCAATTTCAAGGCAGGAAATTGATGAGGCTTTTCATCATAGGTAATTGATGGGTCCGCCATTGATGAAACCAAGATCCCTTCAACCTCTACTTGTGAACCATATGTGAGACTCTGAGCAAAAGCATTAGAGCAAAATAATATCGAAACGAATAAAAGAATAAGCACCGCTTTTAATCTCATCATGGTGATCCCCAACGTGCAGATCTGCGGCTGCTGAAAATTGTCCGCCAGATTAGCTGTTAGATTGTTTTACTGTTAAGTAAGTTAGAGCCTCCGCATACTCGTCTGAGAGTACAAGGCTTTCAAATCATATTTTTCACGAGTTGTTTTAACTACGCTTTCTATATAATCTGAATACTCTTTCTTTGAGTTCCCCGGACAAACAATTTCATTGTTTATTACTTCGACTGTATAGTCGTTGAGGAATCTATAATCCATTCTTTTCCCCTTGCATCTTCCGTGTGGGATACCATCCCAAGAAATATCAAAACTCATACAGGAGTAAAGCCTGTTTAACAAGGTGACCTTGCAGTTTGTAGCTACATGGAGAAAAGCAAAACTTGTCCATGAATCACCTCCATCTGCACCACTCATTTTAGCAACGACAAAATAACCATTATCATCTTTACGAACATCGAGTGACCTAAATGAACCATACCAGTACCCTGGCCCACTCATAAGTGAGTATTGACTAAAACACAAAGGGATATCCGCGTTCTTACGATCGAAGAAGGCAACTATTGAGTGTGCATCTGTTTCACCAGAGGGACCACAGTTGAGAAAAGCCAGTATTAAAGAAGTTCCAGGAATTGATGTTGCTGCACCTGCATTACGAAGATGAACAATACTGTCACCAAATTTACCTCCACATCCATTTCTAAACCATTTATCCTTTGCTATTTTTATATTGTTACCTGTTAATAGCGTTAATGTCTGCTTTCCGTTCTTGTCAGAATAGTGAAACCATCTTTTGGACAATTCCTCAATTTGTTTGTCGGAATACTTTTCCTCAGCATCTGCTATTTGAGCGAAAAGAAGGGCAATGAATAAGATAAAAAAGGAAGGAAATGCTTTTTTCATGAAATCTCCTTAATAAAAATGAAGCCTTTATTCATTTTACTGGGATAGGCCCAACAGAGTAATAAGTGGAAAGTTGTTTGTCATATGAACTCATATATACGGACAAGAAATCCACTTATAGCGATAACAAACTATAAAACATGGAAGATCGTTCACCATTCTGTCCGCTTATCACCGAGAACTTGAAAAAGTCATCTTATTATAATATTATCATATGAAGCATGGACAATAAACCGAAGTTTCATCCGAACCCTAAACTCAAACTCATGGACCAGGTGCGTGAGGTGCTGCGCTACTACCATTATGCGTACCGGAC
>JAJFUZ010000396.1 GCA_021372155.1 Parachlamydia sp. | reverse complement strand
ATCCCCACCAGTTTCCCTTGTGGAACAGAGAGTGAAACATCCCAGAGGACGGGGGTTTTGTCGTAGTTGACGCTCAACTGGTCAACATGCAAAGCAGGAGGTAAATCTAGTTCAAAATTCATTCATTTCAGATTGTTAGTGATGACATTAGCATCATATTGGATCATGCCCAAATAGGTATCGGCTTGCGATCCAGGAGGTCCCATGGCATCCGCATAGAGAACCTCGTTTGCCATCTTCAGGTCCAAACCTTTCGCCTTGCCCGCGGCAACGATTTTGCGGATGGAATCTTTGCTCACATTAGATTCTGGGAAAAGAACCTGGATTCGATAACGTGCGACATGATCGATCAGAGCCTGGATTTCAGCGACGCTTAACTGACTCTCTGGCGCCAGGCCTTCTGGCGCAGCGCAGCGGACAGTCCAGTTCCCCTGTTTTCTTTCCTCATCACTCGCTATATAGGCGCGAACAAAGTATTGAAAGGCATCGTGGCTGGTGACGAGATAGCGCTTTTCTTGAGGAATCTCTTGCATCTGAGCAGCAGTCTCTTGGTGAGCCTGTCTCATCTTTAAACTAAGTTTTTGAGCGTTATCTGTAAAAGTCTCAGTGTGAGCGGGATCTTTGGCAATTAAAGCTCCCAAAATATAGGGCAGAGTCTTTTCCCAAAGAGAAATATCCATCCAGATATGGGGATCCAGCTGACCCCGGTAATACAAAATGCTATCAGGATAATTCAAGAGAAGTGCATCGCCCAAACCCACAGCTTTTTGATTGTGATGTAGAACGTTTTGCAGGCTGGGTCCATGTTCCAATCCCAATCCGTTAAAAAAAATCAGGCTGGCATGGGAGAATTTTTCATCATCGCCTTTGACAAGCTGATAAGAGTGGGGATCAAGCTCTCCTTTGATGAGCGTCAGAGAGTCGACATGCTCTCCGCCGACCTGCTGCACCAGATCATGGATCATCGCTGTGGTGCAGAGGACCTTGATCTTTCCATTAGCCGCCATCCAGGCCTCTCTTTCGCCTGGTTGCCTGTCCGTTCTGCAGCCAGATAAGATAGTGCACAGGGTAGTGCACAGAAAAAGACAGAGGATGTAATTAATTACTTTCATTTTTTCCGCAGAATATCGTAACTGAAAATCCCATTCGAGCAGCCATCCGTGAACTGGATGCTAAGGGCATAGCGTCCTACATTTCGAACGGAGGCCGCTTTCACATCATCTTTGACCGCCGTTACCATTCGGCGTCCCGTTTTCTCATCCACGCATGCCGCACAAGGACACTGGCGCTGCAGATCGCTGAGCCGGTGCTCGGTCGCCTGCCCATCTCCCCACTGAATTCTGAATGTAAAATCATCTTTCCAGGTTAAATGAAACTGGGGCAACTGCAGATTTTCACATTGCGATACTACCTCTTCTGCCAGTGCCATGAAGGATTTCACCGCAGGCGTAGCCTGTGTGTCATCCTGAGCAAGCAAAGAAGTTCCCTCATCTCCACACCTGCTGATCGCAGGATCGATGGGAATTGATCCTAAGAAGGGCACACCGCGCTCTCTGGCAAGCTTCTCTCCGCCCCCTTTTCCGAAAAGGTAAAGAGGGGGTCCTGCTGGAGAATGCAGATAATAACTCATATTCTCCACAATTCATATAATGGGAATTTTGACCTGGTCAAAGAGATGCATGGCCTTGCGGACATCCAAAAGCGCTACTTCTTGAGGAGTCGTCACCATGACAGCGCCCGTCAGATTGGCTTGTTGGCTCAACGTCAATTGCACATCGCCTGTCCCTGGCGGAAAATCGATCAGCAGAAAATCGAGATCCCCCCACTCTACATTATGGATGAACTGGCTGACAAGCCCATTAGCGATGGGTGCGCGGACGGCGGCGGCCTCATGTTCCCTTCGAAAATAGGCCATGGAAATCATTTTAATTCCCTGGCAAAGAGCCGGAACAATCCGATCTCCTTGCTGGCTCGGCATTATTTCTTCGGGCAGCATTTTGCGCATGGATGGGCCATAAATATCACTGTCCAACACCCCCACGCGCATCCCTAAAGCCTTAAGTGCCAACGCCAAATTCACTGTCACAGTCGATTTGCCGACACCGCCCTTTCCTGCAGCAATTGCGATAATTTTGACGGGCTTTTTAGACTGAAATAATTTGAGCGGCATCGAGAAACTCCGTATTGATAAAATATCATAACGGCCCTCAGATGTATGACGCAAGTTAATTTAGAGTAGAATCTCGACAACGTCCGTTTATTTTCCTCATTTCCGAGGGAGATGCAAATTTAACTTGCAGAAAATTCATATAAATCCAACAATTGCCACTAAATTAACAACAACGATGAGCTCCAATGGAGTTCATGTTTTGTGACAATTTTCGAATCAGATTTTAGCAAAAGTGAACACAAGAGCAAACGTCAGAATTTACCGCGTATTGCTCAGATTAAAGACAAACTAAACAAGAAGACAATCAAAAAGGAAGGTCATAATGGCACATGCAGACAAGCAACTCGACAACCTGATTCACCAGGCAATCAAAAAAGTCGGTGGAAAAAAAGAAAACGATATTTGTCGCTTTTTGCCTGTAAGTACGGGTGGCTATATCCACCATTTCACCATGCGCAAAATGAAGACCGAAGCTCCAGAACAGCTGCAGGCACTCATCACAAAGCACATCATCAACATCGACAAACCCTCGAATGTCCCGCCAAAGCCCCGCGCCGCTAGAGGTTCCCGCAAACGCCGCGATCAAATTCTTTTTGCAAAGACCGACATCGAACAAATGCTGGGGCTTGCACGTGCTGCAGGCAACAAAGAATTGATCCGCAAACTCACTCCAAGAAAAGATCTTCGCACAATCAAGCGCGAACTCATTGCATCTATTCGCCATGGTCGTGTCGAACAGGAACTTTGGCATTCCTATTGCGAATCCGCTGCTGTACAGTCCGCCTTGGCTGCAGTTTAATTTCTCTTGGAGTGCGGCAAAAGCTAAAAAACAGCCGCACTCCATTTATCTATGACTTTTATCTATGACTTTTCTATCCATTATTATTCCCTTAGCAGCTTCCATTAGAAACTCCCTTATGCGCCTATGCCATGGATTGGAGCATGTCGAATGGACCGATGAACTGGAACTTTGCATTCAGCTTCAACAGATCGAATTGAAAAATCAGGGGCTTGTGGTCGAAATTCGAGAGAGCCTGGCTAACATAACCCTCCCTCCCTTTCCTGTGTCATTGCAGGGCCTCCAAGTCGATAAAAGAAAGAAGGGGCGCGGGACTTTGTGGGTGAGGGTGTCGGAAACTCCCGAATTGACTCGGCTTTGCAAAGAATTGGGCAGAAACCTAAAAAATCTGGAACTGATCATCCATGAAATGCCCCCTCAGATTGTTCTTGGAAAATTTCAAACCCTTTCTCCAGAACGCCTAGCGAATTATCTTGAGGCACATGCAGCTTTTTCACTCCCTCTCTTCGAAGCCTCCACCTTTGCCCTGGCGGAATACCACCAAACGCCAAAAAGAAGCGTCTTTACTCCTATTCAGAAATTTTCTTTGCGTTAGCAATTTCCTTGCTTTTTTTGGAATATGATTATATTATTCTTATCTTAAACGTGATTTTCAAAACAAATCGAGGTGTCCAACAATATGTCACAAGAGAAGAAAGCCGAATTCGGCAAACTGCGTTCATTCCTTTGGCCAGTGCATAGTCATGAGTTAAAAAAGCTTCTGCCTATGTTTTTGATGTTTCTCTTCATTTCGTTCAACTATACGATTTTGAGAGATACCAAAGACACTTTAGTCGTTACTTCGACTGGTGCAGAAACCATTCCATTCCTGAAATTCTGGGGTGTTGTTCCCGGTGCTGTCATATTCATGTTGCTGTATGCCAAATTGAGTAATATCCTGAGCAAAGAGGCCCTCTTCTATACGGCCATCGCCCCTTTCCTCGTCTTCTTTGCCCTGTTTGCATACATTCTTTATCCCAATCGCGAAGCGCTCCATCCGAATGCTTCGGCCGATTACCTCCAGTCCATTCTGCCTGTAGGGCTTAGCGGATTAATCGCTTGTTACCGCAACTGGACCTTTTCCCTCTTCTACATTCTCTCAGAACTTTGGGGAAGTGCCGTGCTCTCGCTGATGTTCTGGGGCTTTGCTAACGATATCATGCGCGTCACAGAGGCGAAACGCTTCTACACACTGTTGGGAATGGGCGCTAACCTAGCCCTTCTGATTTCAGGCCCCTTGATTTACTACTTTTCGCAAATTAAAGTGGCTGAAGGTGTAGATCCCTGGCAAGTTTCGCTCAACTACCTCATGTTCTTTGTCTTTATGGCAGGAATGTGCGTAGTAGGGATTTACTGGTGGATGAACCGTAATGTTCTGACAGATCCGCGCTTTTACGATCCTACAGAAGAGAAGAAGCTTAAGAAGGAAAAGCCCAAGATGTCCTTGGCAGAAAGCTTTGGCTTTCTTATCAAATCCAAATACATCCTCTCCATCGCCGTTCTGGTCATCGCTTACGGTATCTGCATCAACTTAGTTGAGGTTACCTGGAAAGGTCAGCTCAAACTGCAATATCCTAAGGCCAATGACTACAACGCCTTTATGGGCCAGTTTTCCTTTATCACCGGAGCCATCACAATCTGCATGATGTTCGTCGGTGGCTGGCTCATTCGTAAAAAGGGCTGGGGCTTTGCAGCCATGGTGACTCCTGTCGTCCTGCTGCTGACCGGTATTGCCTTCTTCTCGTTCGTGATCTTCCGAGAACACCTCACAGGCTACATTGCGGCGCTTGGCACAACGCCTCTTATGCTTGCCGTTATCTTTGGCATGGCTCAAAACATCATGAGCAAGTCGACAAAGTACTCGCTCTTTGATCCAACCAAAGAGATGACCTATATTCCTCTTGACCAGGAGTCAAAAGTGAAGGGGAAAGCAGCCATCGACGTCGTCGGTGCTCGTTTAGGCAAATCGGGTGGTTCATTCATCCAGCAAGGCCTTCTCGTTGCCTTTGGCACCATTGCAGCGATCACGCCTTACGTGGCCATCGCGATGGTTGTCTTTATCGTCGCCTGGATGTTTGCCGTCCGCTCTCTGAACAAGCAGTTCCTGGCCTTGACCAGCGAACCCAAGCAGACGCCAACGTCTGGCACTGGAACAAAACCTGCGGTTAAAGCTGCAGAATCTGCTTAAATTTCTCAGAACCATCGATTGAGAAAAACCCGGTCCTTTCGGACCGGGTTTTTTGTTTTGAGCCAGCAAATTCGCGCTTTAATTGTTTGTTTTTTATCTTTGCTTTGCTATGATAGTGCTTCAACCCGAGTTGCGCCCTATCGATCAAGGGAAGCTTTTGCGA
>JAJFUZ010000363.1 GCA_021372155.1 Parachlamydia sp. | reverse complement strand
AACATGCGTCATTATCGTTGATAACCAATTGATCTATTATCGCAAAAAAGGCGTTCAAGCTTGCATGGGCACTAGTGAAGCTCTCTGACAAAGGTGTTTGATGCTTATTCCCTGAAAAATCGAGGCTTGCCAGAGTAGCAGCGCGCGCTTTTGCCACCCCAAGCAATCTTTCGGTGATCGCCAACAGCTGTGTACGTAAGATCATGTAAGAATTGACCTGTCGAGCGGTGACCACTCCATCGGATATGGCTGACACGCGACCTTTAAACTGCTCCAGCTCAGCAATTTTTGTCCCTGTTTCAGCTTGAGATGCACCGCGAAGGCTCGGAATGCTTCGAAAGCAGTTTGTAAATCCAAGGGTGCGATAAAGCGCGGACATCTTTTCAAACAGCCCCAGTTCCTTCCACGCTTTCGCGGGAGAATATTTGGGATTGATCCCTTGATTAGTCAACAGTCCCTGCGGACATTTCAACCAGCGCAAACTTAAATACAGCTGATGGATAATAGCCGGGGTGGCGGATGAACGATCGACCTTCTCGACTTCCATGGCGAGCTGGGTGAGGACATTTGTTGGTTTCGAGCCTGCGGCTGGCGTCTGCATAGCAATCTCCAGTAAATAAAAACATCATACTAAAGAAATCGATAAAAATAAAGATGAAGTTTAATACAACACTATAGTATATAATAAATTGAAAAATAAAACTTTACTAAGGAGCAGTCCCATGAGTCTGTCCCTCCTCTCCACACTATCTCTCAAACCCTCTGCTCGGCAGCAGGTCTTACCGCAAAAAGAGTATACCGAATGGTGCACCCGAGTCGTATCGGCAACTTTTGACAGAGGCCATCCTCCGTTTGCCCTGCCCATGTCAAATCTCGAAATGTTTGCAGATGCTGTTCTCGAACATCTGCACAATCCCGAGAAGCAAAAGAGCTTGTATGAGAATGAAAATCGCACATCCATGTACATTTCTTCATCCTCATTTGACCATGAGCCAGTCAAACTCAGCGACGCCGTCATCGATGTGACTCTCCGTTATCTTGTATTAGCTGGCAGAATAGCCGCATATGTCCGCGGAACTGTAGACAAGCGCCATTTAGGAATGGCAAATCTGGGATTTTGGGCTTATGAAACCAAAGAGGAAGCCAAACCTGTCCAAATGTTTCCTCTGTATACAAGGGATAAGATCCTTGAGACATCGCGAAAGATGACCTCTTTCAAGCAGATGCTAGATCGACTTCCGCCCCAGAATAACACGGATACTTTTAAACGCATCCTAGAAAGCTTAAAAGCCGCTTATTGCAACAAAGTGACGCAGAATGTTAAAGAATCCCTTCCACTCGATCCCACCGTTCACCCTGATGATCCCGTTACAATCCCTGCTATGGATTTTCTTGTGGAAAATAAAGTGATTGCCGCATGGAATGTGAATCGGGAACGCAACACAGTGTACGTCCAATTCAATCCAACCGACGAACTTGCCCCTCGGCACTATCTCTGGTCGTCCTGGAGAGGGACTCGTTGAGAGGTCACCGGTAAAAAGCATTGCACGCCCAGACGATAGCTGATACTATCGTCTGGCTGTATGGATGAAATCCACGGCTATATTGAAAAGATCACCTTTCAGAGCGATGAGAGCGGCTTTACAATCGCCCAGCTCAAAAAGCCGGGGGCCTCACAGCCCACCTGTCTCGTGGGCTCCATGCCTGCCCTCAAGCCTGGGGAAACAGTGCGCTGCTGGGGCAAGTGGACCAAGCATCCCGTCTATGGCCAGCAGTTTGCCGTCGAACGTTACTCTGTAGAAGCGCCAGCCGATGTCATCGGCATCCGCAAGTACCTCGGCTCAGGACTCATCAAAGGCATCGGACCGATCTATGCCAAGCGCATTGTCGACGCATTTGGGAAGGATACCCTCGCGATTATCGACACTTATCCCGACAGGCTTTCCGAAATCCCTGGCATCGGCCGCAAGCGCATCGATCTGATCCGAGCCTGCTGGGAGGAACAGAAAGTCGTGCGGGATGTCATGGTCTTTCTGCAGAGCCATGGCGTCAGTCCAGCCTATGCTCAAAAAATCTACAAAATCTATGGCTCTCAGTGCATCAACAAAGTGCGCGAAAACCCCTACAACCTTGCTAAAGATGTCTTTGGTATCGGCTTTAAATCCGCTGACGCGATTGCCTCAAGACTTGGCATCGCAAAAGAATCGCCACAGCGGATCGAGGCGGGCATCGAATATGTTCTCACAGAGCTTTCGAGCGACGGGCATGTCTGCTATCCTGTCGACGAATTTGTGAAGGCGGCCGAAGGCATCCTGGAATCAGACCCTGCACTCATCACCCAGCAGATCGACAGCCTGGTCCTGCAGAACCGCGTCGAGGTCATGGAGCTGATGAGTGAAGGAGCTCGGCGTCCCTTCATCTGGAGCAAGTTCCTCTTTCTGGCCGAACTTGGCATTGCCCGCGAGATGGAAAGGCTCAAAACTCACACCAGCCATCTGCGCAAAGTCGATGTCAGTAAAGCTCTCGAGTGGGTACAGAGCAAGCTGGAGATCAAACTGGCCGAGCATCAGCAGCAGGCGGTCTCCCTCGCCTTAAGCGAAAAGGTTCTGATCATCACAGGAGGACCGGGTACTGGGAAGAGCACGATCACTAAAGCAATCCTGGCGATCAGCGACAAATTGACCTCCCAGATCCTCCTTGCAGCCCCTACCGGAAGGGCAGCCAAGCGCATGGCTGAGATCACTGGACGCGAAGCTAAGACCATCCACAGCTTGTTAGAGGTCGATTTTCAAAAGGGGGGATTCAAGCGCGGCAAAGAGAATCCGCTCGAATGCGACCTCCTCATCATCGACGAAGCCAGCATGATCGATACGCCCCTCATGTACAGCCTCCTGAAAGCCATTCCGAGCCATGCGCGGCTGCTTCTTGTCGGCGATATCGATCAACTGCCCAGCGTGGGTCCAGGCAACATCCTGAAAGACATGATCGGCTCGCAATGCCTGCCCGTCGTGCAGCTGACAGAGATCTTTCGCCAGGCCGCCGGTTCGCGCATCATCACCAATGCCCACATGATCAACAAGGGGCTATTTCCCGACATCAGCGTCCACAGCGACAGCGACTTCTTTTTCATTGAGGCAGAAGAACCTGAAGAGGTTCTCAAACACATCGTCGTCCTTGTGACGCAGCGGCTTCCCAGAAAGTACCATTTCGACCCAATCCGCCAAATCCAGGTACTTGCTCCCATGCGCCGCGGATCTATCGGCACTGAAAATTTGAATGTGGTCCTTCAGGAGGCCCTCAATGCCCGTGAAGATGCCTTAACCCGCTTTGGCCGCAAATACCTCGAAGGCGACAAGGTGATGCAGATCCGCAACGATTACAAAAGGGAGGTCTTCAACGGAGACGTAGGAGTGATCAACACGATCGACCATGAAAACCAAGAGCTGTCGGTCCGGTTTGACGAGCGGGACGTCGCCTATGACTTCAGCGATCTCGACGACCTGGTTTTAGCCTATGCCGTCTCGATCCATAAGTATCAAGGCAGCGAATGCCCCTGCGTTGTCATCCCCGTGCACACAGCCCACTTCAAACTTCTGACCCGCAACCTGCTCTACACAGGCGTGACGCGAGGCAAACGGCTCGTCATCCTGGTAGGGACAAAAAAGGCCCTTTCAATCGCCGTACGCAACGACGAAGTCAAGAAGCGCTATACCGGCCTCCAGCCTGCGCTCTTAAGCAGCGCCACACAATTGTCCCCAGCCTTAGCCCAGCACCTCTATTAATATGAAAACAAAACGCAAAAACAGCGCAAAACTCATCTATCCGATCCTCGCCGCCCTGTTGACTCTCAGTTTCTACTTGGTCACCGAGCATTTCATCCAGCCCTCCCTGCCAAAGTCCGATCAGCCCCCTTCCCTCTACTTCACACCCGGACAAAATGACCTGCAGCTCACCCTTTCCACAGCCATCGACAAGGCCCAGCACTCCGTTCTGCTCATTATCTATACGCTGACCGACAGGAAAATCATCCACTCTCTCAATGAAAGATGTGCCGCTGGAATCCCTGTGCGCATTGTCTGTAACGGCAAAGACTCTCACAAGCTGAAAGAAAGGCTCGATCCCAGGATTCAACTTGTCAGACGCTTCGGCCCCTGCCTCATGCACCAGAAGATCCTTGTCATTGATAACCGCCAGGTCTGGATTGGCTCCGCCAATATGACTGGCGAGTCGCTGCAGCTGCACTCCAACCTCGTCACAGGCATGGAGAGTCCCGCCCTTGCCTCTCTGATTGACGAAAAGGCAAGCAGCATGCAGGAGGTTGGCTGCAACTCTCGACGGTTCCCCCATCAGGAATTCCTCATGGGCGGACAAAAACTGGAGATGTGGTTCCTCCCCGACAACCGCGAAGCGGTCAACCGGATCAAATCCCTCATCGCCAGCGCCAAAAAAACCATCCGCGTGGCCATGTTCACCTGGACCCGCCGCGACTTCGCTCAGGCCATCGTCGAGGCCTACAAGCGCGGCGTGAAAGTGGAAGTTGTCCTGGATTACAACCAAAGCAAGGGAGCCAGCGCCACTATCATGAAGTTCCTGATCCAGCGCGGCATCGCCGTCCGTCTCGGTCAGGGCGCTGGCCTCTTTCATCATAAATTCCTCTGGATTGATGGAACGACGCTCGTCAATGGCTCCGCCAACTGGACCGGGAACGGCTTTACCCAAAACGACGACTGCTTTATTGTCCTCCATGACCTGAGCGAGGAGCAGCGCAAGTCGATGGAAGAACTCTGGAAAGGTGTCCTGCAGGGCTCGGCACCATCCAAATATCGCTGATTCACTATCGAGGCTTTTGCAAATCTCCAATTCGGGGCCAAATCCGCGCTTTTGCCTGCGGATTCGCATTCTGCGCAAGTCGCCTACTTTCAACCAGGTATGTCAACTTGCGCAGAAAGCGAACCGCTGTCAAAATCATCGAATTTGGCCTCCAAAGCGAGTTTGCAAAGGCCTCTATCAATCGTGTTTTTTTATCCAATGATTGACGAGAAGATTGACACCCAGCGAAGCACAAGTGATAACGATAGCCATAGTCACCGCTAACCCAACAGGAAACCCCGTCGTTGCCACAATAGCTGGAGACAGGGCAATTGCCACAACGGTGTGGGCAGCTATCAGTCTGCTGTGAGGATGGTTAATACAGCCCATTTTTTTGAAAATCTCATTCACAACACGGGATACCACCGCTGTCCCGGCAAATAGGAGGCCAGTCCCAGGAATAATAGCTAGTCCAGGGCCTGCAGTTTTAGCAGTAAATGTGCTCAACAGCCCTATGGCCGCGATCGTTCCGGCAGCGAATCCTCCGGCACCGGAATAGGCAAAGTTTTTAATATTTGAGCAATTCATAATAATTTATTGGTTATATATTACATTTATAATCAGCATGATTATGCCAATTGATTTATTAAGAAACAATATTGGTTTGATCAATTTCGTTCTTGGAAAATGGGAAGCATTGCAGACTCACCAAATCGACAATTTTGAGATTTGGTGAGAGATACTCCTTATGCGTAAGGCAATTTATTACTATTCTAAACAAACTAATTTTTATATGTCAGCTTTATATTTATGACAGTAAAAACATTCAGATTAAATTATGAGTTAACTTGTAATAATTAATTTGAATTTATTATAATTAATTTATAATGAATATCCAAAGAGACGATTTTACGGCCTGGACGCCGATACTACACTCTCTGCATCTGTCCGATCTGGACATTCAAGAGGATCAGGGTCTGTTCCTTAGGGAGAAGAGTCCCAGAGAGAAGGTTCCAAGCGCGCTTGATCCTGCAAAGATCGCCCAAATTAAAAAGCAGTTTGACCAGTGTGTCGTTTCCTGTTTGACGCCGCGGTATGAATTGCAAGATTTGTCTAATCAGCTTCAGAGTCTGAAGCGAGATGAACGCAAAATCGCTTTTCTGGAAAAGCTGGTTCATTCGCCCCTCTTACAGGAAGTCTATTCTTCCAAAGAGGACATTACCCGATTAGCGCAGCAGATTCAACGCGAGAGCGTCGGTTATCAGGAATCGCTTCGGCTGTCAGCAGACAGGCTCAAGCAGTACATCGAACAGGCTCCCGTAAAGGATGAAGATGATGTTGTGCGCTTGAGAAACCTCGAGCAGGAGTTTGCGAATTTAAATCGCGTCGGTAAGTTGCAAGGGGAAGTGTCGAAGTCGCTGGAAAAGCGGGAGCAGGCTTTGGTCAAAAGATGGCTTGCCTCCCTTGCCACACAGTATCCGGGGCTCCATCATGTCTTGCGTCAGCTTTCTAAAGAAGATCAGCAATTTCTTTGTCAGCGCCTTGATCCTGCAAAGATGGATGCCTTTCAAGCAGATAGATACAAAGAAACGCTTCCAACTCTTTGTCGGAAGCTTTCTGAAATCAAAGATCCGCAGCTTCGTCAGATGTTGAAGAAAAATCTATTTTTAATGAAGGGATCGGAAGCATTTACCATGGCCGCAAGTGGAGCCGAGCAAGAAGTTAAATCCTTGCTTGAATTTGTCTCTGAGGATCCTTCTGAGCACTCTGTCATAGGTCATTTGATGGAATTTCCTGCGGGTCGGTCCCCTGCAGAGCACTGTGGTCAGCTTCTGCAATTTGTTCGGAATGTAGAAACATTTCCTGAAGATCTTAAAAATAGCTTTTTACAACGCTGTCATCGAGATCCTGTCGAGATCCTCGCTTTTATCAATCGCGCTGGACCAAATGCTTCCAGGAGCCTCTTAGAGCTTGGACTTCGAATATCCCTTCCGTTGCTCGATCTGCTGCCGGAAAAATTCGCCCTTGTAGATGAATGGCAGGCCCTCTTTCCTCCCCCGTTACCGATAGAATTCTTTGCTGACAAGGGGGAAACGGGTCTTTTGACAAGTGATCCTAAATACTGGGAAAAGTGTCAGCAGCAGTTAGAAAAGCATCCTGTCGCGCCTGACTGGGTGAGATGGATGTCCAAACTTTTGCCCATCGAAAAAGCGCATCCGCTCAGTTGGCCCGATCGCGCAGCTCTGGCAACACCGGGAATGAGAAACAAGCTGGCCGCCCTTTTTGCAATCGAAAAAAGTCATCCCGATCTGTTTGATCAGATTGTAAACCTCTTGCATCTTAATGGTTCGATGGATGACTTGGATTCATTTCTCTATCTTTATGATACCACCTCTTACGAGCAAGCGAAAGCTCTTATCGCTAGCATCCAGGCTTATCCTCATCTTCTGCAATCTATTCATCTTCACGCCTATTTTCTTCAGCGCTATCGGCAAAATCCGGGGATGCTGAAGGTTATTGGTCAACTGGATCAAAAGGGAATTCCCTTTTCACCCAATTCTGTGAGCGGCGAGTTGAGTGGGGTGTATTGGGGAGATATCCCTGACAAGATCTGGGAGCTGGATCTCACGCTGCCCATCCGTCTATCACAATGGCTGGGATCCAGCCAAATTTCACTTTATCCGCTGCTGGAAGGGGCCTGCCGTTATTGTGAGAATGCGCTCGTTTATCAATTACTGAAGACAGATCTCAACAAAGATGCAAAGCTGCTTAAGACCATAACCAAGATAGCCGCAAATCATGGAGATCAAATCGGCCTGGCTTGCTACCAGCTGCTTTTTCCAGAATCCGGCGCGCTTTTCGAATCTGAACTCCCCTTTCTATTTGCAAAGCCCTGGACGCCCGCCTTCGACACTATGCTGACAGCTATCGAAACGCAAAATCCCATCAAAGGCAGCCCATTGATGCAGCGCCTTTTCAGCATCGTGTACGCCTTCGATCCGGAAACGCGGATGCAGAAACTGCCCTTCGCCTGGCGCGAGACGTTGATTCGCGTCATGGATATGGGGTTGACTTCGCCAGAACGCGTCCAACCTCTCTGCGAATTGATCCAAAGTTATCCCAGTCTCGATCTGGTTCAAGAACGGCTCAAACTATTGGAGCGATTGCCTGTTGGCAGCTCCTACGATTGGTTCTCCGTTGTCATGGACCATCCCCACTACGAATATAGAGAAGAATACCTCAATCGTTTGGATATCGTCGCAGGCAAAATTCCCCCCGATATGTTGCAGGCATTCTTTCGCTTACCCTATGAGAGAAAAGTGGACGCGATGGCGATTTGCCTGGGATCGCCTGAGCGATTTATCGAAATGATGCAATGGGACGCAAAGCTAGGACCCCCGCCAGGACGTGCGATCTCTTGGAATTTCGACGACCAGATAGCAAAGAAGCTGAGAACCGAACCGCGCTTTGCCGAGGTTGTCAAACTTGTGGGATTGAGCAACATCGATCGCAATATGATGCAAAGGTGGGACAAAACTTATTTTGATTTGCTGCGCTTGCAGCCCTACAATAGATTTGTAAGAAATTCACAAGATCAGGAGTTCTGGTCCGCCGTCAGTCGCATCGATTTAACCCGTTTGAGCCATCCTGCACGCTTTGTCGATCATGTTGCGACAGTAGCCAAGCTTGCGGGCATCCCTGAAATTAAAATCATTCTTGGTTGGATGGAAACGCACGATTATCAAATCGGTGAAAAGCTTCTGGATATGGCAAAAGCAGGGTATCTGCCTGAGGTAATGGCATTAATCACAACGCATCCAGAAATGCTGAACATGGCTGGTTCGCAGCAGGCTCCAGCCATCCAAAGTACCCTTCAAAAGACTCCAAAAGCCCCTTCGCCGGTCACTTTGGCGAGCCCGGCTCCGGCCGTTCCGTTACCCTCCATCGCATTTGACCCTAGCGTGAAGAAAACAGGTATCTTCCTCAGTGAAACTGATAAAGAGAGAGCTCTGGAGGTGGCCACAACCACAGAAATGGCCCAAATCCTCGTCAGCCCTGCAGGCCATATTCGCAGAGAGGCCATCCCGCTCTTACGCGAAAAATTGAGGAACTTTTCGGAAATTCCATCTGAATCCGACCTTGCCCACTATCTGCAGACAACACTTGCCATTCTTGAAAGAGATCCAGATTTCAGCGAGCGGCTCTCGAAAATTGAGATCTCACCCGGTCCGGCCTCAACCATGGTCCGCCGCATGCTGGAAATCCACGAATCCGAACCGCTCACAAACCGCCATGCCCAGGTGGCTGCTTTAAGCGCCCTGCTCTCTCGCTTGCGCCAATCTTCTGGCGTGGGATCCTGTTTTGCCACATCCTGGGGGATTATCACACAATCCGATAGCGCCTGGATGAAAGCGGCGCTGGAAGATTATCGCAACCTGCTCGGCAATCAAGCTCTCGTGCGTAAAGAACCGAAAAGTGCAGATGGCACTTTCTCCTATCCAATTGCCATCCCCACAAGTGTGATGGCATTGCCTCTAAGAGAAAATCTTTTACTGAAAGCGCGAGAAGCTGTCCTGGCCAGCATGGGCGCCAATTCCAGGAAATCTGGTGGAACTGTAGCGATCATGGCAGCTAATTTGAAATTATTTGAGCCGGGAGGCTCCTATGATATCCTTATGCCGCCTCCTCCAACGTCAATTAAGGCGACGCATATTCTCGCTCTTATGCGCACAACCTATCTCCAATTGGCTAAAACGACCATTAATTATGACAAAGCCCACCCAAATGAATCTAGCAAAGGTATGTGGGAGCTGGAGAGACGCGATCGGATAGAAAAAATTGAAAATGTGGCAGCCTATCATGCCCTGCATCACGACATATTGAGGCTGTCTTTCGAACAGCTTCATAAGCAATTTCCGGATCAAAATGACTGGTTAGACGAGCTGCATACAGACTTTACAGCGTGGGTGAATAGATCTCTAACGGACAACAAACTCTGGATGGATAAAGCTGGCGGGTTCGAGGCTGCTGTCATCGCGGCCGATCTTCAGTTTCCTGATTATAAGGTCCCTATGGCGAATTTAACAGCGTATGAGCCTACTGATCAGTTTCGGGCTCTGCTGGCCTTTTGCGAAGCCCTTCCTGAAAATGAGAAGCAGCGATTCCTGCTCGAACCCGAACGATTATGGCCGATGAGCTCCGGCGGACATGCCTTTTGTCTCAAACCCTCCTTGCTGCTTCAGCAGATGGCTGCCGGCAAAAACGCTGAATCCATTCTCAAAGAGCTGACATCCACCACTGTTCGCATGGCAGATATATCCCACGAGAAGCGGCGAGAGCTGCTGGAGAAGGCGCTGTTCGAAATCCCCGCCACCATGAGAAACCCTATCCGAAACCAGTTGTCTAAACTCGACATGAGCAAAATGACTATCGAGGAGTTTGGCCAAAAGATCTTGGGCCAATTATACCTTTTGCCGATCGATACAAAATCGAGAGCAGCCATTCGAAAGCGCATTGAAAATCAGTTTTTTTCCTACTTGCCGCAAGATATGCCGATCTATCTTGTAGGCGATTTGAACTATAGCGACAGACATTTTAATAACCAGTACCTGGCGCTCGCGCGCAGCCCGCTCGATGGCTCGCTGAAGTGGGTCAACTGCCTGAGGAATGGATCACGGCAACTTCTCCACTTTAAATTGGACAAAATTCGCTGCATGCAACCGATCAGTCGCATCGAAAATGGCCGGTTGACCTTCATTTGAAAATTGGCGGAAATTATCTGTTTCAACCAACTTTTAGATAGACAAATATACTTCAGATTGTTAAAATGATATTTTATTTTTGAGGTATACATGAAAAAGTTAAAATTAATATCAATATTTCTATTACTAGTTCTATCATCCCTTTCCTACCACCCCGCAGTCAAAGCAGCACCTAGAACTGGCCCAGTCGAAAATTCCTTTGTTGCTGAAAACATCTTATTTCCCCACGAAGCCGATCTCGACCTCCAAGCGAATGAAAGCACTTCCATAGACAATGCCCTGAACAAGTTTCAGAAGAAAGGCGGGACTTTCATCCGCATGGCGATGCCAGAAGCTGGAAAAACCATTCAGCTGCAACCTGGCGATGCCGTCTATCCCGTCTGCTCGGCTGGCTTCAACCGTTCGCAAACCCTGTGGGTTACTCTGAAGCCCTACCAGAATAAGATTGTGCTATTCCCGCCCGTTGGCGCGCGCTATGGATTTGATCCCTTCAATGGCAAAATCAACTGGAATCTCAATATTCTCCACGAACAGAGATACGATGAATTTTCCGTTTGGGCCGGCGAACCTAAAGCCACCCGCTTCGGCTATGAGCAATTTGGCCACTTGCGCGGCCAGGAATCTGTCTCGGCTGACGAACTGAACCAGGTCTTGCAATTCTTTGACCAGCACTATTATGGCCCTGAAAGTAACTGGAAGGGTCAGAAGGGCCAGCGACGCGTCTATCTGGCATTTGATCGCAACACTCACGTGGTCCTCCATCGTCTCGCTCAGACTAATGAAACATTAGACAGTGTCGTTGTCGTGCATTTTCCCTTTAACGACATGGTTGCCAATCCCCCGCCAGAATGGGATACGTTCAAACAGAGCGCGATTGCCTATGAGAAATTTTCCCAGATTCTCAAAGCTTTGGTCGATGTCCAACTCTTGAAGGATGAATAGCTCCTAGCGTTTTATCTAGATTGAGGTTCGAAATTTCTGGCCAACATCTTTTTTTCTATGGCCTTTCCTGCATCCGTCTGTTATGAAAGATCAAACTTTCAATTACAAAGGAGAGCACAATGAGCTTGATACAAGAGGCCTATGCTGTAGGATTTGCGGTAGCTGCTGGAGCTGTTGGTGGAACTATTAACAAGATGTTGCCGCCGACAGTTCAGCAAAATCTCTATCGCTTTGGGGCTGTTTCACTGATCAGCGTCTTCCTATCCAGAACCGCTGAAGTCCTTATCAGCAAGGCAATGGGTGAAGAAAGTGAAAATGCCCGCAGGAATGAACTGTTAACGCGCGCCTTTATCAAAATGTTTGTCCCCGCAATTTCTACAGGAGCATTAGGATATTTGGTTGCACGTTCTGGGCGTATCTCCGAGGAACCGGTAAGAGTTGCCACAGTAGCCCTTACAGCTTCACTCATTAATGGT
>JAJFUZ010000349.1 GCA_021372155.1 Parachlamydia sp. | reverse complement strand
AGCTGGTAAACGGGTGTTTGCGCTTTTTTGGCCAGCAGGCCTTTCTGGTATTGAGTCGCGCACCAGATGCGGTCGATGCCCTTCGGGGAGATTTTCGGGATGAGGGGGAAATAGTCGATCTGGTTGGGCAGATAGGCTGTGTCAAGGTTGTCGGAGATGCGCTCGATGATTTCGCGGTTCCATTCCATTTTCTCGTTGTCGGTGAGGTTCTTTTTCATGGGATTGAAGAAAACTAACAGGGTAAAGAACTTATTGGCCATGAAGCCAAACTCCTTGTCGAAGGGAAGGATGAGGCAGGATTCCACGAATGGGAGAATGCTGACAATCTCTTCCAGCTCTTTAATGGGAAAGGTCGCTCCAAAGCGGCAGGGGGCTTTAGAACCAGCCAGGACTCAGCTCTTTTCCGAAGTTGAACAGAGCAGGTTGCCGGGCTTTTGTCTGTTTTCTTTGCAGGAGACCTCGGTGGCGAAGATTCCAAAGTTCATGGTGGATTTGAGGCCGCTTCCGGAAAAGTCATCAAACCACCAGGGCGATCCTGGATTAGGTCTGAGTTAAGCATTAAAGAATTCATGATGCGGTCGGGTGATGAATAGGGCGCCTCCGAGGGAATTATCCATGAGGAGCTCGAAGCGGGGCACTTTTTCCAGACGTTTGAGCTGCGTGAAAGACTTTAGAGCCTGAATCCTGACATCCATGACATCGCGATAAAAGCCCTTGAGGGAGCGCGAAGGAACGGCTGGGTTTCGCGACCATAGATTCAGAAGTTCGCTGGACAAGCCCAGCAGATTGATCCTTTCATCTTCGAGGAGGCGAGGATTGTTTTTGAGGGCTTCGTCGGAAACATAAACTTTGCGGGCGCCGGTCAGAAGGGTCATGAGAGTGCTGCAGGGCTCTGTGCAGATGGGAAAGGGGCGCTGTCCAGGAGGCGTTCTCGTGGAGATTGAGGCCAAGGAGGCCGTTGAGGAGGGCACGGAGGATACATCGAGTGCATCGTAGGGACAAATAAGACAAAAACAAGGGGATTCTGGCAATGGATGTTTAGAACGGTTTGATGCCCTGATTCATGTCTTAAGAGGGGTTTCGTCATCCCACAATCCTTGTGTGTAAACACCCGTAAAACTATCCCATGCTTTGCAATATTCTCTCGATTGTTTTCCCAAAAAGGGAACAAAAGTATGCGGTTGAATCTTCTCTGGTGTGCGATTTAAAATGTTTTCCAAAAAACAAGTCGCAACGGCATTTTGAACCATATCATCGCCTTCAGCAAGAAGAAATTCCATAAAATTAAATATATCTTTGATATATTGCGATTCTGTATCTTTTTGAAGTAGTTCGGATACATAATCCGAAAATTCAGCCATCTCACCATGTAAACTTTTTCTCGGAAGCGGTTCATAACTTTCATCAAACTCATCATGAATATCTTTTTTAAGTGCGCGAGAAAAAAATACATTAGATTTTGGAAATTTCTCTATTATTATATCTATGCAATTATCTTGATTTATCGATTGTTTTTCTTTCTCGTTCATTTGCCTAAAGCATCCTTTAAATCTAGGTAAACATTTTTGGCTGCATCCATATCTTTGGCCTTTATGGTATCATTTGCCTGATTTTTTTTCATCCAATCTGCCAAAGAATTCATTACATCTTGACCTTTTTGCGAATGCGTTTTACCACCTACCTGACCACCAGTCATGGCTTCTTCTCTGATTGCTGCAGCAGTGCTTCCGCTGCCCACTTTTGCATTAGGCCGATAAGTATAGTCCATAATTTTTTCCAAATCAGGATTCTCGACATTTGGCTTTTGCATATCCTTTCTGAGCTCTGTCTTATATCGCTCATGATTAGCACTTGATGTTGCTGAGTTCTCATTAGCTGCTTTACCCTGGAAGTTATTTTCGTTGGCAGCAGTTGGCGTATGCGCGTTTTTAGCCGCGGCTTTTTCGCCTTTAGATGCTGCCTTAGTAGAGGATGCCGCTGCCTTTTCTGTTTTCGCAGCTGTCTTAGCGGCTTTTGCTGCCCCCTTTTCTCCTTTCACGATTGCTTTAACAACCTTGCCCCCTTTGGTGACAGCTTTGCCGCCTGGGATGAGGCCTGCAGCAGCCTCAAGACGGCTTGTAGGTTGTCCTGTAACGGGATCGACACCTGTGGCGACCTCAATGACGGCTTTGATGGTGCAGACGATGGGAACGAAGTCGGCGATAAAGCTGGCGATTTGGAGACCCGCTGAGGCTTCATTGTGAAGGGCGATGGCCTGGCCATGGGATTGGGTGGTGAGCTTGCCGCCCATGGGGCA
>JAJFUZ010000341.1 GCA_021372155.1 Parachlamydia sp. | reverse complement strand
AAAATTACTCGATTGCTGGCAAACGGAGTCATTATCCAAATCAAGCGCGGGTTGTATGCCTTTACGCCAGATCTTCAGAAAAACCCACTATCTTTGGAAGTCGTTGCTGCCGCGCTTCAACAGCCGTCGTATATTTCGCGAGAATATGCCCTGTACCGCTATGGAATTCTCACCGAACATGCCAAATTGGTCACTTCTATGACGACCCGCAGGAGAAAACATTTTGACACGCCCGTGGGTTCATTCGACTTTTATTCCCTTCACCCGACAAAATTCAGAATCGGCGTCGAGGCAAAAGAAATCACCGGCGTTGGAGGATATTTAATGGCGACAAAGGAAAAAGCTTTCGCCGATTGGGTCGCATCGCTGCCCACCATGTCCCATGCAGCTGTTTTGCGATCGTTTCTTTTTGAAGAATCTCGGATCGATCCATCGTTCATAAATCAATTCAATTTCGATCTTTTAGTTGAGATTTCACAAGTTTATAAAAATAAAAATGTAACGCTTTTGACAAGCCTATGAGCACGCCGTTTCAAAGTCTTTTAACTCGCTTCACATGTCAAACCCGAGATGACTATGTCAATGCAATCCATGAAATCATCCAAGAAATTACCCTCGCCGGTTTGTCACGGGCCAATTTTTTTGAACATGCTGCCTTTTACGGGGGAACATCCCTTCGAATCTTGTATGGACTGGATCGTTTCAGCGAAGATCTGGATTTTTCTCTGCTTCGTCCGCAACCGGATTTTGATCTGCGACCGTATCTCATCAAGGCGCAGGAAGAATTGCGCGCCTTCGGAGTAGATGTCTCTATCGAACAAAAGATCAAAGCACAGCCATCTCCCATTTTCTCAGCATTTTTAAAAGCCAACACAATAGAACTGTCGATGCTCATCGATCTTCCCGAACGGGAACGAAAAAAAATTTCACCAACAGAACAGTTGAGAATTAAAGTAGAGGTAGACTCCGATCCTCCGCCTGGATTTCAAACAGAAGTGAAATTTCTGTTATCCCCCATTCCGTTTTCCGTGCGCAGCCTGACTTTGCCCAATTTATTTGCCGGAAAAATGCATGCGCTTCTCTTTCGGCAATGGAAAGTGCGCGTTAAGGGAAGGGATTGGTATGATTTCGTGTGGTTTGTTTCGCGTCAAACGCGTCTCAACTTAAGCCATTTAGAAATGAGAATGCGCCAAACAAAACATTGGACAGGGCCGGAGCGTTTGACGCCAGATACGCTATACTCCTTGCTACAAACAAAAATCCAGCACCTTTCCATCGAAGCTGCTAAAAACGACATTTTGCCGTTTATCCGCAATCGCCGCGCCGTAGAAGTATGGTCGCGGGACTTTTTTTTAAGTTTAGTACCTAAGATTCTGTTATAACTTTTTCTATGCCTTCCGATTCCAGAAAACAAAACAAATAACATCCTTCGGCAAAAAAGACAATAAACAACAAAACCAACAACGCAAATAATATGCGATTTTTTACCATTCTTCCGCCACATCGCCAAAAAGAGGTGCATCGCTCTCGTTTAAACTGCTAAGAATATCCGCCACGATCATCGCCATGTGTAGACCAGAAAACTTTATCGCTGTATCGCAGAGAGTTCGCAAAGACTCCTCAGTCTCGTCATCGATCAAAACAGGTCTTTTTTTATTCATCTTTTACCATCTTCATAATTATCAAAAAAATCGGAAGATTTTCGTAACATCCCGATTACATTGGAGATGTGAATATTCATTTCCGATTTACCAAATTGCTCAACAACCTCACACACGGTTGCAATAGCGTCCTCTGTCTTTCTTTTTAAAAAGACAACTTTCTTTCCCATTATCAAACCTAAAAGAATTGATGACCTTTTTAGATATATAAGAATCGCGATGGCGAGTCAAAGAGCTCATTTAAAGAGCGGCGTGAATGTGTGTAACGGTTACACGCGCCTCAAATCAAAGAGACTTCTGCTGTAGGATTTTGTTCGAGCGGCATTTTGTCGTAATAGCGCACCAGCTTAGCGTCTGCGTGACCACTAACGCGCATGATCTGCTCGACAGAGTATCCTTGTGACGAAAGATAAGTGATCGCCGACGCGCGCAAAACGTGTGGATGGACGTGAAATGGAACGGCCGCTTTAATTCCCGCCGCCGTAAATGCGCGATAAAGATGTGATTGCGTCAAAGGCCCCCCGTCTCGGGTAATGAAAATCAACCCAGAGGTTCTTGCGCCGAGATAGTCTTTTAATTCCTTCAAAAACGATTCTGGATACGTGATGATGGTAAATTTCTCCAAATTCCCGCATTTCAGCTGACGAAAGGAGATTTGTTTTTTTTCCCAGCAAATCTGCTCAATGTTAGCGCCGATCACTTCACTGACTCTTTTGGCGCCCTGCAACATCATCTTGGCCATCAAATAGTCTCGTGTGGATATTTTCTTTAGACAAATAAGAAACCTCATCCACTGTGAGCGCGTCATCGCCTGAGTGGACGAGGTTTCTCGAATGGGTCGAAAGGTCGGATTTATTTTTTCCTTTTTTGGCGTCACCTTGCGAATCAGACCACCCGTCATCCGTTGCAAATATCTGGTCAAAGAAATGAAAGCGGCCGCCCGCGCCTGTTTGGTCGCCTCCGATCCTGGCAACTTGCGCTTGATCTCATCGAGCAAAAACTCCAGATTTGACAAGGCAAATGTTTGCAACGTTCCGTTTGGATCAAAGAGCTCGTTATCAATAAATAATTTGAAAATTTCCCGAAATGCCGATTGATATGCCCGCTTCGTGTTGCCACTCAACAAATCCAAAAAATGATTTGTCACTCTGGCAAGACTGATGTTTGAAAACTCACGCCAAATGGCTTCGTCACGACAAGTTAGAGCGTGCGAAAGGGTTGGTTGAGTTAGCTGAACATCAAAAAGCTCCATATTTTTTCCTTGTTATGATAATTAGCCTTATCATAGCAACACAGATTTGAGTAAGAAAATCGATCAAACAGGTCCCTATTCCGTGATTTCGGAGCTAGTATAATCAATCTTTGAAGAATCCTGAAAGAGAGGTGGTTTGTCACAAGGTGAATATTTTCCAGAAGTGACAAACCATCAATCAACTAGAGGGCGGTAATAAATATTATCGTTTATGTTGTCCAGCGGCAAACGTTATCTTTTTTTGTTTAGGGTGAATTGGCGAGCCGTAGCGTAAAGCGCAGGCGCGAGCCAAGAGGGGCTTGCCCCTGCATTAGCTAATATATTAGATATATATTAGTAAGGGTTTTTTTCATTGAGAGTCGTCCGCCAATAACCTACGGAATACGGTGTGCAATCCGCCAATAACCTACGGAATACGGCGTGCAATCCGCCAATAACCTACGAATATCGCGTGCAAAAAATTTGTTTACAAGGCGGGGCTTTCTTCCTGATTAGTGACTTGTGGTCCCCTTGCTTTGTTGAGCAATCCGTTTAGCGTTTCTTCGTCTGAGTATTCCCATTCGTATACCTCTTCGCCATCGGCATTTGTATAAATGTCAAAGCGTTTCAATATCCCCATATTGATGGCTTTTGGTGCAAAAAGAGCTTCGATTCTTCTGGCTATACGACCTTGATGATAATGATCTTTTGTTTCGGATCCTCCGACGCAATCAACAATGCTCCGTTTCTTTCGCCCAACTGTTTTTCGCTTACTTCGATCGTGCGGCGCTTCTTGCCATAAGATGTCAAAGAAGCATATTTCGGAATCCGTGATGCGCGTTTCTGGTGGCGTATTTCTAATCAAAGCGATGTGGTTTGAAGGGTATGATGTATACAATTTGTCCAGGTGCGCTACGTCATACGGGATCCAAACAGCTATATAATCCTTAAACCCGGGTTCATTGGTGAATTCGTGTCTCATTTCGAGATGGTTTACGAGCGTTTTTGAAATTTCCATTCGCTCGCCGCATTTTATCAGAACTAACTTTCTTTTTTTTTCCAATAATGACGTGAGACTCTCTTCGAGGCTCTTAAAGTGCCACCCAGCTAAGTCGATGTTATCGCCATAATTC
>JAJFUZ010000332.1 GCA_021372155.1 Parachlamydia sp. | reverse complement strand
ATCGCAATAAACCCAATAGCGAAATTGCCGGGCAGGAGAAGCTTCTTTTCAAACAGCTGCAGGGGATGAAACAGGTGCCCGTCACCCAGATCCAAAGGAAGAGCAGCGAGGGAGGCATCCTGCAGTCGACCCAGCGGATGTTTCCTGTCGCTAGAGCTCGGGAGGAGCGCGAGGTCGCCGAAGATGCCGGGGTCGGCTATCTGCGCCTCTATTTGACAGACCATATGGCGCCCTCAAGTGAGGAAATCGAGCGCTTTCTCAGCTTCTATCGCGCCCTGTCCCCGAACAGCTGGCTGCATGTTCATTGCGCAGGCGGCGATGGTCGGACGACTACTCTGATGACAATCGTGGACATGCTTCACAATGCCAAGGAGCTCTCTTTTGAAGAGATTGTGGCGCGACAGCATGCTCTGGGAGGAAGCAATCTGGCCCATTGCGGAGATCCGCTAGACTGGAAATATCCTTACGCCAAAGAAAGGCTGGAATTTCTGCGGAAGTTTTATACAGATGTGAAGAAGTGAGCAACTAACTGGATTTCGCGGATGTTTGGATCAGGAGCCTTTCATAGATGCTCAGCCATTCTTCCACCACTTCCAGTGTTTCCAGAAGAGGTATTTTGGCTTCGCTTTTGAGAACGTCGAGGATATGAGCATCTAATCTGGCCGCACGCTGGGATGCGCTGGAAACGTTCAGAAGCCGATCGAGCTGATCCTGGGTGTTAGGTTCCAACCCTTCATGGAGCTGAGCGCGCAGGCGCATGAGGTTGCGCATTTTTTCGAGCCGTACTTTAGCAGGGCTTGGATCCTTTACATGATAGCGGTAGAGTTTTTTGAGGCAGGGTTCTGCCTCTTTTGCGATCTCTTCCGTTTCATCCATTAAGGGGGCGGGGAAAGAGACGGGCGACAACTTCGCGAATGCGCGCAGCAGCTGAGTTAAAGAAACGAGTTGATGACTATAGCGGGCCGGATGAGGTTCTTCCCAAAGACAGTGCGCTTGAGAATGAGGCAAGGAAGCCGGAAGATGGGAGAGGATGATCAACAGCGCGCTCTCAAGCAGGACGGCCTGGCGGAGCCAGGCTTGCTTGGCTTGAATGAGCCCTTGCGAGGTGGCGTCTGGAGCCAGGAGGAGGTCGCGGCATAGCAAAGGGAGCATCTGCAGCTCTTGGAGGGCTTGCTGGATGGTGCCTTTGCGCTGGAGGCAGTTTCGATTGCCTTCAACTTCGCGATAGAGCGAGACGGCTCGGAATTTCTGAATGCGGCCCAGAAGAGTTTCAAAACGGTGTAAGGTCGCGCTGGTTGAGGCCACATCGATCTCAGAGTGAATGGCCGGCGCAAGAGTTGTTTCCAATTCGGAAGGACTTAAAGGCTCTTCCATCGGAGCACTGGATGGCGCTGGTCCAAAGGCATTCAATAGGGCGATGCTTGTCTCTAAACCAGCTTGAAGATTGTCTTTGGTTTTACTAGCATAGTGTTTGCGTACCAGCTGGATCGCGGCCTGCGATTTGCCTGGCTTTTCCAGAGTACAGGCGTTCAGGGTGCTGATGGACAGAGGATCGCGTCCTGTGGCTGGGTAGCGGCTGGATACGGCAATCACCTTCTGGCGCTCTTCCAGGTATTTGCGAATTGGTTCAGCAAGCGGAACTGGGGGCAACAGAAGGTGCGGGGCATGCTGGCTCCATCGGTATTCCATCCCCATGCTTTTGAGGAGTTCTTGAGTATTTGATTTTATGGATTTAGAAATTCCGGGGTTCTGCAGTAAGGTGAGTGTTTGTTCCAAATGAACGGTCATCGCCAATCCACATTCCAGGATGAATGAGGGACGTCCGCCATGCCCATCGACTGTGGCGCACAGATTTTTTATGAGCAATAGGTTATCCAGAAGCGTCTTAGCGATTTCAGAAGTTTGACCTTGTAGAAGACTGCGATAACGCTGTTCAAGCTGCTGAAAAGACGTCTGCAAAAGGCTGAGAGCTTCGGGAGGGGGTGGCGGCTGTGTGGCTGCGGGAGGAGTGGCAGAATCCGTCTCCGCTTTTTTGACAGGAACTTTGGCTTTGGCTTTTTTGCGCTCGATTCGCTCGGCGGCCCTCTTTTGGCGACTGGCAGCTTCGGCTTTTTCCTCTGTGATAATTTCATCTATAGCCAGATAACTGATCAGTCTTTGCGCGGGTGAAAAAATAAACTGTTGCAGAAGTTCCTGCAGATGAGGCAGAGCTTCAGCAATTTGTCTGATGTTTGGCGAGGATTCATGGGCTTCAGTAAGATAGAGGGATAGGGCAAGTCCGATCTCTTCAGTTCGCTCGTCCAGTTCTTTTGTTTTAGCCGTCAGGTGATCCAGGAATTGACGCGCCTGTTGTTTAAAGGTTTTCTGGTCGGGAGGATTTTGCTGGCGAAGCTTCTCCTGTAATTGTGAAAGTCCCTGATAGGCTTTGAGTAAATCCTTCACTTGAGCGAAGAAGGGTTTTTCCTGCGCAATGCTTGCGTCCTGCAGGAGAGGCTCCATCATTGCTGTTAGAGTTGCTGAATTTTGGGAGAGAAACATTTTTCGGATCATCCCAAACAGCGCGCAATAAAACTTTTCTTCCAGTTCTGGAGCATGCGCCCGCTGATAGGGATTGCGGGTCAGCATCTGGTGCGCTTTTCTAAACAGCAGGAAGTGCCCTAGCACATCTCCAAGGCCCACATAATGGTTCAGAAGTGGTTTCACATGGTCAGGTGCAAGTTTCAGATCCCCATGAGCATCTCTAGCGATTTCAGAGGCCCGGCTTGTCCATTCAAAATGTTCGAAGGATTCAACGCCAGAATCCAGATGCTGTGCTGTCAGAAGCTGACGTGTGTGGGCAAACAAAAGGTCTGTGCGAACCTGATGTTGTTCCAGTCGCTCTTTTTGCTGGGTTGGTAATTTCTCAGCAACAGAGTCATAATGAGCGCGCATCTGCCACTGCAGCAGATCGACAAGAGGGACGCCACTTAAGTGTTTGTAGGTTGGGGTCATCACCTGATCGATGAGTTTGTAAAATCTCTTGTAGAGCGAACAGCGGGCTTTGATCGACTCAATAATGGCGGATGCCACTCGAAAGTAGCAGTATTGCGGGGTATCGATCTCCTCTTCAACTTTGATGGGCAGCTGCACATCTGCGTCATGACTGTAGTGGGGAAAAATCGCATTTTCAGGCAGCTCGCCGCGATTAGTTTGGATCAATTTTTTGACATTTTTAGTAAACTGCTGCATGCGCTGAGAGAAGGCTTCAAAGTCGTCGCCAACGGATTCGCAGCTGTTTTTCAGTTGATCCAGTCCTGCAAGTCCATCCAGTTGTCGATCAGCAGGGAGTTGTTCAAAATCAGGCAGCTCTTGAAGGGCTCTGGCAATCGCAGGATTGACTGTTTGCTTAGCCTCACGGATGAGTCTTTTTCTGGATTCTTCGAGTGTTTGCGCCTTCTGGCGGTTTTCTGGTTCCTCGTTGATCTCCTTGAACAGGGGAAGAAATGTGTCGGATTCAATTTCCCAGCTGGCCACCGCATCGTGCAGCCAGTCTCTTGCTGAAATGTCAATGGCCTCTCTATCCACAGGCAGAGGGCATGATATTTTGGGCACAGATTTGATGCGGTTCAACAGGTAGGGAAACAGCACATAGGGCTTTTGTAATGCTCGATGAAGTGTTGTCAACATTTGTTGGATGTCTTCCACGCACTGACCGAGCTTATGCTTGTCGGAGCTTTCTTGTTTGTGTTTCCAGGTTTCTGGAAGCGCTGCCACAATGTTCAGGATATCTTTGGTTTTTATTGCGGCCTCTGACAGATATTCCGGAGCATAATTGCGAATATAGCCAAACATCTGGATGAGGGAAGTCCGCACGATTCCCAATTCTTTTCTGACTGTAGAATCTGTCGGTTGATCTTGATTCGACTGCTTTTTGATGGCGATGTTTAGCAAATTTTCGTCGCGTTGCAGACATTTTCCCAGAGCCGCAAATAAGCGCATGCGCAGGATGCGCAGGGCATCCAGCTCATAAATAGTGACCACTCCATCTATCTCAGTTTCTATTTCCTGCCTGAAGTCTTTAGCCTCAGCACACTCGGAATCGGAAAGGGAGGGCATTGGAGAAGAGGGCACTTCGACAGAGGGCAGGAGGGCTTTATGTCCCTCCGCGACATCCTTCTGCATGAAGATGATGTTGATTTTAGTCAGGAGTGGCAACCATCCCAGGATGCGGTTGACAGGAATTTGATCGATCTTATGCATATCGATCACTTCTCCATCTGACAGAGTGATATGGCTTCCCTGGAAATGCAGCTGGAGTCTCTGCCGGATATCAAATTCTGGGTATTGAGGATCAGAAAGAAGAGCGTCGACGCGCCGGATAAAAGGATCTGAGGCGGTGGCGGGATGAACCATGCAAGGGATTGTAGCTTAAGCTTTAGTAACTGACAAGATAGAAGAAGGACACGCCTGTGAAGTAGGCCAGGAGGGCCGGCAGCGTGATGCGCCTGGTGTACCACATGAAGTCCACCTTTTCCATGGCCATCAGGGCAACGCCTGCGGCGGAGCCGATGATCAGAATGCTGCCTCCGGTCCCGGCGCAATAGGCAGTGGCCAGCCAGAAGGGAGAGTCGAGGGGGAATTGGGTGAGGCCATACATGCCGATTGTGGCTGCGACAAGGGAGACATTATCCACGATCGAAGATACCAGGCCGATCAGGATGGGGATCGTGGAGAGGTTGGGCATCGATGCGTTGAGCCAAAGGGCGAGGTTTTTTAAGATGCCGGCGCTTTCGAGGGAATTGATGGAGAGGAGCACGCCGAGGTAAAAGAGGATCACCGAGATATCGACCTTGGGAAGGATCGAGGTGACGCGCAGATGCTCGCGGTCGCTATAGCGATAGTGGAGAAGGTCTGTGGCGACCCACATCACGGCAAGGCCGAACATCATGCCCATAAAGGCGGGAAGGTTGGTTAGGATTTTAAAAAAGGGCACAAAAATGAGCGAGCATATGCCCAGGATGAGCACGAGCGTGCCCCCCGGTTCTGTCTTTTCCAAATCGACGTCTGTGCGCTGAAATTCGCCCTTGAACTTGGTGCTGAACCAGAGCAGGCAGGCGACCAGGCCCAGTATGCTGGGGATAAACACGGTGCGCAGTAAGGCCACTGTGGAGACTTGTCCATTGATCCAGAGCAGGGTTGTGGCGACGTCTCCGATTGGCGTCCAGGCTCCACCCGCATTGGCGGCGATGACGATGGTTCCGCCCAGCATGAGGCGCTCTTCGCGATCCTGGACGAGTTTGGAGATGAGCGAGACCATCACAATGGTGGTCGTCAGATTGTCCAGGACGGCAGACAGGAAAAACGTCACGATTCCTGTTGTCCAGAGCATCTTGCGCTTGGAGGAGATCAGCAGCTTTTCCGTGATGATGCGAAAGCCCTTGTGCGCATTGATGATTTCCACAATCGTTAAAGCCCCCATCAGAAAAAAGAGCACCTGGCTGACTTTGAACATCTGAAAGGTCAGGATAAAGAGGTGCCTGTCGACCGATTCGGCTGGTTCGGCGAACAGGAGCGTCCAGCAGCCGATGGCCATGAGCAAGGCTGTCGCCGATTTGTTGAACTTGACCACCTGTTCGACCACGATCGCCGTATAGCCTATCAGAAAAACGGCCAGCACCCATGAAGCGTGGTGAGTGATTTCTTCCAGGTTGATTTCCATGAAGTTCACCTTAGCAATTTTATTTTTGACTGACAAACAAAATTTATCATCTCTTTATAATATTTTTAATCGGTATTTATATTTCTGATTTTTAATGTCACCATAAGATGAGAATGAGTTGTAAATCTACAGTATTTATTATTTTGTTTTTAGTATAATAAAAATAGTTAGCTTAGTTTATTTTCAGAGGACCGCAATGAGCAATTTAACAGATTATTCTTCACTGGATGGGAGCCAATGGGGGCATGCACTTCAAGAAAGCTCCCTTCGTGCAGATGCTATCGAAGCTAAAGCAGGCCTTCAAGGCCGGAAAGTGGCCTTTATCACGAAGTTGGGAAATCAGGACAAAATCTATTCCATTCAGGAGATCTTTCAAATTACGATGCAGGTTCTGGATAAGCCGACTTCGATGCAAGCGGGCGGTTTGCAGGAAATGCAAAGAGGGTTGCTCCATATTCAGGAATCTCTGAAGGGTTCTGAAGAATTAGCTATGCTCCAGGGAAGAATGTCAGAGGTCGATGCGGGTATTTTGAAGCATCTGCTTGCTAAAGAGGGCAATCTTGCGGCAGAGGATAGGGCTCTGATAAAAGCAATTGCGGAGAAAAATCCCAAGCTTCTTTTGGAAAATACAAGTCTTCTTGAAGGTTTGCTAGCAAAGTGTTCACAGAAAGAGAGTCTTCCTCTTTTTGAAACTCTCATCCTGCAGGCTGGTAAGCTCGATGACAAATTATTTACAAATCTGCAAGAGCTCCTGTTCCGTCGAAGTGGGAAGGAATCTTCCCCCTTTATGCTTTTAATGGCTCAGACCAACGGTAACCTGTTATGTGATCGTTTATTGCCTAAGATGGATAATGAGCAGCTCAATGTCAAAACGGATTGGAGAGACCAGCTGCTCGATTTTGTCTTTTCACCAAAACGCTATCAGGCTCTTTTTTTGCAGGAAGGCGATATTTCCGAGTCTTTAGCGGGGAAAATCAAAGAATTGTCTATTCGCGCGAGCGGGTTCGGTTCGGGTGATGTGCAGCGCTCTTACGATGCTTCGATGGCAGCATCTAAGACGCTGACGCAGACTTCCACCGTATTAATAAAGGCTCGCGAGAATTGGCAATCGGCTCTTGACTTCATGCGTCGGCGGGCAAAAGGACACAGGGAGACTCCCCCAGGTAAAGATATGGATTATCTTCAGATGATGGCGGTCATCCATAAGAAATTGACCGATGGCGATCCCGAGGTAAAACACGCGGGTATCACACGAAATCAAATTGGGCATATCAACCGGGCAGGCGGAAGTTGGAGGCACCTCTATTGTCAGCCCTCCTCTCTAAGAGCAAATATTATTGATTTTCAAGATTGGCTCGATCAAGAGCTTGTTAAATGCGATCAAGGGAAGAAAAATCCTATTCTGATGGCCGCTCAAGTTTATGAACGGATTGTCACACTTCACTTGTATGAAAATGGGAATGGCAGAGTCGGTCAGTTGATGTTAAATTACATTTTGGAAAGGTATGGTTTACCTCCAGCGGTAGCCAGTCCAGACTTAAAGGCCCTCTTTCCATTGAAAGAAATCAACAAAAATCCTGAGGCTTTTTTAGTGCAGATTATGACGGGAATTGAGCAAAGCATGAAACTCCTGTAGAAAGTGTTGAAATAAAACAGGAAAATTGATATTATGTTTTATAATTGCGAGGTATAACATGACCATCAATCCTGCCTATCTCTCGTCCCGTGCTCTTGAATTTCTCAATGAAAGCAACGCTATCGAAGGGATCAGGGGAATTGATTATCGGCAACCTCAGTTTCAGCGCGTAGATAGCGGTCATTTCGGCGCCTTTGTTGAATCCCAGGAGTGTGCAAAGCGTAGAGAGCCGCTCGATCGCAAAAAGATTGCCAGATGGCAAGGCATGCTGACCCGCGAGCAGCTTATAGTCGGAGAACAGATCGAAGAAAAGCATATCGGAAAATACCGCGACATTCAGGTCAGAATCGCGAAACATGTCCCTCCTCCTCCAGGTGAAGTTCCCACTAAGATTGAGTATTGGATTGAAAGAGTCAACGAAGCGCTAAAAAATGTCGAAAAATTTGAAAACGACGAGGATTTCTGCGAACTCCTGTGAGATTATTTTCAGGAATTCGAATCCATCCACCCCTTCGCCGACGGAAACGGCAGAACCGGACGCCTGCTCGCCAACTATATCAACCGCTATTGCGGGCGGCCAATCATCGTCTATCGTTCTGATATTACCGAGAAAAATCAATATTACGATGCTCATCTAAGTAAGATGGCCATGCGCTGCCACATGGCTAAAAAGATCAAGGAAGTGATCACTGGACTTAACGGGGTGCTCCTGCATAAGCAGGAAGAAGAAAGAGACACCTCTCGCTATGTTGATGCGGAAGGTCTTCATGAAGAACGGGTTGATTGGCATGCACTGAACAAAGCAACAGCCATTTGGCAACAACAGCAGGCCGAAGTCAAGAAAAAGGCTCGCTATGATGAACCCCCTAACCAAAATCGGGCTTAAGCGCTGCAAATGTCCCCCGATAATCCACTGCTAGACGATTGTTCTGATGGATCTGGCACGTTAACTGGATCCGCGCTTTGCCTCTCGCTTTTAGCGTCTTGAGGAAGCGTTGCCAGGTATGTGCTTCGGGGAGTCGACATTCCGCCTCGAAGTCAGCCTCCACAGGAGCGAGATAGGCCACTTCACTCGCCGTGATCACAATCTGTACCGACTTTTCTTTTAAATGAATATGCAGGAGACACCAGCAAGCCAGTGTGGCAACTGCGTGCAGGCTTCCGCCAAAAACCGTTTTCTTATGGTTGATGTTGCTGGCAAATGGGGCGGACAGGACCACGTGCTCTAAGGAGGCTTCGACGACCGCGATGCCCATTGCCTTAGAGATTGGGATGTGCTGGTGGAGATAGGCTTCGATTTGCTTTTTCATGATGTTGCCCTTTCACTCTATCAATAGTTGAATTATGTTGGAATTGTACAGATTCATTCAAAGAGCCGCTATGCATTCGCCACATGAAATCAAGGTTACTGTTGTGATCGATGTGTTTCGATCCTTTACGACGGCCTGCTATATCCTTAAAGATAACCCTCGTTCCTACAAACTGGCTGAAACCTGCACAACGATATCTCGTCTGGCTCGAGAGGTTTTACAACCGGTATTGATAGGTAAGCCTGAACCAGGCTCTAATTTCGTGTATACGATTCCCAATTCCCCTGCCCGTGTTAGAGATCTCAATGTTTCTGATAAGCATGTCTTGCATCGGACAACTGCAGGCGCGAAAGGAGTTCTGCTTGCTAAGGGGGCGGATATGATTTTAGTTGCTGGATTTATCAACGCTGAGGCCACAGCCGTCTTCATAAGAAAATTGTATCAGCCAGTTGTGACATATATGCCAATGGGGCATGAGGGTACGACTCCCTCAATGGAAGATGATTTGTGTTCCAACTATATCCAGGCGTTGATCAACGGCAAAAAGATCGATCTGCAGCCTTTCATACCCAAGTTGAAGGAGGGACCAGGAAAGTATTTTTTTGGTGAGGACCAGTGGCAGTACCCCAAAGATGATTTTGATCTTTGTCTTGAAAGAGGTCGCTTCATATTCGCTATCCAGGCTATTGTAGAAGGGGATTATGCCACGCTAAAGAAGGTCGGAGAGACGCAGATAGGAGAGTCTGGATTGCAGAATATCTTGCAGAAGTAAACGAATTCCTAAACCATTCCACCTCAATTTATTAAGTGTTGTAAGATCCATACTTTGCCACTGCTCCCGACTCTTCATTTGTTTGATCTGGCGCATGTAGTCAAAGTGAGGTGTGTTGATGGCAAAATGCATCGGATGGATAATGATCACTTTGATGCCAGGTGTATTCAAGCTATTTTCCAGTGCTGGATTCATTGTAAGGGGATGTTTGCGCCAAAGATATCCGCCATCTTCCAGAAAAATAGGGACTTCCAGGAGTCCAAACCTGTCTCTGAAGGGGGGAACCACTTCCAGGTCTGTGCAGACATTTGAGGAGA
>JAJFUZ010000326.1 GCA_021372155.1 Parachlamydia sp. | reverse complement strand
AGCTGGTAAACGGGTGTTTGCGCTTTTTTGGCCAGCAGGCCTTTCTGGTATTGAGTCGCGCACCAGATGCGGTCGATGCCCTTCGGGGAGATTTTCGGGATGAGGGGGAAATAGTCGATCTGGTTGGGCAGATAGGCTGTGCCAAGGTTGTCGGAGATGCGCTCCATGATTTCGCGGTTCCAGTCCATTTTCTCGTTGTCGGTGAGGTTCTTTTTCATGGGATTGAAGAAAACTAACAGGGTAAAGAACTTATTGGCCATGAAGCCAAATTCCTTGTCGAAGGGAAGGATGAGGCAGGATTCCACGAATGGGAGAATGCTGACAATCTCTTCCAGCTCTTTAATGGGAAAGGTCGCTCCAAAGCGACAGGGGACTTTAGAGCCAGCCAGGACGCAGCTTTTTTCCGAAGTTGAACAGAGCAGGTTACCGGGCTTTTGGCTGTTTTCTTTGCAGGAGATATCGGTGGCGAAAATGCCAAAGTTCATGGTGGATTTGAGACCGCTTCCGGAAAAGTCATCAAACCACCAGGGCGATCCTGGATTAGGTCTGAGGTAGGCATTAAAGAACTCATGATGCGGGCGGGTGATGAACAGGGCGCCGCCGAGGGAATTATCCATGAGGAGCTCGAAGCGGGGCACTTTGTCCAGACGATTGAGCTGCGTGAAAGACTTTAGAGCCTGAATTCTGACATCCATTGCATCGCGATAGACGCCCTTGAGGGAGCGCGAAGGAGCGGCTGGGGTTCGCGACCAGAGATTCAAAAGCTCGCTGGACAAGCCCAGCAGATGGATCCGTTCATCCTCGAGAATGCGGGGATTGTTTTTGATGGCTTCGTCGGAAACGTAGACTTTGCGGGAGCCTGTCAGAAGGGTCATCAGAGTGCTGCAGGGCTCGGTGCGAATCGGACAGGAAAGGGGCGCCGTCCAGGAGTTGTTTTCGTGGAGGTTGAGGCCAAGAAGGCCATCGCGGAGGGCATGGAGATACATCGTATGGGCATCAAGAGGGACAAAGGCGAGAGGCTCCTGACGATGGAAGGCGAGGCTGATCTGGACTGGCTTAGAAGCCTTGTAGCTAAAGGAATGGGGTTGATGGTTTTCTTCATCAAGGCCCTTGGGGTCGAGGAGGACGTTTGGGATTTCGCGGATGGGGTCAAGGGTAGCAATCAGCTGGGGCTTGATGGATGAAAGCATGCGTGTCAGGCGATTCTTGCCGAGGAGTGGGCCAGGCGGCAGGAAACAGATGGTGAGGCCGAAGCGAAGTGCTGTGAGAAGAGAGATCAGGAATTCAATTCCTGGCGGAAGGGCAATGACGATGAGCTGACCAGATTGAGGATTATGCTGAGACCACTTGCGGACATGGTAATTGATACAGGCGTGGAGCTGTTTGTAGGTCCAGTTTTCGGTATTGTCTTCTGTGATATAGGTATAGGCAACGTCGTGGAAATTGGAATGGCGCAGAACGCAGTCCTGATAGAAGTCGTAATGCTCTGAGAGAACACTTTGAATGGGGACGCGCTTGCTTTTTTGATGCAGGGCAAAAAGCCCTTCCCAGAATGGCGCTGGGTTGATGTAGCTCTTTTCGATCCAATCCTCGCAATCAAATGATAACGCTGTGTTCGACCACCATTGACTGATCAGCTTGTCTGGATCCATTGCTCACCGATTTAATAAAATAAGTGTAAATTTTATTTTATGGCCAAATATTATTTAAATTTCGGCTTTTCCGCAATCCTTTTATGCACATGTCAGCATCCTAAAATGTTGCATTAAATTTACATTGTGTTTTAGTTTAAGAGGTATTCGATACATTTTGTGCATATTAAAACGAGTATAAAATAACAATTGAGAGATTTTATGCATTCAACCCAAGCCGTCGGATCTAGTCCGTCATCATCTGTCACGAAGCAGCAAAACCAGCCCAAAATGCCGGTTCCTGAATCCGTTGAGAAACTTAAAGCCCTTTCCATTAAAATCTGGGAAGCACTGCCGCCCCAGGCAAATAACCATTGCCGAAATGAAGAACTCGATGTCATCTTGGGTAATATCGGCGTTATTCACCGCTGTGAAGAGGCTCAAGAGCTTTTTTCCTATGGCTGCAGTTGGGGAAATCTCCAAAGGATGAATGAAATCTATTCGGTTCTGGCAGGTTATTTTCCCAACTTTAAGAACAACCCGGCCTGCATCGGGATAAAACCAAAAAGCCGGGAGGAGTTGCCCCCTATCAAACTCGAGCCGGGGACACTGCTGGAACAGGCTCACCGCTTGCCACCCTATTATGCGGCCTCTTCATCCCCTGTCGCAAACAAATCTGCTCCCGCCGTCGGCTTTGCGAGCCTTCAAGCAAAGGATAGAATCCTGGATAGCCTGATGGATGCTCTCCTGCCCATGCACATCGTATGGACAGAAGACTTTCCTGGAAAAGTGAAAGCCATTTTTAAAGATTGTCTGGATGGGTATTTGTCTAAGGAATTTCAGAACCGTATGGTTGGCGGAGATGCCGAAGCAAGACCCGGGCGCTTTGGGTGGAGATCGATCGACCGCGAACAGATGAAGACGATTCTCGATTTTATGATCGTCAACCGTCTGATCGCTGCCTACAGGCAGGATGAACAGAGTGCTTCCTATCAGCACTTTTATGCTTACAAAGTATGGTTGCATCCCGATATGGCAGCCATGCTCACAACAGAAATGGAACGAAATCCCGAGCTTTGCTTGCAACCTGGACCTGCAAAAACTGAAATCCCCAGTTCCACCTTGCCGGCTTCAACGGGCCACTTTAGAAATACAGCGCAGTCAGGCTATAGCATGTTTTAGCAGGGCAGTTGATTCCATATTAAGATTGGCAAGTGCCTCTCTGCGACGCAGAATGAACCTTTTACCATATCTACTACCCTTGAATATGATCTCTCTGAGATAGGGATTGGTGGTAAAGGCATCATGCATAAAATGCTGGAGCTCCTCTTTTGCCTCTTAAGGATATTCCAAGCAAAGCGAGCGAAGACCGACACTTTTTTTCAGAGCCTGGGCAAAAGTGGCAAGTCCCTCTTTATCAATGGGATTTCCAGAGAGATCCAAATGGATGATCGTTGGGTTAGCTGTGAGCGCATCTGCAAACAGGGCAATGGCATTGAACTCGATCGTAATTTGATTGAGGATGACCGTATGGAGAACGGGGTGGCTTTTAAGCACCTCTGCAAGGTCCTGAAGAATACCTTCCTTCACACCTTGACAGGGTTGGATTTGTTGAAGTTCCAGATGTTCGAGATGGGTGTTGCGTTTGAGGGCTTCAGCAAGTAAAGATAAACTTGCGGGTGAACAGGGTCCGCAAGTCACCACTAATTTCCGCAAATTCGTATTTTGCGCAATCAGATCTGCCACTGCCTCAAAACCGATGTGCCTCTCACAGGGTGTCAGATGATAATCGGATTTGAATTCCTCAATCGTCGCGTTTCTTTTCAATCCTTCCGCGATTCCTTTTGTGCCTTCTATGCCCAACGGATTATTGTAAAGATCAAATTCCAATAGTGTACGGTTTGCCGCCAAAGCCTGGCCAAATGCTCTTCCAAATTCACTGCTCAGGGCGCAGCTGCGCAGTTTTATGCCCTTGATGGATCGATTGTCGGTTAGGCCTCTGGCAATAGCTACAGAACCTTCCTCGCCAATGTCGCGATTGTCTGACAGGTCCAGTTCCACAAGAGAATTATTCTTTCCAATTGCTTGCCCCAGAAGGGATGCCTGTTTTGAAGAAAGTTTGCAATTAATTAAGGCAAGATGCGTGATTCTGAGATTATGACATTTCGTGTAAAACAATCATTGATTTACTCCGGAATCCATCTTATATTGCGGCTATATGGGCAAGATACTCAGGTTTCTCTTACTGACAATCTTTTTTTTGAACGGGGATGCAGCAGAAGAAAATTCCTTTTCTGGATTGGTCGACATTAGCTCAGAGCGCAAGATCTATCTGGAGTGCCAGGGCAACGGATCACCCACCGTTGTGCTCGTATCGGGAAGATCTGACCGCGCCTCTATCTGGAAACCTGTCATTTCAGAGGTCTCCAAATTCACTCATGTCTGCGCTTATGACCGTCCGGGAACTGTGACCATCACGGATCAGGATAGCGTAATTGCCAGCCGCTCGACCTCTGTGCCACAACCCACAACGCCTAAAGATGCTGTCGCGGATCTGCACACCCTGTTGATGGCAACCAAGATCCCCGGCCCTTATGTACTGGTCGGGCACTCTTACGCTGGTCTCATCGTAAGGCTTTACGCCAGCACCTATCCTGACGAAGTTGTCGGTCTTGTCCTCGTCGATACCCTCACCGAGCAGCTTTTTGATGCGTTGACACCAAAAGAGCAAGACCTGTGGATCAGGCTTAACAGCAATTATTCAAAAGAATTGGACCGCTACACCATCCAGGAGCGGCTTGACTTGGTAGCAAGTTTTAATCAACTGAGGTCTGCATCCCCTTTGCACCCCATGCCGGCGGTTGTTCTGACTACCGATCAGCCTTTCGATTTTCGCTCCCTGATTGCGCAAGGCATTCTGCCAAAGGACGCCCCCCTGGACTTCGGACCTATTCTCTCCCAAGTCCATTTGAAGACACAGGAGCGTTTAGCACAAAGCCTCAATGCCAGGCATATCACCAAGACGCACGCCGGACACTACATTCATACCGAGCAGCCAAAACTCGTCATCGATGCCATCCGCGAAGTCGTCGAGAAAATTAAGACATCGCCTTCGAAATGATCTCAAAATCGGCCGCACTGATTTCCAGCAAGCCCCGCCTGAGCTGCATGCCCCAGCTCCTGCCGCGCGTCAGTTCCAGCTGTTCAAAAATGGCCACTAGAGAGACTTCCCGGCAGAGCACGTAGTCGACATCAATGCGGAAGGGATGAAAATCGGGAAACATCTCGACCTGATACACGTTGCCTGTCCTGATTGTTCCCAAAGCGGTGAAACGTTTGCAGATTTCTGTGGAACCTAACGCCATTTTGGGGGAATAGTAGAGGAAACCATCCCCTGCGGCCATTTTCAGCAGCGGCGCCTTCTTGCCATGGCAGACTTGGGCAAATCCACCCAGGACACCTTTGAGAACATGCTCGCGTGATACTACTCCCAACCAGTATTTCATTCCACCAGCCTCTGCAAAATAGCCACACAAGTGGCAACATCTCGCCCTAGATGTTTGAAAAACTCCCGGTCGGTGGCTTCGACAGCGGGCAGAGCCTTTTCGATTAGTTGTCGGCCCAGCTTGGTGGCTACAGGAAACTTGGAACGTACATCGCCTTTGCGCTGTACTCTTTCGATGTAACCCTTCTTTTCCAGTGTGCGCAGAATCTGCGAAGTCATCGTGATGTCCGTCTTACAGTGGCGCGCCAGTTCCACTTGGGTCACCTGGCCGCCTGCACGCGTTAGCCAGGCCACGCTAGCCAAGAGGACAAACTGTGGATGAGTCAATCCCAATGCCATCAGGGTACTCTCCATCTGCCGACGCCATTCGGTGCTGACCTGCCACAACAAGAAGCCCGGGCTTTGCTCTGGCCCCTTAAAATCGCTGACCTTATTCCATTCAATTTCCTTTTTCATAAGCCTCGGCTTTTCTGACCATAGCCTGCATCTCTTGCGGCAGATTTTTCTTCATCTTGCGTCCAATCAGAAAGGCAAACAGAAAGGCCAAAGGGCCCTTCATCTCAATTTGATGGGTTACATAGGTTCTTCCGTTCATTTCTGTGAGATCGTGAGAGACGATGATTTTAGACAAAAAAAGCCTGGACTCGTCGACAAATGTTTTCATAGGCTCCACCTTTGTCAGCACTGTGTGGACAAGGGGTCCGCCTTTCGGCTTCAAAGTGCCCTTGGTGCAGGCTGCAAAAGGTCCAGTAATTGTGCTGAATTCGATGCCATGATCCCATGACTTCCAGTTTTCAACATCCTGCCAGATGTTCCAAATAGCGGCTGGCTTAGCTTTTGTTTCGATAGTGTGCTTGACGATCAGCATGCGACCTCCTTCAATATGTATACATATGATATGCATACATATTGTAAATATCAAAAAGAATCGCTTTCAACCGAACTCTTCTTTAGACCAGACCTAAGTTAAATAGCGGCTGGAAAAACATTTGCTGTTCCTGCGGAGAATAGGATCGCACAGCTTCCAGATAGCGCGAGTTTCTGCGGATGTAAGCCTGACAAGCTTCCGCAAGAGGCGTTCCGGGGTTCGCCACTGCATATTGCGCAAGCGCCAGTGCTTCCTGGGAATAATAAGCATGGACTTCATGCATATCTCGGAACGACCCCAGTTTGTTTGGATCCCAAATAACTTGACGGCCGGTCTCCTGAAGTCCCTGTGCAATGAGATTGGGTTGCAGCTCCAGCCAACCTTGTCCAAGAGTCTTAGCATTGATTAAGATGACCTCGATCACCCGGTCACGCAAGAGTGGCAGCCGATGCTGCAGGGCCAGCTGCAGGGTTTCCAGGACAATGCCCCTGGCGTCTGTCCTTGGCCGGATGCATTCGTCCAGGCGGATATAAAGCAAAGGCTCGTAAGGGACATTTCTGGCATGGGTTAAAAGCGCATCGACAAGCCGCGGACAATGGTAATCGAGATTGTGCAGGGGGCGACGTCTCATCTGATAGAGAGGCACCATAGCTGCTAGGCGCTTCTGTTGATTCTGACAATTTTCCCATGCTCTTGTAATAGGTTCATCATCACTTGCTTCCAAACGATATTGTTGGGCTATTTTTCTGATCAGGTCAGCTGAAATATTGTGTGACAGATAGTGTTCAAGGAATTGAATCATGTAGTCATGGCGCTTGGACGATTTATCCAGAGCAGCAAGGACAGGCTCCTGTTCCATGGAGCTTTCTGCTCTTTTGGAAGCCTTGAGGTAATAATCCAGGCAACCGTCTCGGACAGATGGATGCACGGTTTTTTTTAACATTTCGGATATTTTTCCATCCAGGATAGGGAGCAGAGACTCTTTGGCATGGGCATGCAGGACAGACAGGAGGCGGACATAGGCCTCCTGCGCAGGAGCGCGGCTGACAAGATCAAGCGTGAGTGTCTGACTGAGCTGCTTGGCATCGAGACGATTGATTCGATCGATGAGCCCCTTCTCCATCTTGTCTTTGGGCATTTGATTGCCTGTTAATTGAAGAAGACCCTGGGAGAGCGGGCAAAAAACGTCAATGGAAAGCAGCGTGCGGCAGAAGCATTTGGCTTCCAATGCACGCAGCTTCTCCATGGTGGGTTTAAATCGAAAAAAAGCCGCAAGGGATGTCGTTGTCAGATCAGCATGGAGGCACGCATAGAACAATTCCGTATTTTTCACATGGCCTAAACTTGCGCAATAGATGACAAGGCCTAAGACACTGAAGGCGGCAAGAGCCACCGCATAGACAGCGTTGACCGTGGCACCGAGCAACAAGCGACCTTTGGAGCAGGTAGAGCCATTGGTCGAATACTGACGATAGGCTGTCAGCAGCCTGTCTGAACTCCTGACCCAGCTGTCAGCCGTTAATTGCCCGATTTTACAGATTCCCATGGACGCCTCCTTTAAAGATCTATCATTGTCGTTTCACACCTTGTTTCCTACAAGAAAAATTGCTTCTTCCATTGTTCCAAGAGAGCAAGACTGACGCAATTGCCACCGCACACGATAGCAAGAACTGTGGAAAATGATTCCAAAATGGACGCCTTGTCGTAAATGAGCGCGAGCGTCGCCCCGCAGGCTGGCTCGACAAGGATGCGATGATCGTCAGCAAATCTCAGGCAAGCGCTGACGGCCTGCTTATCTGAGACTAGGCAAGAATGAATGGTGTGCTTTTTAGCCCAGAACACAGCCTCCTCAGCGACGCGTTTGGCGCCAAGCGAAGAAGCGATAGTGTCGATCTTATCGAGGGTCACGGGATGGCCTGCCTGAAGGGCAGCGTGATAAGAGGCGGCACCTTCTGTTTCCACTGCAACTACGGGAACATTCTTCCAACCCACTTTGTGAAGCCCCTCAAGGACTCCGCAGAGCATTCCGCCTCCGCCGACAGAAACTAGCACAGCGCCAGGCTTGATGCCAGACTGAGCTACCTCTTCGATCATGCTGGCATGCCCTTCCCAGAGCAGAGGATGGTCAAATGGAGGAATATAAGCGTAGCCTATCTCCTCAGCGGTCTGGCGTGCCATGCGATCCGTCTCATCCCAGACTTTTCCAAAAATGAGGACCTCAGCCAATTCCTGGCGGAGTTTTTCCAAAACCATGGGCCGCGTCCCTTCCGGGACAAAGACTTTTACCGGCAATCCTAACAGTCTCCCAGCGTAGGCCACCGCAAGTCCTGCGTTGCCTCCGGAAGAGGCCACAAAACCTTTCGCTCCCTGCTGCGCAGAGTAGCTGCACAGCCTGGCCATGCCTCTGTTCTTAAAGGAACCGCTCGGCTGCAAGGCCTCCATTTTGAGATAAACCGGCTTGCCAAGGTGCAGGGAAAGGCTTTGTGATTCAAGGAGCGGAGTGTGTTGGTAGAGCTGCATATTCCCCTATTGGGTAAATGGAAGTTTATCACTAAATGGAGATTATGTCAAAATTAGACGTTGTGTATAGTACTATTGAGCAATTCACTTGCCAACCATTCCTTTTTGAGCTAATGGAAAAGAAGGAGAGGGATTATGGACAGGTTAAATACATTTCTTTGGATTTTGACATTGCTCGTTATCGCATCCTGCTCGAAGGAAGTCCCCACCCTCAGTGAAAAAGAAGCGGAAACGATTGCCACAGAAGTATACATCTATGGTTATCCGCTGGTCACAATGGATCAAACACGCAGGGTGATGACGAATGTGGAAACTCCAACAGAGGGAAGAGCACCCATGGGTCAGTTCGCAAATATGCGCAAATACCCTACTGCTGAATTCAGAGATGTTACCGCCCCCAACGCCGACACCCTTTATTCCTCAGCCTGGCTTGATCTTTCCAAGGAGCCCTTTATCCTGCACGTTCCCGCGGAACCGGGGCGCTATTACCTGATGCCAATGCTGAACGGCTGGACAAACGTCTTCGCCTCTCCAGGCATTAGGACGACCGGCAGCATGGCTGGCGACTTCGCCATCACAGGTCCCGGTTGGATCGGAGAGCTTCCAGAAGAGATTAAGAAGTTTGAATCTCCCACTAGATGGGTCTGGGTCCTTGGCCGCACCTATTGCACAGGGACTCCTGAAGATTATGAGGCAGTTCATAAAATACAGAATGAGTATACACTGACTCCCCTCAGCTCTTATGGCAAATCCTATACACCGCCAAAGGGTACAGTCACTTCGGATGTCGACATGAAGACGCCTGTCAGGGATCAGGTGAACAGCCTCAGCGCCGCAAGCTACTTTGCAAGACTAGCTTCGCTGATGAAAGAGAATCCCCCAGCCGACGCGGATGTTTCCATGGTAGCCCTGATGGGGAAAATTGGCCTTGTCCCTGGTCAAGACTTTGATATCGACAAACTGGATCTGGCACTCAAGCACAGTCTGGAGCGTGCGCCCGGACTTGGTCGTAAAAAAATTGTGGCACACGCCAAAGAGGCAGGCAAAAGAGTCAATGGCTGGCTGGTGCCAAAGAAAGCTGGGAACTATGGAACCGATTACCTGCAGCGCGCCTACATCACCATGTTTGGCCTGGGAGCCAATCTTCCCGATGATGCCATCTATCCGGCTACAGATGTGGATGCGGAAGGAAAGTCCCTAGAAGGATCGCAGAAATACGTGATCCATTTTCAGAAAGATCAGCTGCCGCCAGTCAACGGCTTCTGGTCGTTGACCCTATACAACGATCAGTTCTTCTTTGCAGCCAATCCTTTGAATCGCTTCACCCTAAGCCCCCGCAATACCTTGCAGCATAATCCCGATGGCTCCCTGAACCTGTATATCCAGCATCAATTCCCTGGGAACGGGAAGGAGTCGAACTGGCTTCCCGCCCCCGAAGGAAAATTTAACCTGATGCTGCGCCTCTACTGGCCGCAAAAAGCAGTCCTGGATGGATCCTGGAACCCACCACCTGTCAAAAGGGTAGAATAAGCGGTCAGGCAGCTTCTCTCTCTTGCGCCACCCATTCGGCGACCTTTTCGGCCATATTCTCTGACTTTCCTGGCATTTGCGTGCCGATGGTGATGTGAAAGTTATGCCCTTTAAGCAGTGGCTGGAGGCCATAGTTTACCCTGAGTCTTTCCAAAGCAGGCGCTTCCACTGCCAGAAGCCAGAGCTTGCGCATCTTGCCATCTTTGTTCAGCTTGACGGTGCGCAGCTCTTTCACCTGGAAGGTAAATGTTTGGCCGATCTCACCGATCTGCCAGATCTCCTTTTCGATGCGCTCGTTTTCATACATGACGCTGATGTGGGCGCCGATCCCTTTTTTACTGGTGTAGTGGCGCGGAGGGACAATCTTCCCTGTCATCTGGATCAGAGGAAGGATTTTGGCAATAAAGTCTTTTGATACTTCGACATAGAGATACCCATTCTCTTTTTGTTTGAGGATGCCTTTATGTTCCAGCTGGATGGCGCACTCCATGACCTGGGGCTGGTCTTCCACTTGATAATCAGTTGCGGCGATAAGTGGAGAATGAAGGGCGGCCGCTGAAACGGCTAACAGGGCGAAGTGGCGGATAAATCTTTTCAACACGTTGACCTCCTGGTGGTGAGAAATAGGTTTATCCTTATATAGGTTATAGAATCACCTTCCTGAATGCAATGTGAATGAATTTATATAACACACAGAGCAAAATAAATAGAATTTTAACGAGGTGTTTTGTATGGTGTGCGCGACAACACCAATGAATCACTGGATTGAAAATGATCAGCGCTGAAATGTCCCTTCTGAACAGCAAATTTCTCACTTACAACGCCGCCACAAAAACCGCCTCGGCTGATTTCTCGAGATTTTCCTCAAGCCGGGTTGTCTTTCTGAAAGATGCAGGCACAACCTCGGTCCTGCTCAACCTGTGTCGGGAGTTGCTGACTACCTGTGTCAAAGGCCCATCCTGCCTACTTCTGGGCAGGGTTCCAGATAAAATGGAATTCGCTCCTGCAGATATTCCCAACTGGGAGGGCCTTCCTGACCATCTACATATTGAAGGTGCTGACAGCAGGCAGAAGGTACCCAAAAAAGTCATGCTTGAATTTTTGCAGCTCGAAGCACAAAGAATCATCCTGAACCAAAGACGTCTCTTCCAATATGCTCAAGCCATTCAGAAAATCGCCCAGGTTTTGAAGGAAAACCCCTGGCGGAAGACCAAAGACGGAAATATCCATGTGGAGCTAGATGCCTATGCAAGCATCAAAACGATTTATTTGTATGACGATTGGGTGCAGGAGGATAAGAAGTTGGAAGCTAAACTTGCAGAAATGGAGAATATCGCGGATGGCATGCCCTTAAATGAATGGGTAGATCTGGAACCTGAGAATAGAAATCTGCGTTTGCTGGAGCGGATTAGCCAGCTTTCGACCCGATTTCCGAAAATTTTTGTTCTCTGGCAGGATGATTTGCTGGAAGCTGATACAACTCTCTATCAAAAGCTGCGCGAGCGCTATCTTGAGCCTATTGTCCTGATTCCTAACGAAGCCTGCACCATCCAAATCGACGAAGAGCTGGATTGGTCGAGCGATTTCTCTCTTAAGCAAACATTAACTGTCTCAACTGTGTGGGAAAGACATGCGAAAAAATTCGACGAAAAGACAGGGACCTATCGGCCTGCGGATGAAATCGAAGATTTATTTATCGCTGTCAGCCAGAAATACCTGAATGATTTCCCTCCAGGAATTTTCGATCCATCAGGCAAACGCCCCTTTCCTACCTTCGACAGTAGCGCGAGTAACTCCACGCAATGGGAGAAGAAGAAGAAGACACAGAAGGGAACAGCCGAAAAGCACAGCGAAGGCTCCGCCCCATCCATACTTGTCGATCACTACCCCCATCGGGAAGCCTGCAACGGCGGCGCCAATGTAAGCGATCCAGCCCACGAAGCCATTGGCAGTCGCGGCAGCATATTTGGGGCAGAGTTCCGAGGCGAACATGCCGATCAGCAGCTGGGGGCCGAAGATTGTGAAGCCGAGAAGAAAGATGGCGGCCCATTGGAGGATCACAATGTCCGGCACAAGCCAGAAGAAGGCAATGGCTCCGATAATGCCGACGGCAAAGAGTGTGCAAACAGGCGCCCGTCGTCCGCCAAAAAGCCGATCTGAGGACCAACCTGCTGTCAGGCATCCAAAGAAGCCACCCGCCTCAAAGAGGGAGGAGGTGCCGCTCGACCCAAGCGCACCGTAGCCCTTCACTTCATAAAGATAGAGTGCGGTCCAGTCGCTTAAACCCATGCGCAGCACGTAGAGAAAGAAATAAGCAAAAGAAAGCATCCAGACGTAAGGATTGGAGAGCACAACTTTGAGAAGCTCGCGCGTCGACAGCCCGCTCTCCTCTTTCTGTTTGCCCTGATAATCGTTGCGGAACTTTTCAATTGTAGGCAGCCCCAAAGACTGCGGCGCATCGCGAAGGCGGTTAATCAGAAACAGGGAGCCGGCCAGGCAGACAACTCCGGGAAGATACATGCCAGCGCGCCAGCCCAGATATTTCAAGCAAAGACCGACAATCCAGGGGGTAATGAAAGCCCCCAGATTATGGGCCACGCTGACCGAAGACCACCAGGAACCACGCTCAGACTGCGAGTACCAGTTGGTCAGGCAGCGCGTGCAGGCTGGCCAGCCAAATCCTTGAAATAGCCCATTAGCGCCCCAGAAAAGCATGAAGACCCAAAGCGAGCTCGATAATCCAAAGAAAAGGTTGCAGAGACCTGTCAGGAAGAGGCCGATCGCCATAAAATAGCGTGGATTGGATTGGTCGGCCATCACTCCGCTGATGAATTTGCTCATGCCGTAAGAGATCGAAAGGATGCTGCCTAAAAGCCCCAGCTGGCTTTTATCAAAGCCGAGGTCGGCGATCAGGCCTGGCATGACGAAGGTAAAGCTGCGGCGAGTTAAATAATAGAATGCATAGCCGATCAGCATCGAATAGAAGATGCGCTGACGCCAGTATTTGTAGTCGCTTTTGATCTGCTCTTGATCAGCGATCTCCGGCAAATGAGGCGCAGGGCTGAAAATCTGTAACAGGGATTGCAAACTCATGATAGTACCCATAAATCGTAAAAAATTGATCATACCAGAATGTCCAATTTTGTTCCACCAATACTTATATATTAATATTTATATTTACTGTTATTTTTATAATTTTGTTTAATTCTATAATTAGTGTTATAGTTTTGTAATTAAGTTAATGTTTCTATAACAATTCCTATATCTAATCCTCCGTCTGAGCCAAAATCAAAACGCTCAGATTGCGAGACATATTGGTCGTGTCTATATCCAAGAATGCACCCCAGGAAAAACGGTTCCTGAAGGCACCGTGAAACATGCGCGCGACAACCTCGACGGTGGAGGTGCCCATGTCTGGGTGAACTTCATCTGCGACGCGGGCAAATTCCATCTGGATACCCTGTGGAATGTCGTGACTCCATTTAATCAGCCTGAGGAACAAATGCGTCTGGGTTTATGTATTGCGCCAATCTCATGGCAAATCAGGAAAGGCGCGCCAATCGTGTCGTTGAAAACCGAAAACCTGCCTGACCTTTATCAGAAGGAGCATGAAGGCAAAGACACTCAGGGCAAGCAAAACGATGATCCCAGGTTTCAGGGACTCCATCAGAATACCCAAGGATGCGAGAAGGCTAACAACAGCGAGGAGGGCAATCGTGCTGCCTAGAAGCAACTTGCCCGGACGTACCTGCCAAAAGTTATTGCGCACGAGATAAACTGTAGCCAGCTTACTGAAGACCATGAGAAGAAAAACCAGGGTCTGTAAGTCAGGCAGAGCCAGAGAAAAATAGTCTCTTCCCACATAGAAGACTCCAAAAGAAAACAGCACCCAGCATAGCCCGATCGCAAAAGAGCCAAGAGCGTTGCGGATATTCCAACGGCAGGGCATTGGAGGGATCGCCACGCGATCGCTTGCCAGGGACATACCAATCCTGTCGTTGGCAAAGATTAGGAGCATGATGAGGCGTGGAGTGATCACAAAGACATGGAAAAGAAGCAAGCCGAGGCTCAAAAAAAGTGCGATGTGGATGGACTGAATAATGTTATTTTGTGTGTAACTTCTCATCCTGATGAAAGCTGTGCGGCTTGCCTTGATGATATCGACGAGGGAACTGATGCCGGGTTGGGGTAGAGCTATCCCGGCAGAGGCTTTAGCCGCGTCTGAGGTATCGGCGACGGCAATCCCCAAATCCGACTGTCTCAAGGCCGGTGCATCATCGACCTTATCTCCAGTTATCCCCACAACGTATCCACTTTTCTGCAGAGCCGCCACAAGATGGAATTTATCCTCTGGGAATACTTCTGGGAAACTCTCGCATTCTCTTAAGTGGCCTGTCAGAATCTCCTCGCGCCTGCAGAGGCGCGGGCCGATTCCCACTTCCGTCGCGACAGCCTCTGCGGTCGCAGGTGTATCTCCCGTCACCATTTTCACGGCGACTCCCATGGAAGTCAGATCGGAGATCACCCCTTTGGCCTCGGGCCGCGCAGGATCTGCGAAAAGCAGAAAACCGGCAAACTGGAGCTCCTCTTCCGTTCCAACTGCGGCACACAGGACGCGATAACCTCCTTCTGAAAGGATGTCCGCCTTATCCTGAATCTCTTTTCCCTCTTTCACCAGAGCTGCCACAACCGCGGGAGCCCCTTTGACAATGTGGAGGATTTTGTGTTCATCCATCTTGGCGAACGCTTCGGAACGTTTCAACTTCGGATCGAAGGGAATGAATTTCAGGCGCCTCTCCATTTGCAGAACTCCTTCCTGCTGAGCGAGGCTGAGAATGGCCACATCAATCGGGTCCTGGCTGCCCTGCTGGGAGGCTAAAGCCGCATACTGGAGCAGCTCCTTCTGGCTGAACGGAGCTGCTGCTTCAAGGCCCAACAATTCCAGGCGGTTCAGCGTCAGGGTGCCGCTCTTATCGCAGCAGAGCAGGTCGATGCCAGCTGCCTCCTCTATCGCGGAGAGCCGGGTCACCAGAATGCCCTTTTCAGCCAGTTGTTGTGCGGCCGCAGCGCTCATCAGAGTGACGGATGCGGGCAGCGAGAAAGGTAAAGAAGCAACCAGGAGGACAAGAGCAAAGAGAAGAATCTCCATCTGGTGTTTGTCGGTCGCATAAATGACGAGAGCAGCCAGCAGTGACATCGTTACAAGAATTTTGACAATCTTCCTTATGCCTGCAAAAGTGGAAGTATTTGCAAAAAGGGAGCGCTTTCCAGCGGACTCCACGACGCCAGTCACCTCTCCCCTTCTGACAATGGAACCTGAAGATATCCTGCCCCCAGGAGTCACTTCAACCCGATCCACCTCGACGCTTCCCTCAGAGACTAAGATGTCGGCTGGAACAATGTCGCCCATGCGCACACGGATGAGGTCACCCGGCACGAGCTCGCTGGCATCCAGCATCGTCCAACTGCCATTCCGCAGGGCGTGTCCTTTGACCATCAGATTGCTCTTGAGAATAGCCAGGATGTTCTCTGTCCTGGTTTCCTGGGAGAAACTCACAGAGGCTTTGAAGAGCAGCAGGAAGAAGGTGACGATGGCGTCATTTTGCTTGCTGAGGGACAGCTGCAGGATCAGGATCACCCCTAGCATCCACGGCAATGGCCCCCACAACTGATCCAGGAAACGCCTCACGATATGACAACCTCTAAAGATTTCTATAGGCTAACACAATAAATATAAATGGATTATAATTTTTATCCATTCACAATTTTTGTAGTATAAATATGACACCCGTTGGCAACTTTCTTCCCATTAGATCCATCGAACTTCTAACTGTCTCAAATGACGAAAATAATCCCCCTCCACATTACCTCATGCAAATTATTCATGAGCGGCGGCGGAATCTGCCCCCTCTCACTTTTGACGCAGTCTCCCCTTTTCAAGCAGCAAAACGCGAAGGAGACATGCTTGTTCCTTCAAATCTCAGGATCCAGAATCTGCTGGCTGACCAGGCAAAGCAACTCGCTGCGAAGGCGGACAACGGGGGCGCTCCCGACCGGCTCCTGTTCTGTCAGAAGCTTCCTTTTGTCCAG
>JAJFUZ010000313.1 GCA_021372155.1 Parachlamydia sp. | reverse complement strand
AATCTCCTCTGGGGATGATAATCTCATCATTATGAACAATAGTGGTAACGATCGCATCTTTAGGGACCTTGACCTTGTTCAGGGATTTTCCTATTATTTTTGAGTATCTTGAGGCAGTGTACTCGATAATTTCCGCTTTTTCGCCTTCCAGCATGGTAAGCTTTTCTATACCTTTTCCCATTGTAAGCTTAAGAACTTCATTTACGGTCGCTTCCCTGGGACTGACCGCCATATCAATTCCGATCATTTCAAACAGAGGCACATAGTCCGGACGATCGGCTCTTGCAATCACTTTCTTTGCCCCCATTTGCTTCGCCAGAAGAGAGCATAACAGATTTTTTTCGTCATTGTCCGTAACTGCAAGCACGACATCCATGTCTTCGATATTCTCTTCCCTCAAAAGGTTGACATCAGTGCCGTCCCCATTTAAAATAAGGGCATTTTCAAGCATCTCGGCCACTTCTATGCAACGATTCTTCCTGTACTCGATAACCTTAAGGTCGGCATTATCGTCTTTGTCTATCAATTTGGCAAGATAAAATCCCACAATACCGCAGCCTATGAGGAGAATTCTGTTTCTGTGAGGCTCCACGTTCCCGAAGACGCGGCCAAGTTCTTCCAGAGCTCTGGGCTTGCCTACAACTACCATATGGTCGTTTGCGTAAATAATGTCATCCCCATGAGGAATAACGATTTCCTGCTTCCTGAAGATTGCACTTACAACGCAGCAATCATCAAGCTTGAGATCCTGGATCTGCTTTCCTACAAGCTTGCTTTCGGGACGGATGGCAAATTCCGTCATCTGAACTTTTCCCCCGGCAAATACTTCAGTGTCTATGGCTGAAGGAGTTGAAAGAACTTCAGCAACCTCCGAGGCGAGAGCAAGTTCAGGACAGATCATTATATCGACTCCAACCTGAGACCTTGAGGTTACAGGCACATCTATATAATCAGGGTTGCTAACTCTTGCAATTGTCTTTGTTTCTTTCCATCCGGGATGAGATCTTATGATCAGTTTTGCAGTCATACAGGCAACAATGTTGACTTCATCGATTCCTGTGACAGCAACCAGAATATCCGCATCGTGAATTATACTGGCGAGAATATCAGCGTTTGCACCGTTTCCTTCAAGAACCTGAACATCGAGTTCATCGGCCCTTCGTGCGACTTCCTCATCTTTTTCTACGACAATTACGTCGTGTGTGGAGGAAAGAAACTTTGCAATATGATATCCAACCTCGCCTGCCCCTATCACTATTGCTTTCATAAAAATTCCTCGAAAAAAAGCTTGACTAAATAGATTAATCTGCTTGCTTAAGTATCCTTTGGAAAAGAGAACTTAAGCGGGCATATTCTTAAGGAATACTCTTTCTGTAGAGAAATAGCTCAAGGATCAGAGTGTTTAAGATGTGTATTTTATTTTAAGGTGACAACACCCGGACTCAGTACCAAAATCTAGTGATGAATGTAAAACTCAATCACTAGATTTCATAAATGGCCACCATCCATGTAATACAACTTGTGATTCAAGTCTTTAGATAGCGAATATTGATTTTGATAAAAACTAGATTCTTCTTGCTAATTAAGATTTTCTATCAAAAAGCAAAAATCACTGGATTTTGGAACAGAGTCATTCAATCGGTAATTATATAATTTTTTGGATAATATCCCAAAAGCAGTGGCGAGTAAAATATCGTTGTTTTTTGAAACATTTTTAAAAATTTAAATACACTGAATAAGTCCAAATACTAGAACTCAGATTGTGAGTTGGATAATCTTGTGTGAATTTG
>JAJFUZ010000308.1 GCA_021372155.1 Parachlamydia sp. | reverse complement strand
TCGAAGGAGCGTTATGAACAGACAGCCTATGTTTCCGTCGAAAGTTGCCAAGGGAGATAGCTTTTGTAACCGCACTGAAGAGAAGAAGCGGATTCGTAATAACATGGACAATATCCAACACACTTTGATTATATCGCCTCGCCGATATGGCAAAACTTCGTTGGCTTTGCAGGCAATCCATGAGTCACGAATACCCTTTGCCTCTATCCAATTTTTTAATGCTTTTCGAGATGAAATTGTGATTCAAAGATTTCTTGAAGGGCTAAATGATCTGTTTTCACAATTGCTTCCGAAAACCAAAAAGGCGTTTTTAAAACTTTCTGAGTTGGTGCGCCACGCAAAACTTTCTCTCACCATTAGTGGACTTCATGTAGGCTTAGACCTAAAACCACTTTCAAAAAACCCTGTGGATCTTGTGAAAGGTTTGCTTCAAGATATCGATCGACTCTTAAAAAAGAAGGGGAAAAGCGCCGTCATTTTCTTTGATGAGTTTCAGGATATTGTCCAATCTGACATTTCTGACGAACTACAGGCGGTGTTGAGGGATTTTGCCCAGCTTACTGACAACATCACTTTTATTATTTCGGGGAGCCATCGACATCTGCTCACAAAAATATTTGACGATAGCAATAAACCCTTTTATAAGCTCTTCGATCGTATTGACTTAAAAAAGATCAACCGAGAGCATTATATTCCATTTATCCAAAAGCAGGCAAAGCTCCGGTGGAAATCGCTTCTGCCAGACGTTGCCCTCCAAGAGATTCTTAATCTTACCGAGTGTCATGCTTACTATGTAAATCGTTTGTGTTCAAAACTGTGGGAGTCGGATAGTTTGCCTGCCTTTCAGGACATATTTAAGGTATGGAGAGAGCTCGCAGAAGAGGAATTTCCCTCTATCGCCAACGACCTCTCCTCCCTATCAAAAAACCAACGAATCGTTTTACAAATGATGTCAACCTATTCTGTATTAAGGGAGCCTACAGGCAGCGCATTTTTGCAGAAAGTGGCCCTTTCGGCTCGCAGCGTTTCTCTTAGTCTCACTGTTCTTGAAAAAACCGATCATATTGAAAGAATCGAATCGGGCTTTCGGGTCATCGATCCCGTCATCAAACATATCCTGACTACTGATTTCACCAACAAGTAACTGTGAGTCACTACGGTTCCTGAAAGGCTCTTCAAAGCGAGTTTTGCAACTCACTTCTAAAAATTTGCCAAAAATTGGCCAAATCGGGATTATGACGTCAATTTCACAGGGTATATATGCAAGCTTGTTTCGGAAGCCTTTTTGTCTTTCTGCTGATCTTGGGCAGCTTCACTTCGCTGAGCGCTGTCGAAAAGCATGATAAATTTGTTGTCGTGACGCCTCCGAAGGCAGGGACGCACCTGCTGATCAAAGCAATGGAGCAGCTGACCGGAAGAAAGTGCCACAGCATCTTTTCGTCCTATGAGCTCACGTTTGACGAATGGAAGGCCGAGCTTGGCCAGGCCGAGAACAGCCATTCTTTTATCCAAATGCATGCATTGCCTGCACCAGAACAGGTCGCAAGCCTGAAGCGGCTGGGCTGCAAGGTCATTTTCCTGGTCCGCGATCCTCGGGATCAGGCCGTTTCGCTTTACTTCTTTATCGAACAGAAAAACTGGTCGCTGGGTCCGCTCAATCTGGATATGGAGCCCTATGCGTCCCTTTCTCCTGTCGACAAGCTCTTTGAGATCATAACTGGAGCCCGTACTGGCTTCAGCGGGGTCAAAAAAATCTTTGCCCGCTATGTACCCTGGGCGATGCAGGGGACAGGATTTGTCCATACGACCCGTTTTGAAGATCTTGTTGGAAAAGAGGGCGGGGGATCCAGGCAGCGTCAAATCCTCGCTGTGACCAAAATTGCTAAATTCCTGCGCATGCGCCTCTCCTCACAGGAGATAGAACGCCGCTCGCGAAATCTCTTTGGCCAGAAGGGGGAAAAGACCTTCCGCAAAGGACAAATCGGGGAATGGAAGAAGCACTTCAAACCCCGCCACATCAAGGCGATGCAAAATCATTTCGGCAATCTGCTGAGACAGTTCAGCTATACCGAATAGTCAGCTTTTCAAAAAAAGCTGTGGTTGATACTATCGCGAAAAACGTACAGAGGTATGTTCTATGACATTTCGCTTCTGGCCCATCATCTTTGTATTCTGCCTGTCTCTATCCCTCGCAGAAGCTGCTGTGAAGCATGATCCCTTCGTGGTTGTCACCCCTCCTCAATCGGGAACGCGTCTTTTGACCAACACGATGGAAAAGCTAACCGGAAAGCGCTGTCAGAATCTTTCCTACGTCAAGGTCATGAATTTCGAAGAATGGCAGACCAGGCTGAGAAAAGCGGAAAAATCTAAATCCTTCATCCATATCCATGCCTATCCCCGCAAGGAGCAGATCGCCATTTTGAGAAAACTCGGCTATAAGGTCCTTTTCTTAATGCGCGACCCCCGCGACCAGGCCGTCTCCCTCTTGTTCTATCTCGACCAGAGTATCCGCCCTCTTGGCCCCTTAAGCATGGAATCTGAACCCTATCAATCACTCTCCTTCGATGACAAGCTGCATGAGATCATCACGGGCGATCGCACCGGTTTTTGCGCCTTGAAAGAGATATTTATCAAATACCTTCCCTGGATGCACCAAGAACACCATTTTGTCCACGTGACCCATTTTGAACACCTTGTCGGCAAAGATGGGGGCGGCACGCGCGATCAGCAGATGGCTTCCATTCGAGGTATCATGAAATTTCTGCATATGAAAATTTCCGGCCAGCAGATTGCCGAATGCACTCAAGATCTTTTCACCTATTGCTATGAGCAGCCTTTTCATCAAGCTGGCCTGTGGCGCCAATACTTCAAGTTCACCCAAAAGTATGTCATGCAGCAGCAGTTTGGCAAAGAGATGGAAAAGCTCCATTATACCTACGATTCCCCTCCCGATCCAGCCGCGCAGAAGAAAAGGCTCGCCGCCGAACGCTTAAAGAAAAAGAAGAAAGAAAGCGAAATTATCGTACAGGTACCGAAGGTGAAGTAAGCCGATTGCACGTTTAGCCCTTCGTAGAGCTGATCTCGTTCTCGTTTCCAAGAATCCTCATGGCATCATCTGCTTGATTTCAGCTTTGGCTTATCACGAAACAATTGGATGGATAGTCTTCGACTTCAAGGCGGCTTGAACATTGTGATCATGTGGTTCATGGCGGTCAGCCATTCATAGAGCTGCTTGACAAGTTCCTGTGCGAAGATTTTCCAGCCGAAGCAGACGACGGCAAGGGCGAGGAGAGACTTCAGGGGCATGCCTAAGAATGTAATTTGAACCTGGGGAGCCAGGCGGTTGGCGATGCCAAGGAAGGTATCTGTCATGAGGATGATGAGCAGGGCGGGCGTGGCGAGCTGGATGGAGAGATCCATCACCTTGCCGAAGAGTTTTATCTGCAACTCCCAGAAACTGGAACCCTTGTAAAAGAAGTGGGTGTTGAAAAACTGGTCGGGCGGAATGATGTCATAGGAGGTGGAGATCGCTTCAATAAAGAGGAAAGGGCCGTCGATGACGAAAAAGAGGTAGATCAGGACCATATTAAAGAGTGTGCCAAGCGGGGACGATTGGTTCTGAATCGTAGGGTCGTTGACCATAAGGCTGGCGCCGCCGCGTTGGTGGTCGATCATGATGCCCGCGTTCTGCACGATGATGAAGGGGCAGCTGATGAGATAGCCCATGGCAAAACCAATGAAGATCTCTTTGATGAACATCATGAGGAGCGGGAGGTTGAACTCGAGCGGCGTTTTGGTGACAAACAGCAGCTGCGGGAGAAAGATCACGAAGAGAGAGAGGGCGAAGGTGACCTTAACGGGGTGCGGCAGAACCCGGGCTCCGAAAAAGGGCGACAGGGCGATGATCGGCAGCATGCGCGCCAAGAAAAGGAAAAGCAGGGAAAGCGGGGCGACTGGATTACCGGCTGCGAAGGCTGAATTGATGAATAGCGAAACGTAGTCCTGTCCCATCTTATGAGGGGCCACTCCACTGGGGGAAGTGGGTGAAAATGTTGGAGGCAAACTGCATGATCTGAGCGCCGAGCCATCCACCCATCAGCATCAGAGTCAGAGTCACAGCAACGAGCTTAATGGTGAAGGATAGCGTCTGCTCCTGGATCTGTGTCGCTGCCTGAAAAATGGCGACCAGAACACCGAAAAACATGCTGATCAGGATGGGAGGAGCTGACAGGATCAGGATGAGCAGCAATCCCTGATAGGCCAGCTGAATCACTTGTGTCTGGAACATAAAATATCCTTACATTTACCTGAATGTCGACACGAGGCCGTCAATCAGCAGGGTCCAGCCGTCAAGCATCACCAATAGGAAGAGTTTGAGCGGCATGGAAATTGTCACAGGGGACAGCATCATCATCCCCATGGCCAGAAGCACGTTTGAGGTGACCAGGTCGATAACAAAGAAGGGGATGTAAATGAGAACCCCGATTTCAAAGGCCTCTTTAAGCTGACTTGTGATGAAGGATGGAACGACGATCATCATATCGTCGACCTTTAAATCGGCACGGTGATTTTCAGGCAGGATCCGGTAAGCCATGCGGTAAAAGAGTGCCTGGTGTTTGACGGTGGAGTTTTTGCGCAGGAATTCACGCAGAGGCTCTTTGGCTCTGTTGGCTATCTCCACAATGTACTGTGCGGATTCAGGCGATATGATCGATTCGGGCGCCTTGGTCTCGCTGATAACCTTCTCGGACGCATCGTACATCTTCAGCGCCGTGGGATACATGATGAAAAGGCTCAGCATAAAGGCTACGCCGTTGATGATCTGGTTCGGAGGCGCCTGCTGCACGCCCAGGGCGTTGCGCAAGAGCGACAGGACGATGACAATTTTAAGAAATGAGGTCAGGATCATCACGATGAAGGGCAGCAGCGACATAATCGTCAGGGCGGTTGCCTGTGTGATGACTGAGGCTTTTCCAGTCGAGA
>JAJFUZ010000302.1 GCA_021372155.1 Parachlamydia sp. | reverse complement strand
ACGCACTGATAAAATATTTTAACTCTGAATCGTTTTGTGAAGATGAGCACCGTTTGACACTTGAAGCCAATTGGTGCCAAAACGCTTATCATGGGGAGGGGCGTAAACATTTTCTCAGGGCGCTTTTAGCGAGTGCCATTGAAAATCCAGAGCGCGCCATCGCCGCGGGAAATGCACTAAGTATCCTCGTAAAAGCAGGTGAAAATTGCTGTGGTTCCAATTTAAACAGGCTACATATCACCAATGCGAATATTTCTGATGGAAATTTTAAAGACGCGAAGTTCCATGATGCCGTTTTGAAAAATATCGTGGCGCATCGGATCAATTTACAAGGGGCTGATTTAAAAAGTGCAACACTTGAAAATGTCAATTTTGGAATATGGTTCGATCTCTTTCTCGAAGAACCCCTCACTTTGCTGACCCTATCTCCCGATGGAAAATACCTTGTGGGCGCAACGGGAAACAAGGTGCATATCTGGATACCACAAACAGCTGCAGTACCCTATTTTGCCCATCATCAAACACTTGAAAAGGAAGTCAGATTCATTCAATTCTCGAAAGATTCCTATTATCTTGCAATCATTTGCCAACAAACAGTTGAAATTTATGAAATGAGTGGTAAAAAAAAGTGTTGGAGTTTTAAATTTGAACAAACTCCTCTTTCGATCCATTTTGCGTTAGATAGTTCCTATTGCGCTGTTGTCTTCGCGAATCGGCTGCAATTAATGCGCATTGTCAAAAATGCAGCAGATTCTTTCAAATTTGGTCCAGGTGCATCTTGTAGTTCTTTCGGCCACCTTTTATTTTCCTCTTTTAAATCTAGTTTTTGCATCACATCCTTAGAAGAGACCTATTCAGCCCTTTCATTTTACCGCTATAATGAGAGTTCCTGCATACAAGAAAGGTCCCTTGTGATCCCTTTTGTCGTTCATGCCTGGCAATTATCGTCACATGGATACCGCCTCATAGCGATCTGCCCCGACAATATTCGCGTCTGCCTGAGGGATACTTTAGCAGAACCCTTCTGTTCCATTTCATTGCCTGCAGAACCTTTGTGGGTTCATCTAGATGACAATTCCTCAACCCTCTCTATCGTATTTGCGAGGGGAATGCTCTTACAATATCGCGTTGACAAAACCCCAAAATTGATCCAGTGCAGGAAAATTTTCAACGGGAATTTTCGCCGCGTCGTAGGAGTTTTTCAGGAGAACTCAATCTTAGTCGAAACAGAATTCTCTAAAATTGTGGCGATTGAAATTTTTGTAAATAAAATAAAAAACCCGATCAATGATGAGATCCTGGCCATCCAATTTGCTAGAAATGAACAAAATCTCTTTTTATTTACGGCAAGCACAATGATCAAATATGATCCTTCTACTCTGGATCAATTTTCCACGCAGAAGACGAAGCGAAATTACTCTGTCACCTTAGAAAAAATCAGAACTGCTTCCACAGTAAGGGAGGGGGCTCATCATCTGGTGTCCCTCTTAAGGGAAACCCCCTTTTCATTGAATAGCTTTTATATAAAAGATTTAGCGAGGCTAAATCCGAGTCTGCAAGGACTGACTGTAGATTCAGGGGGCAACTATTTAGCCTTTTACTCCCCGGAAAATGAGGTGGAGCTTTGGAGCCTCACCGCTTCGCGCAACCCATGGTTTTGTTCTTTGCAACTCAATCGCGTCTCTTCGCCTCGCCCCGATATGAATAGCTCTAAGGCGATCGCCATTGCTCCCTTTCATAAAGAGGGGAAAGAATTCTCATTTGCGATCTGTTCCGTTTATGAAAAAGTTCCCAAAATCTTTCTCTACGAGCATAGCGCTTTTTCCCCCAATCACCTCAAAGTTGAAAAAGTGATCACGATTCGCGCTCCTCTTGCGTTCATGATCTTTTCACTCCCCCATCGGCAACTTTTTGCAATTGACCAATTGCAGACTTTGAAAAGCTGGTCGCTAGGTCCTGGCAATAACACTGAAAGTTGTTGGCACCTCTCGGAAAATGTCATCACTTTCACCATTCATGAGGAATCCCATTTATTGATTTATACGACTAATCAAAAAGAGATCTTCTTTGTCGATCTTTTAACCACGCAACTGCTGCTCAGGCTTCGAGAAGAGTGGTGTTTTCGGGAAATCCGCGTGAGTGCATCTGGTTCCCTACTTTGCGCGATTGCGGAAGAGGGCTTTAGTTTCTGCATTTGGGATTTAAAAAAGGAACACGGTCGGTTGATTGCCACTTTGCGCCGTAAATTTCCCACCGTCTTTGATTGTCGAGATGCCTATTTAGCCAACGCACACTGCACTCAACAACTAAACCTTCTCTTAAAGCAAAATGGCGCTATCTGGCACCACCCCCCTGATTTCAATTGACCGGATTAGCCTCCGCAGCGTACGCCTAAATTGTTTTTTTTAATTAGAAGATGCGAGCCACGGTCATCATTGTTCAGCAAGGTTGCATCCAGGGCGGGAAAGGCTCATATCCTATCGCGTTAGGGAATTAACTTCCTTTTACTTTCTTTTTTTCTCTGTTATGCCATAGGTGACGGTTTCGTTGAAATGAGTGGTAAATTCGTGAATGAGGGACTGGTCGCTTTTTGTTTCTGGTTGCTCGATGTATAGGCTCAACATCTTATTCAGCTGGTCTACGCGATCCATTTTGCTCTTTTTCTGGATCGCCCAGCTACCTTATGCAGAAGCTCAAGAAGCCTATATCCGCAACCCGCTTATCCCTCAGGCAACCTGGGATCAGGTAGCCCCTCTTGTGGTGACCAATTGCCGCTATCGTGCCGATGGCTGTGCTTCACCAAGATCGCATATGTTCTTCAGCAAAGAGCGTGAAGAGCACAGAGACCTTGGCGCCGCAGGAGCTGGCTTTAGACAAAGTGATCGCTGCAGGCCTTGCGCTCCCCTACATTAATAACACCTTGACTACGCATAAGATCGTCATGTTGCCGCAATCGAGAAAAATGCGCGTGGCCTTTGATAACGCCTTTGCAGGCAAACGCGCCCTCCACGAACTGGATACAACCGCGCTGTTTGCTTAAAAACTTGAGGTCAAAACATGATTAGAACCCTATGTCTTTTTCTTTGCCTGTTAGGCCCGATGCAAAGCCCATTATCTGCGGTCGTCGATGAGAGTTTTGCCACGGCAAACCAGAAAATAGCGGAAGCGGCCATCTACGAAGTCGTGGAAATTCTGAATTGGAAAGATTGCGATTATGAAGGAAGAACCTTCAAGCTAAATGATGGTTCCTCTTGGTATGCTGTCGCAGGCAATACGCCTCTCTATTCCCTTGTGCTTGGACAAAAGGTTGTTCTTATCCCTATGAGCGATGGCGAAATCGCTCACAGAATACTATAGGATTTATCTCTTTGATCAGTTTACCATTATTATAATTAATAAGTTGTATATTAGTGATTCAAAATATAAAACAAAGGATATTATATGGAACTAGCAGCAGGCGCCGTGCGCTGTCTTGAACGTGTTACCCTCAGCGGCTTTTGCCAACCCGTCACAGTAAATGAGATCCTGAAGAACGCTGATGATATGACGATAGGTCTCTCTATCGAACATGGCTTGTCGTCGGATCTAGAAAGAGTTCTGGGCAACGTCGTTAAAGACAACGTTCGGGAGCGTCTCAATGATGAATTCCAAGCGAAGCAGCGCAACGTTCCTTTAAAAGAAAGATTGAAGATTGAGTTTACCCGCAAAGTCAGAATAGCTAATGGAGCGTTTGTCGGTAATGTGCGACAGCCGCAAGAGTATTGTGAAATGAATAAAGCCGAAGAAGAACGCCCATCGTGGCAACCTCGCCTGGATATTCTAACAAAGGCCTCTGCTGAAGAGAAACTTTATTCTGTCTCGCTGATTCCTACCGATCCATCTGTCAAGCAAACCTGGTATGAAAAGAAAGGATGGATCCAAAAAGAGTTGTTTTCTGCTCAAGATCTTCAAGCGGCCGCCGAACTTTTTGACCTTGAAGAACTGAATGACGGACCATCTACAGCAGAGATGTTCACCTTTAATGAACTAACCAGCGATAAAAAGGAAGATCCCCCACATCCAGCAACACTCTACAAAGGGTTTGTTGCTCCCTTCGCGCAAATTATAAGCATTTATAACATTTACTTCAATCGAAGAGCATTTCAGCGATAATTTGAACATTGTACATTTCTTGGGCGAAGTTTCTCTATCGATCGTTCGTCCAAGAAATGTTCCAGAGAGAACTCAGGTATCCATCAAGGTTTTAGGGATTATCTTTATCCTTCAAGTTTAAAGGAACTACGTCAGGTGAAGAAGTTGGCTGCAAGCTGGGAAGTGCCACTTGAGCGGCCGTTCCTGTTTGGGATGCCTCCTTCGCCATTTGTTCGAGTGCCTGAAGAGCCGACAGACTCATAAGATCTTCTGAAGGTGCTTCTGCATGAGCTTTAACTGGAGCAGGGACAGCTGCACCTACTTCTACTGCAGCTGGGACAGGGGGTACTGCCTGTGAAGGCCCACCAAAAGCAAAGGGTAGCGAGAATTGAATGTCTATGACACTCTGGTCATCGAAGTTCGTCCAATTGTCTTTCAAATCCACCTTTTCTGCTGGGGCTGCCGCCGGAGCAGGCGCAGACGGCGCTTTGACTTCTATCTGATAGGGAGTCTCGCTTATGAGCGTGCCTTTCCTGCCCTCTTTTCGCTCGTGCACTTCATTAAGAGACGCGACAAATGAGCGGTATTTCTCCTCGCCTGCTTTCCAAAAAGTCTCCAGTGCTGCGATCGCCAGAGTGTATTTGCCAATCTCCTGTTCCAGCTGCCGATTGCGCTCGAGATTGCCCTCCGCAGTGCGCATCAGGAAGCTCTCTTGATCTTCTCTCCAGCGGCGCTTTTCTGGAGTCAGCTTCTCTTCTAACCAAAGGACGCGGAGTCGCAGATTTTTAAGGACATCTGTGATGAAAGGGGCATATTCCACGACATCGCTCTTCCAGGTATTCCACCCGCGCACAAGCTCAATCAGCGGCGAAATTAAAACTGTTGGGGGAATAGGACGTGAATTTTTTATCCCCTTTGCCATATCGTCCAGGTGAGCCCAATTGGCGTAAATGGTGAGCACATGCTCCATCAAGCCATCTAACCTCTCTGATTCTTCGCGAAACTTCCTGGCCAGTCCATCGAGCTTCAACCGCTCTTTCCTGGCCCCCTCAGCCTCTAAAGCATCCAGCTTCGCAGCCCTCTCTGGCCCATCCTTAGCCGCCATGATTTCGCTAAAAGCATTGGAAACATTCAGAGCTTGCGTTTCAACACCAGCTTGTGAATCCAATGGCTGAGGAGACAAAATTTTCTCAAATCTGTTCGCAGGATATTGCTCCAGCAAAGTTTGTATCTTGTTGACACCTTCGCCAGCAGACCATTCTGTCACAGCCAACCCTTCGATCAATGTCAGTTCATGCATCGCTTCAGCCATCGATTCCTGCAACTTTCTCGCCTTCTCGTCGACTATTTCGGCGCTGGTGGTCAGTTGTTTTCCAACTTGAAGTACTCTTTCCATTTCGGAAATAAGAGTATGCAGGATGGGCATCACTTCAGTCTGCTTTTGCCGAATTTCTTCACGTCTTTGTGAAAGTGAGCTGGCCTTCTGTTGCAACTCAGCAATCAAGCCGGCAATCCAGGGTTGCTGCCCAAAGGCCGCTTCCATTCTTGAATTCTTACCTTTGAAAAGCAGTTCTAATAAAGCACTCCGTTGCTGTAGCCTGGAAAGAGATCGGTTAAATTCCACCAGATCATTAAGAAGATGGATCACCCTCGGCAAGACAACTTCCAAACAATTCTTCCATCTATCCACCAATGTCCATTTTACTTCGGGTATTTTGGAAAGATCCCTGCAATGCTCTTGCGGAGGCATCATCTGCCTGATGCGATCTTGGTCAGGCAACAATACAGTGAGACAATGCTGCTCCTTAACCGGTTGCACCTTCAGCCACTGAATGGCTGGTGGGCAGGCGTAAACGGCTGGAGAGCTTCTGCCTGTAGAAAAGAGACTAAATACTTTTACTGACCGGCCCTTGGATGTCTCTACAGCAGCAGGAGGAGGAGTTGCCGAAGCTTTTTTAGCGACTTTGGATTCAGCTACATAACCGTCCAGTCTTTGCTGAAACTGATCCAGAACATTGTTCTCGCCCCTCAAATCCTTCAGTTCAAACAGGAGCAGGTCGAGCCGCTTGTCAACCTCTTCCTGAGCTCTCTCCACCCATTTTTTGACTTCGGGGGCACCTAGACCAAGAGAAGCCAGATAGTCTGCTTTTCCTTTGATTGCTACAGCGCACTGCTTTCGGCACACCTCCAAAGTCTCAGCCAGTACCAGTTCAGATTGACCTAAATTAACTTTGTACTCCTGCAGCTCATTGGAAAAGCGAAAATTGGCATTCTTTTGCACTTTTTCAGCCCATTCGGCCATTTTTCCGCGTACCTCATCCAGAGTTCCCTTTACCTCTTTCCAAATACTCTCAGCAGAGCGGTAGTACTTGGCGACCGTTTCAACGAAATCATCAGAATTGGGGTAGCGAACTTTGTCCACGCAGCAGGGTTCTTTCAAGCAGGAAAAATCATTCCTCTCATATGTTGCAGTTGGAAGCTGGCGCAATTTTTCCTGGATGGCGCGCTCCAGCAACCGGATGGCATTTCGCTGCTCTTGCACGATTTTCTGCTTATCTTCCAAACTTTTAAATTCGGCGAGACGTTTTACCGCCGCATCGCTGATCAGAGACTGCACATCTTCAAGCGCCTGGACGCGGTCACAACGTGTTTTCAAATTTTCCGGTACTCTCACAGGGGTCTGCCAGACGGGAAGAACCGTTGCGGCATCGGCTGCAATGGCATCCATTCTGGAGCGGTTATGCGACTCCTGAAGCTTCGTTTTAAGCTCTCTGACAGCACACCATTCTGCCTCTATCTCAGGCGATTTCTCTGTCTTTTTCTCATGCACATGATCCACCAGGCGCTTCAACCACTCATATCGGGTTCTGAGGGCAAAAACCTGCGCGATATCCTGATCAAGACGCTCCCGTTCTGCCTCGAAATTAAAGGCGATGCGGTCGTGATGCAGGGCATATGAGCCCAGTGGTCCTTTAAACATGCGCTTCTTGACCACTTCAGGAACTTCTGCAGCCTGTACAACCACTGCCAATGCTGTTTGACTGCCAGACATTTCACGCGGTGGACTTGCGTGCCTTACATCTTCAAGACTCATGTGACTGCCTCCAGAATAATTTCTCAGGGTATTTAAGGGATTTTTTTCAGACTATAATCATCAGCGGATTTTCCTGCGAGAACGGATTTGCTGTTTTTAAAATAGATTTTTTGTTAAAATTTTTACTGAAATAATTTATTTATAGGTACTACTATGACAATTGCGAAAATATCCTTTACTCAACATATCATTCACCCCTGGTCCTTTAAAACAATAGATGGCAAAAAAATTGAACTCAGCCGCATCGAAAAAATCAAGTCGATCGTCATGCTGATCCTCGGCCTGCCCCTGGCAATCGTAGGCGGTCCTTTGCTTTTTTACACCTATACGAACATTTGTAAAAATCGCAAAATCAAAAAGCTGGAACGGCTTGAAGGAGATTTTAGCGATATTGGCATCTGGTACACAGAAATTGCCGCCAAAATCGCCGGCAAGAATCTGGAAAAGATCGCAGACCTGCTTCCCCAACATGCAGCCAAACTCCGCGCACTCCATCCTCTGAGCAAACAGATTAAATCCCTTTTAGATCAATGCAAGGTGACGAAAGATGAACCGACACTGCGGTCTCTCCTGCTTCAGCTGGGCGGTTCATTGAAAAAGCTGCATGACTACAACAGCGAAATCGAGAACCGATTGAACATTTTCATTCAAAAGCCTGAGTGCAACACAGCTGCACGTGAGAAGATTGATCAGGCGCAGGAGGAGCGGGAAAGCTATCAGGAGATGGAAAGGGAAGCATACAGCGACATGGCGACGATGGTTGACACCCTGCCGATCCATCCCGGAGATATGGAAAACGAAATCAAGCTGCTGAAAGGAATTCCTTACGGGCAGCAGATCGGCCGTTTCAGGAAAATCCTTCAGTCGCAATTTGTTGTCCACGATGTGATCGGAGATGGAGCCTGTGGACCAAGATCCCTGTCTAATGGAATCTGGCCTAAACTCCTGCAGTGGCGTCAGAAACACGGCGACCAGACCTCTCCTGAAGAAGAAGCACTGGCAGAACAGCTTCGCAATGAGGTCGTCGATTATATGATCGAGAATGTCAACAACGTCAAAAACAATAAAAAGTACAACGATGATGGCACGGAAGCGTTGGATTATCGCAGCTTTTGTGCGCCTGATGCACCAGGAGGGGGAGATGACGATCCGGATGTTCTCTTTCAAAGATATGCGGATAATATGAGGCGCAAATCGGTCTGGTTTGGCGATCAAGAAATGAAAGCTGCCGCCCGCAAGTATGGTGCCAAAGAAGGAGTCTTCGTCATGACTTTTTCCCCTGATGGAGTCGAAGTCAAAAACAATCGTCTCTATCCGCGCGAGCAATATTGTTTTGGGAATCCCAAAGGCAGGAGGATTTTTCTCTTTCACAGCGGCGGCCACTATGAAGTGATGAGCCCGCGCGTTGCCTATACAGAGCGCCTTACTCTAAAAGTCCCTGCCGGAAGACAAAGGTAA
>JAJFUZ010000301.1 GCA_021372155.1 Parachlamydia sp. | reverse complement strand
CCTCGAGCCTCGGACGGCGAGAAGGGCGGCCCGAACCAGAGTTTCGGGGCAGGCGGGCAGCCGCTGCCATCTGCTTGAGAGCGCCCTCTTCGATAAATCTTTCACCCCACACTTTGTAAGAGACAGGGGTTGAGCGCAAATGGCGGTTCCGGCGATGCGCGGCCATGCTCTCCTCGATTTTTCTAACAAAGAGCACAGCATCATCTGGACTCTGCTCTTTGTATAAGCGCCATGCTTCCGCCTTTTCTTTTGGAAATAGGCAGGATTGAGTAACAAAGGAGTGAAAGTATTTTGTTTGCATAATAGATTAATTGGGATAATTTAATATATCTTATCTATTTGATTTATTTCTTCATAGCTTTTTCAACTTTATCCAGGAGAGTGGCTGAAAGACCCTCGCAGCCGACAAGATTGCAGGCACGCAGCTTTGGGCAATTTGCCAGCAGCTTTTCGATAGCTGGATCTGTGATCAGCTTGCAGCCCACCAGATTGACAACTTGCAACTTTGGACAATGCTCGGCGAGCATCTCAATACTCTTGTTTGAAACTTGGATGCAGCCAGTGAGACTGATTTCGCAGAGGTGCGGGCAGTGTCGCGCCAGCTGTTCGATCGAGAGATCCGTGATAGCTTTACAGTTATTGAGGCTGAGGGTTCTCAATTGTCTGCAGTGCCTGGCGAGATGTTTGACTGTTTTGTCTGTGACAAACGGAGAGCCATTCAGATTGAGAAATTGCAGGTTGGGGCAATGGAGCGCCAGCTTCTCGAACGCCTCGCTCGTGATTTCTTTGCAGTGGCAGAGATCAATGGATTGCAAATGGGGGCAGTGTGTCGCCAGTTTGTCGAGAATATGATCGTTGAAAGCGGTGCAGCCGTGAAGCTGGATCTTCCGCAATTGTGGACAGCCTGTGGCCAACTTTGCCAGGGCAGAGCTTGTAATCTTTGCGCAGTAGTTGAGGAGGAGCTCCTGCAGTTGCGGGCATTGTGCTGCCACTGTTTCAAGAGTGTGGTCGGTGATCTCTTTGAAGCTGGTGAGAGTGAGTACTTTCAATTGCCGGCAGTGCTTGGCGATAGATTCGACAGAGGATCCTGAAACATTTTTACAACCGTTCAGATAGATTTTTTCCAGGTCAAGACAACATGAGGCCAGTTTTTCTATCCCCTCATCTGTTACCTTGCATTCTGATAGATCGATTAACTGGAGATTAGGACAAGCGTCTGCAATGTTGTGGACAATGGTATCATAAACCCAGGGACACTTTGAAAGCCGCCACACTTTTGGACGGGCATTGCATTTCATAAGAAGCAATTTCACAAAGATCATTTTCGGAACTGGATTAGTCTCCACAGGATCGAAATTGACCTCTTGAAGATTTGTGAGCTCGGTTAACAGTTCCGTTTTAGCATCTTTCCAGTCAGCTCCAATGCAGACAGAATGAATCAGATGGGCCCGCTGCTGTGAAAGAGTATCGAAGGCTTTTTGTGAGCAGAAGCTGGCAAAGAGGCCTTCGGCATACGGCAATATCTCCCACACATTCTGATCGGTAACACATTGCTTCAGAGACATGCTTGAGGTGACTTCATGGAGAGTCCGGATCCACTCTTTGTAGAAAGCTGAGGGAAGAAAAGCAGGGAGATCCCGTTCCTGGTTGGCAAGGAGTTGGTTGAAAATAGGGCTCCGAGCAGCTAAGAGAGGCCCATTGCCTGGGATCGAAGTCTTATCCTGACAGATCCAGGTGACATCGTAAAATTCCTTTGCGTTTGCAGGCTTTGTCCTGGATGGCGGATCGCACGGTTGGTCACTGTAGGTGGGCGGGACAGGAACTGCCTGAATCGCTTTGGCATCAAGGTCAAGATCGTTAACGGCTTTCAGGAAATGAGATAGCTGAGCGACGCGCAGCAGGCAAAATTCAAATAGTTCCGGCAGCACAAACGCCTGAGCAGTTTTGGCAAGATGCTGCAGCTCATAGATTTTGGCGCTGATTTCGGACCCTTCCACCTCTTTTTTGGACCAGTCCCAGGAGAAAGTGCCTGTGTAGATCCACTCTAAAACCTTTTCAAAATCGTCAGGATCGGTCTCGGGAGCGGTAATCATCCCTGAACCAACCTCTTTCCATTTGTTTTCGAAGGCCTTGGCCCAATAGTCGAAATAGCTGAGGACAGATTTGTGGGCTTTGAATCGCTTTTGATGTTCCCCCTGGCCCACAACATATTCCAGATCAGTTGGAATCCTCCCCAAATAGTCTTGAGGCCTCTGCTTTTCGAGCTCCACGACCAATTCCGTGACCAGCGGGTCACAGTCCTGGCCATTTTGGACCCGCTGCTTAAAGAAGAGGCAGATAGCCTGAAGGTTTTTCAAGACAACGGCGGGCTGAATCTGGATGGCAGGCATCATCTGGCGATGGCTTGCCCAAAAAGCGGCACACCCGTTTTCTTTGATCTCTTTGAATAAGAGAGCGATTTTCTGGATCAGCTCAGACGTCGACTCTTCCGATCGGGCCAGATTGTCGGCACAATCAATCTGCCAGCGCTGCGTCTTTGCATTTTTGGAAAGGAAGAGAGAGCTCGATTCGCTGAACGGCTGCGTGATCAGTTTCTCAGATAATCCAATGCTCATGAGACCTCTTAGTGGATGTAGCATAGGGGTCAGGCCTGACCCCTATGTTCCACCAAGGATATCTCATTGGTTTTAATTGCGGTACTGCAATTGCCTCGAGCTTGTTTGACGGTTGTAGGATCTTCTCGGAGCTACTTCCTCCTCTTCGGCATCCTGGGCAACAGCTGCTTGAAGCTGCAGATCGCGGTACCGCTGGGCTTCCTCGTCTCTTCTGCGCTGTTCATCAGCGCGGGCAATGGCCGCCTGTTTTTCCAGCCATGCTTGTCTTGGAGCATCCTCTTCTTCGACAAAGCGATAGGCATAGGCAGGAGGAAGGGAGGGGGGTGCTTTGGGAGATTGCGGATCTTCGGAGGGAGCTTCTGGAGCACCCGGTTCATCGCCAGTTGTTGTTGAGGCAGCTTCTATTGCTGGAGTGATGTCGGGAGTGGGTGCAGCAGCTGCAGGTGTTTCTTGTGTGACCTGCTTTTCCAGAATCTGTTTCCTTAAGAACGCAATCTCGGCCTGGAGGCGCTGATTTTCCTCTTCTTTTCTTTGAAGTTCAGCCTCTTTTCCTGCCCCTTCGCTTGTAGCTCGCTGAAGCCGACCCTGCAGGTCGGCAAGCATGTTTTTCTGTCTCTCGAAAATATCCTTAGAGGCGTTTGCGTTGGCGACAAGCTTTTCAAACTTTTGGCCCAGGGTCGTGTATCTGACTGACAGCATGTTGTAGTCTGACAGTGACTCACTGTACAACCTCTGCATGTCATCGGCTGAATTTTCAGATTGCTTATTGAGTTCTTTCAGATGTTTGACTTCGCGCTGGTGGGACTCCTTTTCCATATCTGATCGGGATTTTAGTTGGGACATATCCAGCTTCAACCTGGCCATCTGCTGCTGCAGCACAGAGATTTCGCTTTTTTGAGAGGTGAGTTCGCTTTCCGTTTTCCAGAGCTTTTGCTGAAGTGCGTCGCGTTCATTGTTGCCGTCTTCGTACCATTTTTTATAAAGATCTTCCATTGTTGAGCTGCGCGAGCTGTAATCTCCATATGATGCCATAAAAACACTCCTTTAATGTTTGTTTTATGAGAAATAGAATGGTTTACTATTGTTAAGAAAAAATTAAGGCTAAAATAAATTCAAATTAAAGGGATTGGCATGTTTGTTGCACTTAGAGGGAGATGTCAAAGGAGGACGTATGAATATCATCGATCATGGGGAAATGGAAGCGATTTGTCAACTCGCTCAGACGGCTGGTCCACAACAGCTAAAGCGATTGAGCGATGAAGAGAGAAAGGTAGTGTCCCTGATGGTTAAAGCTCTGAGTAAAGGAAAGGAAACGATCGCGACAGACATGGATATCAAGGCACTGAAGGACCATTTATCGACTCCCGATTTAAGCAAGTCAAGTTCGCGCGGGGATAGAATCGCCAAAGGGATTAAAAATATCTTTGCTGGAAGGGTCAGCAGCGAGAAGCTTAGCAGGGAAATTGATAAGATCAACCCGCTTAAAAAGTCTCCTCGAGAAGTTCGGCAGGCTCAGATCACATTCCATGAAAATATAACAAGTGACCTTGATCATATGCTTGAGAATCTGAGAGGACGCAAGGATGGCATTGTTCAGGTTCTTGCGTATTACAGAATGCTTTCAGAAACGCGCAACGAGCGAGAACAAATCCGTTATTTGGATCAAACCATCCAATCCATTCAAAGCATCCTGCCTAAACAGCTCCCAAAAAATCCAGTCCTATTGGAAACGGACAGACAATTAAGACAGTGTCTGCCTGTACTTAAACGTTTGCGCTTAGAAACAAATGCAGAACGCAGCAGGCTTCTGAAAGAGTCTATCCAAGTGATGGAAAATCAGTTCCAAAAATGCCTGAGAGATCATTTTAGTATGAATCAGATGTTGGTCCAGGAGAATCAAATTCTTCAGAAATTGAGACACAGTTAGTGACTACGATCCAGCAGGATGGGCAGGATGTCGACGATCGACGGCAGCCAGCCCAACCCTTTCCGATAGACCTGCTGGGCTGCAATGTGGCAGGCGATGATCGCCTTTTTGTGATGTTCGGGAATCTTTTGGATGAGTGCGTCGCGAAACTGGGTGTGCAGAGTCGGCAGGCAATAGTCGAGGAAGGATTTGAGCAGGGGGTCTTCGGGATCGTTTGAAAGAGGAATGGTATCGAGATAGTCGAGAATCTGGTAGGTGAACTGATTGATGCGGGAGGAAATCTCATCGGAGATGAGCGAGAATTGTTCCCCGGTCTCCTTGTGTGTGCTTAAGAGCAGCTCAGCTTCGTTTGTCGCGCAGGATTTCAGCCTTTCAAGAATCTCTTCCACAAGTTTCGTTTTGTGAGCCAGAAAGATCTCATCGCCGAGGGTCAGGCCGCAGAGCACTTCGAAAGAGGAGCAGATGACGCCGGTTTTGTTGGCCGAGCTGTCCTTGATCAGAATTGTTCCCAGTTTCTCCAGTTTCTCTCTTGCTTTGGGAGTGATATAGAGATTGGCACCTTCAATAATGACCTTGGAAGTGGGTTTGCCATCGGTGTCCAGGAAATCTTTGAGATTGGTCTCATTCAAAGTGCGCGGACGGCCGCCTGAGGGAATGAAAACATCCGTGAAGACCTGGTGGACATTGTTGCGCAGGAGGGCATTCATATCGCTGCCTGTGATCCAGTCTTCTGTCACTTTGCCCTTTGTTTTGCGCCAGCAGAGGGTATGCTGAACAAAAGCAGAAACTTGCTTTTTTGCGTTTTTGTCGAGCAGAAAACCGCCTTCATGCAGCTTTTCAGGCGGGTAATACCTGATGGGCTTGCCCTGCTTGAAAAGGTTGGCCATGCATTCAAGATCAAGGCCTTCTGGATCGTAGATAGTTCCTGAGACGTCAGTCAAAGCTCGGATTTTAGCAGTGTGGGGATACAAGCGGTAGAGATTGTAAATCTCATTGCCGGCCACATCGCCGTCAGGCCCGCCCGACAACTTGACGGAAAAAGTGTCTTTGGAAGGATCAATGCCAATGTATTTGAGGGCATGTTCCATGTAGGTATTGACGCCAAGAGAGGTGACCCCATATTCCTTGTGGTTGATGCCTATTTTAGGTTTTCCCGAAATGAAAGCGCTGCCTGGACGGTAGTCATACCTCTTGCTGTACTCAGCGATCCAGGTGATCATCGCATCATGCATGTTCTCATCAGGTCCCAGATAGAGGTATTCGGGTTTTTTCCAGTAGTCGACAATGTACTTGGGGCGCAGCTTGCCATCCGGCTCGCAGTTGACGATGGTGATCAAGCTCTCGATGTAAGAGCGCTGAGCCTGATGCAGATATTCGATGTGCTGTTCCTGCCGAAAATTTTCCAATTTTGCTTCGATCTCCTTGGCAGGAATTTTGGAGGCTTCCAGTTCTCCCTGCAAGATCACCGATTCCGAGACCAGCCTGTCGAATGGCCTGACGAAGATGAGGCCTTTTGAACCACCCTCAGGGATGTCTTTGTTCTTCATGTGCTGGGTCCAGGCGAGATTGTAGCACTCGGTAAAGACCGTGTTGCGCTCGTGCACGAGCTGCTCGGTCTGCTCTGGAATCACTGTCCGCAGACCTCCCCGGGCCAGGTCTTTGAAACGGATGTGGAAGCCAAAGAAGTGCATCCCCCGCATGTAAAAGATAGCATAGGGGAGCTCAGGGAACTTTTTGGTCCTGTCAAAGGGGATTTCGTCGAGGAAGCTGGGGTCGAGACGGAAGCTCAATGCCGTGTAGTTGAGCCTGTAGAAATTTGTCTTCAGAATATGGTGGATGAAGTTCATCCCCTGCAGAAGGATGTTGCGGCGCCTTGTGTCATTTAATTCCTGACCAGTATCAAGCTTCTGCACATCGTTGATAAACTGCTCGCGGATGGAAAGGTAGTTGTCATAGTCGACGAAATCGGGGTCGAACTTATTTTTGAAGGCCTCGCACATCTTTGCTGTCAGCTCAGGATGTCTGCAGAGCCCCTCTTCGACATTTTCCAACGTGTAAATATTGGGATCCACGTGGACGAGAGCCTGATGCACGAAGTGCTTCATCGAACGCAGAAGGTTGCCCATGTTGCCATTGACTACCTTCTTGCTGACCAGCTTCTTGTCAATCTCATCAAAAGTGGAGAAGAACTTGATCGTGGAAAGTTCGCGAAGAAAATCAGGAATTTCGGCAACATCCCAGACCGCCTGCCCATTGCTGCCATGCAGCCCCAAGACCATGATGAGCACATTCTGGCGGCTGTAGGGGTTGATGTAGGTCGCATTGACCCGCTTCATCATCAGCCCGTGCCTGTGAATCATTCTGGCCAACTGGTAGAGAAAATTGTGCTTGGGGGCATTTCTCCAGGCGATCACCACATGCATCGAGGCCGCACCCGTCTGGTCCCAATCCTCATTGTAACGCACCTCATACTGGCAATTGTCGCGCGTCAAAGCCTTGAAATAGAGGTCCAGCGCCAGAATCAGCAAGTCGATCGGTTGGGAGCGCAAAAAGCGCGTGTTGATGCCCGAGATGAGCCTCTCAAATTCCTCATTGTTCAAGCTGGGATTGCGCTCTTTTGCCAAGGCGCGCAGCTGCTCTTTGGCATCTTTGGGAAAGGGCACATCCAGAGCTTCAATCGCCTCCGTGAAGTAGATCGTCACCACCCGCAGATTGCTGCTGATGCCCGGAAATGGAGGCGGAATCTTCGAAACATATGCCTGGTAATTTTTGATACCATACAACGCATAATCTTGCAGGACATTCAGATCGGCATCCGGGCTATCCAGACAGAGTACAATCGCCGCCCTTTTCAAATGAATGGTCGAATTGTATTCCTGTAACGGAAAACCCATCAGGCTGTGTGCGATCAGCATCATGTTTTCCTGGCTCACCTCTTCAAAAAAGAGGGGCGGCATTGCCTTCTCCAGCCAGACGTAATACTCCTGGAACTTGCGGCTTTCATTCTGGATGGCCATGAGCAGCTGTTCGTGGGAAGAAATGAGCGATTCGCGGTCCGTCATGTGGTGGTACTCCTTATGAAATCTATATGGCAAAAAGAATTTTTAATGAAAAGGGCTTCTTGAAGTTCCCAAAAAGCAGGTGAGCGGATAAGATGGGGGTCAAAATTCATTTATCTATGAAAAAGACACCTATAGGAATTCAATAGCTATCGCTTGAGGGGTATGCGAACAAGGTCCAAGATCTTATTTTGAGATACATGACTGGTCTGACCAAGCACAATGTGTCTTTGAGTAAACGATTTTCAACAGATTTCAAAGAGATAAACGTATGAAGCAATTTGATTTTTGTTATTATTTGTTAATTCTGTTCCTTTTTAATGTGACTTTTGTCTCGGCGCATCCAGATGATACAGATGCTTTTGGCTATGGAAATGGAATGACAGGATGTGGATGCTTAATACATTGTAAATGTTTCAGCATCATCTCAGAAGGTTATCCAGGAGGTTTTCCATCGGATACTAATAGGCATCCCTATTATACATGTGATAAATTATGGCATACTTTTATGAAGGGCATGATTACTTCAAACCGGGACGGTCCTTATTCGAATTTAAACTCTCAAAGTTTTCACAATATTATTGGAAATCCTGCTTTATTAAGTGAGTATATTGATATTCTCGATAGTTTTTATTTGCATATTGAATGGACACGTGTAGATAACATAAAATTCTATGCTGATGTTGTTTATAAGGCGCCTAGAGATAAGGGTAAGCTAGACGACCAGATTGCTCGAATCTGTAGCCAAGCTATTATTGCGAATCATATTTTGGATGAAACTTTGGATCGGATAATCCCGCTATATAAGCAAATATTAGAAGAATGTCATCATAATGAAGATTACAATATGGTTATCCCTTATTGTAAAGGATTATTAAGTCTTATGGAGGGAAATTCTATAGAAGCTGCCATTCAAATTGATAAATTGATTGAATTAGCAGAGAAAAATGGTAAAAGTCGGATTTTACAATCAAAGCTTTTCCAAGATCGATGTGAGATATTTCTCGACCATGGTATGTATCATGATGCTATTGAAACGGCATCCAAGGCCATTGCCAAAAACCCAAAAAACAAGGAGATCTATTTGTTAAGAGCTGTTGCATATTTTGAAACAGGAAATTTCAATGAAGCATTAACTGATTATCAATCTTCTGGTAAGCAAGAGAAAATAGCAAAAATTAAGATTCAGACTTCAAGTGAGTTTAGAGATGCACTCTTCAAGGGATTAATTAAAGGATCGGCTGAAGCTATAACAGATTTTGTTCCATCTCTTTTAGGCACTCTCAATGGAATCAAATGCAGCCTATGGGCTTGCGTGGAACATCCCATTAATACTTCTGCTAACTTCGTTAATGCTTGTTATGAAATGGGAAAAACAACTTACAAATATGCAAAACAGTTTAATATAGAACAGATTGAGGATTGCGTAGATGAAGTTAAATTGCTTTGCAGCAAATATGACAATTTGTCTGATTCTGAAAAAGGAGATTTGATCGGCCTCGCGATAGGTAAATACGGTGTCGATATTTTTGCAGGAACCGCTGTTCTTAAAAATGGGGTTAAGTATAAAAAATTGCTGGAAGCCAATCGAATATGCAATTTAGAGGCATTAGCAAATGAAATAACAAAGGCTAAAATAATTGAAACAGGTACTGAATTCAGGAAAGCAAAAGAACGATTTTATAGTACTCTAAAAATTCATTGGGATAGCCAAAATAAACATATCGTTGGTAGTCATAATTTTGAACCTGATAAAAGTATATTCGAGCATCCAGAACCTCTATTACTTTTAAAGAAATTTGCAGGTAGAGGAAGATCAATTAGCAATTCGGTGCCAGGACAAAACGGCTATCAAGAAATCGTAGATTTTGGAGAATTTATTGGGATGTGGAGAGATAAAGAGAAAAAAATGACTTTACCAACCACAAGAGGTAAAATTCATTACAGCAAAAATGGAGCACATATAGTCCCATCTGAACCTCACAAGAATTGGATAAAATAATGAATATAACAGTTTCATCACTAAGATGTTCAATGCAGGTTGCTTTACTTGGTGCTATAACCAATAATCTGAGAGCTGTCAATGTAGAAAATGATGGGGCTAATATCAATGTCATTTTTTATTATGCGACGCCACCTTCCGAGGATGAAGAAGAATTATCCGAAATTATTGTGTCGGAAATGTACGCCGATTATGGCAATATTCCGAATATATTCATTGAAGCAAGAAGAGTTGTGCTTCCTTTGCCTAATAGAATTCCTGAAGTTGGTTTGAGAGTATTTCATCGAAGCGAGACCCAGTTTTGAGTCGCATGTTGGAAAAATGATGTACGATCAGATTTTCAATAATGCTTGTTATGAACTGGGTAGGACAACCATGAATATAACGAATAGCGACATTCAGTGTTCAATTCATCGTGCTTTGCTTGGAGCAGTGACCAACAATTTGCGGGCTGTAAATATTGAAAAAGTTGGGAATGAGATTGATCTATTGCCTTCAGAGGAAGAAGATGAATTATCTGAAATTGTTGTGACAGAAATGTATGCAGACTTTTGGAATATCCCAATATGTCCATAGTAGCAAGAAGGGTTGTACTTCCTTTGCCAAACAGAATTCCTGAGGTTGGTTTAAGAATATTTCTTAAAAGCGAAACACAAGTCTAAGTGGCGAGCGGTCGATTTCCTTGCCGTTCGGTAAATACCTGTCGCGTTCTGTCGCCATTCTACGATTTTAATAGAGAATATTTGGATTGTCTTGCTTTTCCTTCGGCAGTTCAAGCCGAGCTTCAGCAGGAATTCAGAAGCTATTTTACTTTCTCAAAAGCCGTAAAGCATTCAGCCCCACAAGAACGGTACCTCCTTCATGCATGACGACAGCCAGCCAGAGGGGGACGATGCCGGCGAGGGCGGGAAGGGCGGCAATGAATATGGCCGAGGTGGCCAGGAGGAGATTTTGCGTGACGATGCGCTTGGTCTGATGGGCTTTATCCATGAGCCAGCCTAGGAGCTCGATATTGTCCTGAAGGAGGATGACGTCGGAAGCGTCGACGGCGGCTGAGCTGCCGACTTTGCCCATGCAGATGCCGACGGTGGCGCGGGCGAGGGCGGGGGCGTCGTTGATGCCGTCCCCGATCATGGCGAGGCCATCTTTTCGCGATAGCTCGGTGACATGATGTAACTTGTCTTCGGGTTTGAGGTTGGCGAAATAGTGGTCGAAGCCGAGCTGTTGAGCAACTACTTTAGCGTTTTCTTCATGGTCGCCTGTCAGCATGTAGAGTTGCAGATTTTGGTCGCGCAGGGCTTTTAGGGATTTGGAGATGTTTGGCCTTAGGGTATCGCTAAAGCGGAAAAGATAGAGTTTTTCGTCTAAGAGCATGGCTGCCATGAGCTGGCCTGCTTTCTGGATCTCCTGGATGCGCTGCTGTAGGACCTGGCGCTGGCTTTCCGTCAGTTTGGGGAGGATATAATCGGCATTGCCAATATAGATAGGGCCGGTTTCGGTAATCGCTTCCAGGCCGTATCCAGGAATTGATTTGAAAGCGGTGGGAGTCGAGATTGTTTTTGCTCTGGCCTGCGGGGCATTCAGAATGGCTTTAGCAATGGGATGGACGGCATTTTTCTCCATGGCATAGGCGATAGCCCAGGCATACTCTTCTTCCTGTTTTGTGGAAGGGTCGAGGGCTTCCAGGCCTAAGCAGGAGAGCTCTCCGGTTGTGAGGGTGCCGGTCTTATCGAAGGCGACGGCTTTGCAGCTTGCCAGGGCGTCCAGAGTGATTCCGCCCTTGAGCAGGATGCCGCGGCGGGCAGTGGAGCTAATGGCGCTGAGATAGGCGATCGGGATGGCGATGATGAGCGCGCATGGCGAGGCGGCAATAAGAAAGGCCACGGCGCGGTAAACCGAGCCCTCAAAGCCCAGAAAGGGGATTTTCAATATGTAAGGAAGGGCCAGGGCGAAAAATGACGAGAGCAGGATGATCGTCAGGGCGTAGCTGCGGCTTAACGTATCAAACCAGCGCTGAAGCCGCGGACGGGCCTCCTGGGCTTGTGTCACCAGCTGGATGATGCGCGCCAGGGTGGAGTCGGAGCTGGTATGGGTTACCTGAAGCGTCAGGGCTCCATCCAGGTTGCGGGCGCCTGCCTCCACTGTATTGCCGACGATTTTTGTGACGGGAAGACTTTCTCCTGTGAGATGGACCAGATTGACGGAAGAGGTGCCATGGATCACGATGCCGTCTAAGGGAACAATTTGACCGGCTTTAACCAGAATGGTTGTGCCTACTTTGATATCGGGGAGAGCTCTTTCGACGAGTGTGCCATCGGGATCGACCACTGTTGCTTTAGTGGGGGAGAGGCGGTGGAGGCTGCGGATAGAGCTTTTCGCTCTTCCAGTCACGGCCTCTTCCATCGCTCCAGAGAGGGAGAACAGCACTAGAAGCAGAGCTCCCTCCATCCCGCTGCCGATGAGAACTGAAGAGAAGGCCGCCAGTGTCATGAGGACGTCGATATTAATTTCCAGGCTGGAAAGGTCCTGAATGGCTTCGATGAGAGAGGGGATACCGGCAAAAAAATAGACGGCGATGATTAGAAAGCTGGAAAGAGCAAGGAGCCAAGGACTGGAAGTAAAAGATAAAATAAATGCAATGACCAGAAGAAAGGCGGCCAAAATGGCTGCTTTCAGAGGCAAATATCCAGCCCAGCGGCGCGATTGAGGCGTGAGGAAGGGGCTGGCCGACTCTTGCTGGCCCATTTCGAAAAATTCCTCGAAGACGATAGGTTGATGGACGATCGGTTGATGCATCGTCATATTTTTATGCCTGAAACTACTGACGCGTTAAGAAAGAAGTAGAGGAAGGAAAGGGAAAGGATGCCCAGGCCCAAATTCCAGACAATCGCCGGGACGATGCGATTGCGCTCCTGCCAGGCGGCTAATGCGGCGGCGGCGCTCAATGCTGCGAAGGCAGCGATCACAAGGCCTAGAGGAGGATAAAGAAAGAGGCCAAAAAAACAAAAAATGGATGCAAAAAGAACCCCAACCGCAGCTCCCACAGCTTGCTTCAGGGGATGTTCATGCGATTCCAAAGAGAGGCCAAGCTCCTCTTCGACCATCACTCGGAGCAGGCGGTCGCCATCGGCCATGAGCACATCGAGAACATCTTCCAGCAGTTTGCCTTCAAATCCCTTGGCGGCATAGAGAACTCCGAGCTCGTCTCTCTCCTGCTGGCGATGATGCTCGATTTCCCACTTTTCCTGTTCGACAACGCGATGCAGCCGCTCGATTCGCGACCATCCGAGCCAGGCGCTGCGCCCCGTTTTCCAGATCAGCCAAGATCCAGCGAAAATCAGAAGGGGGGCCAATACAGGAACATGAAAGTAAGTCAAAATAATCCAGAGGGAGGCCAAAACGAGGCTTGTTTCCCGGGCGGAGTCGGCTCCGGCTGAAAGATGACCGGGGATTTCTGTCCCATGGATCTCAGCTGCGGAGATAATCCCTTGCGCTTGGGCTTCGGCGACATGACCAATGGCATCTTTGCCTTTGAAGTGGGCGGGTTCCTGCATTTCACTCTCTCCTCGAAATTGTCAGAAACTAAGGATAGCCAGATATCTAGATCCAGGCAAGAAAGGTTTCATTGATATTTATAATTAAATATTTATTTGATATAATAGGTATAAGGGAAAAACCTCTGAAGGGAAGGTTCTTTATGGGAGCAGATTCTGCATCAATTGGCGGCGAAGCTCATCAAAAGCATATTGTCCATTTGGAAGCACCCATTCCGGTCAGTCCGAAAACCGGTTCTGTTGCGCCAGGAGATACCGTAGAAAGCATCAAAGATAAAGCTCATCCCAAGGAAAAGCGCGCCGATACGCCTGACTTGGCTGAAGCAGAATGGCTTTTATGGTGGGCAGCGAGCACTAATCAATTCATGTTAGTGAGCGCATCAGGCGCTGCTGATTCAAGTGGAGTGAGCGGCATCGATTTTGGAGGAAGGCGGAAACATAAATCTGCCAAATTGGTTCCTGGCCTCGTCCTGTTACAGCAAGGGAATGCTCTCATGGAGATCGGCGTTAAGGTTCTCAACGCCTGGTCGAAGAGCCTCAAAGAGGAGGCTGCTGCAGTGCGCAGAGAGTTAAAGTCGGATAGACACCAGGATTTGCAGGCGCAGCGCGGCAAAGCTGGCTTCGAAGCTTATCTGCATACCCTTACACCTGAACAGCGCGAGCAAGTTTTACTTCATTCTCGCCTCGAGCGGTTAGCGAAGATTGATGAGGGGATTGCGCAAGGTCTAGGAGATTATCTGAGCCGCGTTAAAGCCGATCCCAATGCCAATCTACCCTTTATGCTGGGAACATTAGCCATTGGAGCCTCCGTCCGGTTTGATGCCGCGTCGGGATCTCATGTGGCAGCTGGCGGCCAGACTCTGGTCAATCCTGTCGGCGGGGTCGCCGATAACGTCCTTCCCAAAGTCATTCCCACCTACAGCGTGGAATTGGGAGCCATCGGATCAATGTTCGGCGTCGGGGCTGTCTATTTCACCATGGGCCAGACGGTTGCCAAGGGAGTTTCTCCTACAGAGCCCAGTTTTAACCACAAATTTGCCAAAAATTATGCCCAGCAGGTGATCGAAACAATCAAGGGTTCGGAATTCACGACTTTGGCTGCGGCGATGGTGACTGCCCAGGCTGCTGAAGGAGAACCCCTCTCTCGCGAAAGGCAGCAGCAGCTCATCAATGCCCTCAAAATTGTGATGCTTTCAGCGGCCGTTATCCTGCTCTATAAGACAGAATCGGCCTTCAAAGGACAGGGAGGCGGGATGACTGAGTTGGAATTTGCCTTTATCGTCAATGGCAAGACAGAGCGGAAAGATCTTGCCGCTGATCTTGGCTCTGATATCAAGCAACTTCTCGGAACACTTCCAAAGGCTGAGGCAAACGCTCTCTATTCCGGTTTGCTGGCCTATGTCGCCTCCAATCCCAAGATGTCGACCCTGCTCAATTTCGATTCGGTATTTACCAGTGTGGGCAAAGGAATAGCCACTCCAGAATTGTCCGTTTAACTTGACTTTGCGATACAGTTTAAAAAATTTTCTGGTGCGATTGGACTAGTTATGGTAGTGTTCTTTACAAAACAACACAATACAAGGATACATACCATGGAAACTTCTTCTGTGCATCTGGCTTTAGGACCCCCTTTAGGTAAACACTCATTAGGTAATCAACTACCAACTTCTAGAACTGCCTTTAAGGCGCTTGCTTTGGCTGTAGTTGCAGTAGCTTCTTTAATATTTGGCTGTGTTCTGTTTTTTTCAAGTGCTCACATGGCATACAAAATAGGTATCATGAAAACTGATGCTCTGCTGTGTATGGGGGTGGGAGTTTTGCTACTGAGTAATGTTCATACATTGTTTGCCAAATTACAAAAAATTTGGCAGAAATCGCGTTTTGATGCTTTGAAGTGAGCGCGCAGCCACACGCGCCTCTTTTGGCGAGATCCCCCATTAGCAGTTTAAAAGATCTGTACCAAGTTAAAAAGATTTAGCGATTCCTCGCATGATCCGAAGGGTTTTCAAGTAATTTCTCCAACAACGTGCTGAGCGCCTCGTGGTCCTTGCTGCCTATAACCTCCCGGCAGGAGTGCATGGAGAGCTGGGCATAGCCGATATCGACCGTCGGGATCCCCAACAGATGGGCGGCGATCGGGCCGATAGTTGTTCCTGAAGAGAGATCATTGCGCGAGACAAATTGCTGGTAAGGGATTTTGTGATCCTGGCATACCCCTGCGATCAATCCGAAAGTGCGCGCGTCAGTGGCGTATCGATATTGGGCATTGGACTTGATGACGATGCCAGCGTTCATGAGTACCTGGTGGCGCGGCTCATGCTTTTCTGCGTAGTTGGGATGCAGGGCGTGAGTCAGGTCCACTGAGACGCAGAGACTGGAGCTCAATAGGCGGAAATAGTCATCGCGGCTAAAATTCAGGCTGATGGTGATCCTTTCCAAAAGGGTGGAGAGGAAGGGAGAGCCGGCACCTTGGGCCGTACCAGAGCCGATCTCCTCATTATCCCAAAAGAGAGCCATCTTCAGCATCTCGTCGTGGGGTTGGCGTGACTGGCTGAGCCCCTGCAGGACGGCGTGGGCTCCTCCCAGATTGTCAATGCGGTAGGAAGAGATCATTTCACCCTGGCCCAAGAGTCGCGCCTTTTCCAGAGGATAGAGGAAGAGGTCGTGCCCCAGCAGAGAGTGCATTGGGATCTGTTCAGAGAGGAGCGTTTCCAGAAAACTTTGTTTTGATTTCTTGAACTTTTCAGGGTCTACCAGCCCTGCAAGGGCGGCAAGATGCTCCTGTTTATTCAAGATCAAACCGTTTTCGTTGACGTTGCGGTCGAGGTGGATGGCAAGCTGGGGGATCACTACCGGCGTCGAGTCCAGATTGACAAGGGCTTCCTGCGTCCTTTTTTTCTGATCGCGGTAGACAATGCGGCCAGCGATGCCTAAATCGCGGTTGAGCCATGAAGTCAATAAAGGACCTCCGTAGATTTCGACACCCAGCATCAGCATGTTCTCTTTCAGAAATTCGGCCTTGGGCTTGATTTTGAAGGAGGGACTGTCCGTATGAGATCCTAAAATCCGCATGGATTTTGGCGATCGTTTTGGAACGACGAAGGCGCCAAGCGTCGAGCCATTGCGGCGCACAAAATAGGCTCCTCCTGGCTTGATTTTCCATGCATCGCCCTCTTGCAGTTCTTCAAATTTGAGGGTTTTCAGTCTTTTGGCGATCTCTTCGACGGCATGCCAGGCTGTGGGACAGCGGTCGAGGAAGTGCATGAGATCTTGAATTTCAGCTGGCTTTTTGTTCGGCATGGTCAACCTTTGCGGCTAGGATTAAACGTTTGGCCCATTCGTCGGGCGTCAGATGGTCTCCCTGCATCTTACTGCAGGGTTGTAAGCGCTTCTTCAGGCTATATTGATAGGAGGCGTCGTAGTAATGCAGCGTCAAGGCGATCGCCTCTTGAAGGCGCCCCTCTAGGATCAAAGAGATGGCCTCCTGGGTGCGGCTACCCCCCAGACGTTTGCTTAGGCTTTTTGTCGCAAAGACCAGCAGAGAGATGTCCGTCTGGCCATACTCGCAAGCAAGGCGTTCGAGGCGCTCTTCTATCGGACATTCGATACAAAACAACGGAGACTCCTGAATGCGCTGGAAGAGCGGGTCAGGGATTTTGCAGCGGCCTATCATGCGGCTTTCATCTTCGATCCAGATGGGGCGCGACAGGTCGAGACGGGAGAGGGCAAACGCAATCTTATTTTCAAAGTGTTCGATAGTAGGCTGTGGAGGCATATTGAGATGGCCATAGGTGCTGCCGCGGTGGCAGGCCAACTGCTCGAGGTCCAGAACCTGTTCGCCATAGGTTTTCAGGGAGCCAAGGATGTTGCTTTTGCCGCTGCCAGTCAAGCCACCAATGACAAGGAGGGGATAGGGAGAGGAAATCAGTTCGAGGACATATCTTCGGAAGCGCTTGTACCCGCCTTCCAGCGTTGCCGTGGCAATTCCAGCAGTCTCCAGGAGCCAGGCCACGGAACCACTGCGCATGCCTCCCAGCCAGCAATGGATTTTGGCCAATTTCTCGCCTTCGAGCTTATCTTTAACAAAATCGACAAAATCGGCCATTTTTGGACCCACGATGCGCAAACCCTGTTCGACGGCGACATTGCGGCCCTTCTGTTTATAAAGAGTGCCAACAATGGCGCGCTCGGAATCGCTGAAAAGCGGCATGCTTTGAGCTCCGGGCAGATGCCCTTGGGCATACTCTCCGGGGCTGCGCACATCAAAGATGATGCCGGGAGACTTTATGAAATCCAGAGGGTCGAGCGTTTTCATCCGGTCAGCTTGGATTGGCCTCCAAGATACTTTTGCAGCACTGCAGGAATGTTGACTGTCCCATCTGGATTCTGATTGTTCTCGAGCAGCGCCACCATCAGACGCGAGGTCGCCAGCCCCGAGCCGTTGAGCGTATGCACAAATTCGGGTTTGGCATCCTTCTGAGGGCGGTAGCGAATGTTAGAGCGTCTCGCCTGGTAGTCCGTGCAGTTGGATACCGAGGAGACCTCGTAGTAGCGATTCTGGCCAGGCAGCCACACTTCGATGTCGATGGTCCTTGCCGCGGCAAAGGACATATCACCGGTCACAAGCAGACAGTTCCGGTAATGCATTTCCAACCCTTGCAGGATCTCTTCTGCGCTGGCCATCATGGCGTCAAACACCTTCATGCTCTCTTCAGGCTTAGTGAAGCAGAACATTTCGACTTTATTGAACTGATGCATACGAATCAGGCCGCGCTCTTGCGCGCCAGCGGCACCCGCCTCTCTTCGAAAACAGGGCGTATAGGCCGTATACTTCAGCGGGAGCTGGTCGTCTCCAAGGATCTCGTCGACGTGCAGCCCGTTTAAAGGCACTTCCGAAGTCGGAATCAAAAAGAGATCAAAATCGTCGTCGGTAATCTTGAAAAGCTGCTTTTCGAATTTCGGCAGCTGGCCTGATCCAAACATAATCTCTCGACGCACCAGGAAGGGGGGAAGAAAGGGGGTAAAGCCATTCTTAATCTGCGTCTCCATCATGTACTGGATCAAGGCCCACTCCAGGCGCGCGCCCATGCCAATGTAAACAGGCCAGCCGGCCCCAGCCACCTTAGCGCCGCGTTTGAAATCGAACAGATTCAGATGCTCGTTCAGCTCGACATGATTCTTGAAGGCAAAATCGAATGCAGGCTTTTTCCCAAATTCCTTAATGACCACATTCTCTTTCGGATCGTGCGACACTTTGATATCGTCCATCGGCAGGTTGGGGAGCTGGGCCAGCTCATGGTTGAATTTCTCCTCAAGCTTTGTCACCTCATGGTCCAGGGCATGGATTTCGTCCGCCGATGCCCCGACCTGCTTCATCAAAGCGGCCACATCTTCGCCCTTGCGCTTGAGCTCGCCGATCTTCTGAGAAACCTCATTGCGGCTCGCTTTGAGCTGTTCGACCTTTGTTTTATGTTCGCGGATCTGATGGTCGAGATTGCAGATCTCTGTCAAATCGATCTGGGGATCTTTGGTTTTCAATTTCGCTTCTACGTTCGAACGATCTTTGCGGATCAGGCGGATGTCGATCATAGGTCAATTCCTTATGTTTATAGAATGAGTATAGCGTCCTGGCGTATTTTTCGCATCAGTGTCGTATGAAGCTATCCAACTAAATTGATGGCCTATCCAACACATCATTTTGCGTAGGGCACGACCAAAGAATTTTTGCCTACTTCTTCAAGTTTGTCAAAAATTCTTTGGTCGTGCCCTACGCAAAAGCACGTGTCGGCTATTCCATCGATTTTAGTTGGATAGCTTCATGCATGAGAGGCAGCGTTATATGGGATTTTATCAATTTATAAATTGTCTGATAAAAAGTGTTGCCGTATTTAAATGAAAAACCTACTATAGAAGGAAAAAACGGAAGGGAGATTCTTGTGCAACCGATAAAACAACTGCAAAGTACGATGCTTGAGACCATGACTACACTTTTCATTGATATAAAAGACCAAGTATCAGGAAAAGATCTGAAAGAACTTTTTAATAGTCACATATTTATTGACAAAAGAAATAATGATATCGAGAAAAATGTGCGTGATTATTTCAAAGTGAAAAATATCGTGTTAGCTGATAAAGTTGTAAAGGAAATTGCTTATTTGCATCAATTATACAGCGATCCAAATTCTTCAGACCTTGGCAAAGTAGGGGATGATAAAATCGGTGAATTTAGAAGTTTCATGAGAGGTACATTCGCAGCTTCACGAAAAGTAGAAAAATATGCCCAAGGGCGAGCGGGGGTTTTCAGTGGTATTGATGCTAAAAACAGTGAGGTCATACACCAGCAAAGAATTGAACCTCCAAGAGCAAGGCCTCAGCCTCCTTCGGCACAGGAAATACAGGAAAAATTTGAGCCGCAAAAGAGACATCCGCAATTTGATGCTTGGTCGCAGATGTTAAAAAACGATGTTTACGATGATTCGCTCAATTGGTTGGCTCTTCATGCTGGCGTCCCCGTGAGCAAAGAGACATCCCGAAATGAAAAAGTGCAGCAAATCATGGAAAGAATGCAGGACAGGAGAGAAGTCGACCTGCTTCCCTCTTTGTTGGTTAACCTGGGTGCTGCCAATGTTGCCTTAAAAATGGGCAATGCACAACACAATCTCAGCAATTCTCGGATTGTATTGATGTATAAAATGTTCAGCAATATCAGCCACAATCAGATGGATAAATTAAATTTGATTATTGGAGCACCGAGAAACTCATCGGTTCCAGCGATTCAACAATTTGCCACGTTATTTGACAAATATTCAGCTGATCAAATGTATCAATTGATGAGCGATCCTATAGTCAGCATGGCTAATGTGTTGGTACACATTCATCCTATTTATAACGCAGGAGCAATGGCCTCTGCTGCACTTCGCAGCGAAAGCCGAGTTCCCCCCCAGCCGGCAGTTTCTCAGCCCATGTACAAACAAGCTGCTCCCGTATTCACAGCAGTTTCTCAACCTGTGTCTAAACAAGCTGCTCCCGCCCCGCAGCCAGCCGTCCTTTCATCTCAGCCGCTCCAGACACCCACCCAGCAATATGCTGCATGGGCAAAGATATTGCAAATGAAGGCTTCCGAGGATACACTCGATTGGCTGGCTCTCCACACGAACGCACCTGTGAACAGATTCACTTCCCGCGAAGGAAAGGTGGAGCAAATCATACAAAAGCTGCAGAGTACGAGAGAAATCGACCTGCTTCCCTCCTTGTTGCGAGCTCTAGGAGACGGAAAGGTTACCGATCAATTGGGCAATGCACCTGTAAGAGATGTCAGCAACAATCGCACGGTTTTGCTTTACAGAATGCTTGACCGGATGGACCCGGATGCTATAATGAGTTTGTATCGTTTCGTAGGGATGCCGCAAAACACTTCGGACTCGCCTGCTAAATTATTTTCTAACTTAGTCGAATTCAATTCAGCTGAAACCTTAAAGGAATTATTGGCAGATCTTGGCCTGAATCATCTGCTGGGTGATGTTGATGCGCTTTACAGCTCTGGGGGAATTCCTTCCGCTTCTCTTGGCACCGGAAATGTGTTCAATGCTCCTCCACCAGCAGTCAAAGCTCCTTCTCCGCTACCTCCTCAAGCCAACCTGGCCCCAGATTTAACAAAAGGGAAATCAGCGCCTTCAACGCCCAACGTCGCACCGGTCCAGCAGGCACCTCGGCCTACCGGAGACCTAGATCGAGTCGAAAAAGCCTTTTATGATGTTTATCTCAAAAATGGTGACTTCAGCCATATGCCATTCGTCACTTTGCAATTTGCGATGAATGATCATATCGACAGCGAAACCGTAAAACGGCTTGTGAGGCATTATCAGGCCCCAGTTAGAATTCAGACAGGCTCTGAGCTAATAGATTGGCTTAAAGGGCAGTGGGATCCAGCGACAAACCAGTCCAAGCTTACTAACAAACCTGAGTCTATTGAAAAGTTTTTAGAGACATATCGAAAATATCGACAAGCCGCCCCGGAAACAACTCAGGCCACTCAGGCCTCTGTGGGTTCTTTTGGAGGAGCAGATTTGATAGAAACAGCTTATCAAAGTTATGTCAAAAGCCAACGTGACCATGGCGCTTATATTACATTCAAATTTGCGGTTGATGGTCAAATGACTTCTGATGCTGTGAAACGGCTTGTTCAGTTTTATAGAGCCCCCGTTCGCATCAAAACAGGCAGCGACCTTTTGACCTGGTTGGAAGGGCAACCTGATGCAGCTGGAAGAGGTCCTAGGTTAGTTAATAACGCCGCATCTGTTGCACAGTTTATGGAAGAATATCGAAAAAACCGATAATGCTTTTCATAAAAATGTTTTTAAAAAAAGCAACTTTTTTAAAGTTGCTTTTTTATGACAAATGATTTTATCCTTAGAAATTTATTTCTAGGGATAAAATCATGTTTCCTCCACGTTATGATGATTGCATTCTTCACCGGCAGACTTCAATCTGGAATTTAGTGGAGAGCTATTCCTACTGGGATGGCATCTCTGACAAAAAGGGCTGGCTGAAGTTTCGCATCGAACGCCTCGACAAGACGAGTGTCTACCTCAGCCCCATTCCCCATTCTCCTGCAGGTGTGAGGCAGATCCTTGCGACTGTGCTGAAAATTGTCTCCCTTGCGACACTTGTCCTTCCGCTGGTCCTGTGGCTGGCAAAACAGCATTACCGCAAAAAGCACCACTTTGTCATCGAAGCTGCGGCCATTCCTGCAGTGGCTCAACAAATGATGCTGCGTCCTGGTGTGATGCCAGCGGCGCCACAACCGGCGGTCCCGAGTGCAGTCCCAGGTGCAGTCCTTGGACACAATAGGCCAGTCCCCAGGAGCGCCATGGAGACGCATCTGGCCAGACATTTTGCTTCAGTACGGGTGGATGCAGATTGGGTTTTGCAGGATGCGATGCGTTTTTTCAGGGTCAGAGGTAACCAGATGGGTGATCAGAAGGTGATCGATTTGCCAAGAGAGGCTGTAGGGGAGTTCCTGAGGCGCCATGCGGTAGAGGGACGCCTTAATATCCATACCTGGACGACTCTGCAGCATATGGCGAAAAAGATCGCGGGTCTGAAAGGGGAAGGGATGGACATCCAGAAAAGCCATCAGGCGATGATCGATGTCCTCGATGCGGTTTTGAGAAAAACGCCCTACAATGATCCGAGATCTGAGCAGGGGAATGTCCTGCGCGCCATCCGCGCCCGCATCGACAGGCAGATGAGTGATCGCCCGCTTTTGCAGCAGATGTTCGCCGAGGTCGAACAAGGCAATCTGACAGCTGCTGAAAGGCTGGCAGGTAGATACGCTGACTTAAAAATCGCTGAATCCAGGTCTCCAGGACATGATAAGATAGGGGCCTTTGTCGAGGCGGGATGGCGGCGCGTGGGCGGCGGCCACGGCATCAATGTGGAATTGCTTCCAGCTGGCGGCAGGTGGCGCTTCATCATTGCCCAGGCAGGCAGCGGCAGTTGGCATCATCGCCACGATATCAATCGCGACAGGAATCTGCAGCCTGTTGACATCAATCGTGAAAGGCTCATCCCGATCAAGATCTACGAATATCGCACGGAGACTGAGGCTAAAGAGATCGTCAAGCAGATTGCCCTTTACCGCCGCGGGCCAGCAGCGCTGGGGCCAAGAGATGGCAATGAGGGAAAGGGCTTTTACACTATCTTTAAGAATGGTAAGGAAATTGACGAACATAATATCCCCTTCAGGCTTTCTCAAAGAATGGGCAACTGCGCGCTCCACAGTCAGGAAGAGGCCCTCTTCTATGTATGCCAGCGCCTCGGTGTTGTCGAGGCAGCAAATGCTTTCCAGGATATAGTAGAGGATAAGATCGTCCGAAATGCCTATCCTGCTCTCAAGGACAAGATCGCCGCAAGGGGACCCAAAGAAACCATCAAGCCTCTCGTTCAGGGAAGCGCAAAAGTGACTCTTTCCAATACGAGGGTGCGGCACGTTCTGCCTTTGAACGATGGCGGTGGTTTTGTGATTGGCAGTCTGGCAGAGATCGCCCTACCGCTTGATACCCGCTATTCACTCGAACAGGCGGAAATTGTCAGGCGGCAGGGAAAAACATATGTCAATCTTCATGCGCGAAATAACCGTTCAGTAGAAGTGGTCAAAACGAACGGGATACATAAAGTTCTGACGCCGCTAGAACGCATTGAAATTCAATCCGGAGATCTTTTAAAATTCAGCGGCAGTTATCAATTGGGTGTGTCATAAACGTCGGAGTATCCCATGCAGCTTAAAGAGATCGAACTGATCGGTTTTAAATCGTTTGCTGATAAGACCAGGCTGCACTTTGCACCAGGAATCACCGGGATTGTTGGGCCGAACGGCTGTGGAAAATCCAATATTTCCGATGCCTTTCGATGGGTCTTTGGCGAACAGTCTGCAAAGTCAATGAGGGGCAGCAAGATGCCAGACGTCATCTTTGCTGGGACCACGACGCGCAAAAGCTTGAATTTTTGCGAGGTGACGATCACCTTTAGCGATATCCAGGGAGCTCTTCCTGTCGAATATGAAGAGGTGGCGATTACCCGGCGGCTGCACCGAAGCGGGGAATCTGAATATTTCATCAACCGCCATCCCGTGCGTCTTAAAGATATTCAAAGCCTTTTCCTCGACTCAGGCATGGGGAAGGATGCCTACTCCATTTTTGAGCAGGGCAAGATCGACCAGATCATCAATTACAGTCCGCTTGAGCGCCGCTACATTTTCGAAGAGGCTGCCGGCATTCTACGTTTTCTGCACCGCAAACGCGAAGCTTTGAGGCGTTTGGAACAGGCCGACCTGAACACGTCGCGCATCAAAGATATCCACAAAGAGGTCGAGACCCAAATAGCTGTCCTCCAGCGCCAGGCCGAAGAAGCTCGTCAGTATAAGGAAAAGCAGGACAGGCTCGTCGCTGTGGAAAAGGGGCTTCTCCTGGCTAGGTGGGAGAATGTGCAGCAAAGGCGTGGCGACTGTCAGAAGAAAGAGACGGAGATTCAGAAGGCGATAGAGGATCAAAAGCGCAGGCTTGAAGCCTTGAAAGAGGAGTTTCAGAGCGCCAAAGCCCTGCTGGTGGAAAAAGAGAAGAAGCTGCGCCAGCGCAGCGAAGAGGTCTTCAAGACCCGCAGCGACAAAGAAATTAAGAACAGGGAGCGTCTTTCTCATCAGGAACGTATGAGAGAGGCGATGGCAAAAGAGAAGCGCTGGACTCAGGAGCTTGAGGCGATGATAGCGCGGCGAATCGCCCGCCAGGAAGAGATCAAAACTCTCCAGCAGCAGCAAAAAGGTTTCGAAGCCGACCTGGCAAGATACGAAGAGGTTTTGAAAGGATTGAGGGGAGCTTTTCAAAAGCGCGAGTCAGAGGTGGCTATCCTGCGCAATCGCCATCAGGCAGCGCAGACAGAACATTTCAAAAGTGCCCAGAAGGAAAACCAGCTGGGCAGCGAACTTAAACAGGTCTCCATGCGTCTGGAGACCGCGCAGGAACAGCACAAGCAGGCGCAGGAGCGCGAGCAGAAGCTGTCGCATCAGGTCAAAGAGCTGCAGCAGAACGCTTTGGAGAAACAGAAACTGCTGGAGGATATTTCCGAAGAGGTCGATCGTCTGAAGGATCAGTTTCAGACCCAAGAGCAGCAGGTTCAGGAAATGGCAGAAGCTCTGCAAATGGAGCAGGCGAAGCTGGAGGAACTTGTGCGCGAACGGGCCGATTCCCGTGCCCGCCAGAAGGTGCTTCTGCGTCTTCGCGAAGAGAAGGAAGGGTTTTCAGCGGCTGGAAAAAGACTTCTTCTGGAAGCCGCGAAACCGGGCAGCCCGCTGCATCAGAAGCTGCAGCCTCTTTTTGAACTGCTCAGCTTTGCAGATGAAATGGCGATTCCGGCTCTTTTGCGCCCCTATAGTCAGACGCTTGTCGTCAAAACCTGGGCCGATTTTGACCAGGTAGTAGCTTTTGCAAAAGATCAGCAACTTAAAGATTACACATTACTTTGTCTGGAAGGTCTCTCGCAACATCCAAATAAGCCCAAGAAGTTACCTGAAGGTTTGCAGCCAATTCCTGAGGCTTCAGGCGACGCTCTTGCGCGCCATTTTTTCAGCGCGCTTTATAAGGCTGAAAAGCGCGCCGACGCGCTTGCCTGGGTGGCATCTCATGCCGAATCTGAGATCTGGCTGAAAGAGGGGGCTTTAGTCGACAGAAGGCAGGTCTTTTTCTTCTATTCACCCGGTGAAAGCAATGCTTTTGTGCGCGAAGCAGAGATTAAAACTCTCGACCAGCGCCTGCAGGAGCTTGATGGCCAATGCCTCGCTTCAGAAGCTGCTGTGCAGAGCCTCCAGAAAGAGCGTTCGCGCAAATTGGCCGAGAGGGCTGAACTGGATAAGGCTGTGCGCAAAGCGGAGATGCGGCTAGTGGAGGCAAATTTTGCCTTTCAGCGCGCCTCGCAGGATCGCGATCGCCTCCAAGCAGACATTCAGAAGATTCAGGGGGATCTGCAAACATTTGTCGCTGCGATTGAAAAGTTCTCAGAAGCCAGAGAGCGGGCTGAAGAGCTGTATGCGGAGGCAAAGAAGGCCGCGTTGGAAGTCCAGCGGCTCAAAGAAGCTGCGGAAACAGAATTGGAAGAGCAGCTCTCCTCCATGAAAGGGGAGCAGCAGGACCTGCGTGAAAGAGAATCTGCTTTCCACAAAATTTCCGACGACAACCGACGCTGCCTGCACGCCCTCCATGTCCACGAAGTCAAGGATCTGGAAAGCGTCCAGCAGGAAAAGCGGCTCGATGAGGAGATCAGGGCCAGCTCCGAGTTCCAGAACCAGATGAAGACAAAGACTGGGGAGCAGGAGCATCTGTTAGCAGAAGTGGAAGAGCTGCTTGCCAAGGTCACTGCCGCTACTGCTGAGATGGAGAAGGAAGTAGGCAGCCAGCGCACCTCTGTCGAGGATATCGAAGGTCGCCTGCAGAAAGACTACTCTCAATTGAAAAAGCGCGAGGATGAGCAGCATCAGGTTGCCCTGCAGCTTGCCCAGACAGAAGCTTCGCAGTCGGCCTTTGTCACTGAACTGCAGGAAAGGCATGGCGCTACCTTTGAGGGATTGAAAGGGGAGGGCATCGCTGCGGTCAAAGGGATCGAGCAGGCTGAGCGGCAGATTCGTTCCGTGAAAGCCGAAATCGAGGCCGCGGGGGCGATCAATATGACAGCCATCGATGAGTGCTCGAAGCATCAGGAGCGCTACGCCTTCTTAGGGCAGCAACTCGACGACATGTCCCTCACTAAAAAAGAGCTCGTCGAAATCATCGCTCAGCTCGATGGAGAGAGCCGCAAGCTGTTCCAGGAAACTTTTGAACAGATCCGTTCCAACTTCCGGAAGAACTTCGCCCTTCTCTTCCAGGGTGGTGAAGCCGACCTTCAGTTTACAGATACAGCTGACGTCCTGGAAGCCGGCATCGAAATCATCGCCCGGCCACCAGCCAAGCAGATGCGTTCCATCCAGCTCCTGTCAGGCGGCGAAAAATGCCTCACCGCCATGGCGCTGCTCTTTGCCGTCTTCGAAGTCAAACCCTCCCCCTTCTGCATCCTCGATGAAATCGACGCTCCCCTCGACGACGCCAACGTCGAGCGTTTCGTCCGGGTCGTTCAGCAGTTTGTGGACCGCACCCAATTCCTCATCATCACGCACAACAAGCGAACCATGGCCATCGCCGATACCCTTTTCGGCGTCTCGATGGAGGAGAAGGGGGTCTCCAAGATTCTGATGATGGAATTTGCCCGGCAGCCCGCGCCGCAGCTGGTGTAACTAGTTATCTTTACGTCGGTGCCGAATACTTACGGTTAAAGAATTTTTGGATTTAGCTTAAAAGACTATATCTTGTTTTTTAGCGATTTTCCTAGGCAAGCTCTCGAGAAAATCTATTAGCGAAAAAGGAGCCAGTCCGCTAGAATAGATCTTTGTCTCGAATCAATTTTTTTTAGTCTGGAGTGATTTAATTATGCAAAAAAAGATGAAGATCGGCGTTCCCAGGGAGATTAAAAATAATGAGTATCGCGTTGGCGCGACCCCTGCGATGGTTCGTCTGTTCGTAGAGAACGGTCATCATGTGATAGTGGAGACCAATGCGGGAAAGAAAATTGATTTTCCGGATGAAGATTACGTCAAAGCAGGGGGCAAGATTGTCGCTACTGCGAAAGAAGTCTACCAGGCTGACATGATCCTTAAGGTGAAAGAGCCGCAGGAGAACGAATTTGCGTTCATGCATGAAGGCCAGATCTTCTTTACCTATCTGCACCTGGCACCCGATCCTGTCCAGACGAAAAACCTTCTGCAGAGAAAGGTGATTGGAATTGCCTATGAAACCGTTACTGATGCGATGGGACGTCTGCCGCTTCTGATCCCGATGAGCGAGATCGCTGGAAGAATTGCCATTCAAGTCGGCGCGACCTGCCTCCAGCTGAACAATGGCGGCAAGGGGCTACTCCTCGGCGGTGTTCCTGGAGTATTCCCTGCGCGCGTCGTTGTAATTGGCGGCGGCATTGTCGGGACTGAATCGGCCCGCATGGCGATGGGGCTTGGCGCACATGTGACGATCATCGATAAAGACCTCAATCGTCTGCGCCATCTCGACTCCCTCTTTGGTCCAAACCTCAAGACGCTCTATTCCAGTTCGCTCGCCATTGAAGAGGCTGTTGCGAGAGCCGATCTGGTTATCGGAGCAGTTCTGGTTCCTGGCAAACTGGCTCCCAAACTTGTCACACGCAAAATGATCCAGCAGATGGCACCAGGCTCCGTCGTTGTCGACGTCGCGATCGACCAGGGCGGATGCTTTGAAACGGCGACGCCGACAACCCATGCCAACCCGACCTATGTGGTTGATGGCGTTGTCCACTACTGCGTGACCAATATGCCCGGGGCATGCGCGCGCACGTCGACGCTGGCCCTGACCAATGCGACGATGGATTACGCGCTGATGATTGCCAATAAGGGCTATCGCCAGGCACTGCTTGACAATGCAGGCTTGCGCAATGGGTTGAATGTTTACTATGGCAAAGTCACCAATGAGGCTGTCGCGACTGATCTGGGCTATGAATATGTGTCGCCAGAAGAGGCGCTCAACACAGCTGTTACTGCGTAAAAAACAAAACCTAGGCCGGGCCTAATGCCTGGCCAGGCAAAAGTTCGATGTCTTTACCCTCTATTCTGATGCCCTTCAAAGAAGATGCAGAGCGGTTTATTGCCGAAGGGCGAATTCGCGACATTGAATTTTCCGGAAGCACCTATCAGGTGCAGGTCGCGGACGAGAAAGAAGAGGCTTGGGCTTTTCTTCAACTCGATTCAAGAGGGCAGTTGAAAGATTGCCTCTGTTCCTGCGAAGAGTTTGATGAAAAAAACGCTTGTGCCCATGTTGCTGCCGCATGGCTGCGCATTTACGGGGACCGTCCAACTCCTATCCATCAGCGTTTTGAAAGATCTCTCTGGAATAAATTGTGCCGCCTCTATGCCGATCGTCTGGGAGATTCGCCAAGGCTGATCACGGAAGGACGGGAGGCTTTTTTCATCCCTTCTGCCAGCGGCAAAACAGTTTTTTCCCTGCATGGAAAGAATGCCAAAGTGAGTGCACGCCTCAAAGCTCTTTTCAAACAGAGGGTAGAAGAGACGGAAGAGACATCCCTGAAATTTTCCAATTTGAGCCAGGATGAGCTCCTGCTATGGCGCGAAGGCAGGCCAAGTCCCCAATTGCGCTATGAGCTTTCTTACTGGAGCGATCTTGCCAAATGGTTTCTCAGGTTGGAGGATGAGGGCAAGCCTTATAAGATCGAGTTTGAATATTCACACAGACAATTGCCCAACCGGATTGTCATCGAATTTCCTGACTTTAAAGCCGGCTTTTACCTGTCAGAGGCGAACTTGCCCCTTATCGTTCCTGCTCTTGGCATGGTGCAATCGCCTCTCAAGGTCCATGACGCACCTCAGGATGCGATTCAGGAGATGCGCTATGATAAAGGGAAGGGAGTTCTGATTATTGTCCCATCAAAGATTGAAGCGCATGAACGTGCTTCCGTGAAAGAGGGTATTCCTCTGGATGGCTGGCGCTTTGTGCCGGGCGATGGGTTCTATGCCAGCAATCACATCGATTTACTTGCTGAAGGGACTCTACAAGGTCGCCAGATTTCTGAACTGCTGGACGATCATTTGTCATTAGTGAAAAGCGTGCTGGAGGGGACGACGCTGCATGAAGATCCTGTCCAGGTCTCCTATGCCATCGCGTTCGATCGGGAGTGGAATCTCCATATCAGTGGCTATCTCTTTAATCCCGGGGATCTCAGCGCACCTCCCTCGCGCTGTTTTGGAAACTGGGCCTATCTGGATGATGAGGGCTTCTACCATCTTGAAGGCTTGCGCTTCCCCGACATTGAGACACTTGTGCCTGCCGAGGATGTAGCAGACTTTATCCAGCAGAACCGCGCCTGGCTCAATACCCAGGAGGGATTTCAGACCCATCTTGCAAGCGTCGAAGCGGAAATTCGCTATCAGGTCTCCGAGGATGACCGGCTCACTTTCTCAAAGCGCGTCGCTTTGGCTGAAGAGGAAGCGGCGACAAAGGAGTTTGGTCCCTGGGTCTACATTTCCGGCCAGGGTTTTTATGCCCGTAGGATCAGCAGCTTGTCCCTTCCGATCCATCCAGGAGTGACTTTGGGCCCCGATCAAATCCCTCTATTCATCCATATGCATCGAGAGGAATTGCAGCTGGTTCCGGGTTTTTTCAGTGCCTTTTGCCCGGTGGTGAAGGCGCAATTGAACATTGAACTGGACCAAGACGAGGGCGTCAATGTGACTCCGGTCTATGATGTTCATCCAGATTATCGCGAAAAGACTCTGCGCTTTTTTGGCGATTTTGTCCATGTGGCGGGTGAAGGATTTCACGAGCTGCCCTCCGAAACCAAGCTTCCAGAACGGTTCCGCCATCCTCTCCACATAGAAAGAGAGAACGTTCCTCTATTTTTAACGTATGAGCTGGTGACGCTGAGGCGCAATGCCGCGCGCATCGACCCGCGGCTCATCAAGCCCGAAAAGCTGCATCTGATGGCGCTCAATATCTCAAAGGCAGAGACGGGGGGCTACCTGCTTAAGCTTCGGTATGAGACCGAAAGGGGCGCCATTCCCATTACCTCCCTCTGGCAGGCCCACAAGGAAGGCAAACGCTTCGTATTTGATGAGGCAGGCCTTTTAGATTTGGATGAAAAACGATTCAACTGGCTTAGACTAATGTCAAAAGCCCATGTCGACAGGCGCAGTCATACTGTAGAACTTTCCACTTTGGAACTCGTCCGGCTGAATGCGTTTGAAGAGATCCAGATCCAGAAAGGCAAGAGTGGAGACTATGCGACCTCTAAAAAGCTGCTGGATGAACTGCTGCAGTTTCGCATTCCTGCAGAGCCGGACATCAGCGGCCTGAAAAGCAATCTGCGCCCCTATCAGGTTTTAGGTGTCCGTTGGCTTTGGTTTCTCTATAGCCATGGTCTTTCAGGACTTCTCTGCGATGATATGGGACTTGGGAAAACCCATCAGACCATGGCTTTGATTGCAGCCATTCAAAATCAGAAAAAGGAAAAGGGGCGCCATTATCTGATCGTTTGCCCGACATCGGTCATCTATCACTGGCAGGAAAAGCTTGAGGCGTTTCTGCCCCACATGCGCGTTTGCACATTCCACGGCAGCTCCCGCAGCTTGAAGGACTTTCATCAGTCATACGATATTCTGCTGACCTCCTATGGAATATGGCGCAACGAATGCGAGATGCTCAGCGAAGTGAAGTTCGAGCTGGCCGTTTTCGATGAAATCCAGGTCGCAAAAAGCCACTTGAGCCGCATCTACGCAGCTTTGCTGAATGCCGATGCCAAAATGCGGCTCGGGCTGACGGGTACCCCCATTGAAAACCGCCTCCGAGAACTGAAAAGCCTCTTTGACATTGTCCTGCCCACCTATATGCCCGACGAACAGGATTATCGCGAACAATTCATTAAACCGATCGAGAAAGAATCAAGCGCCCAGCAGCGTTATCTCCTGGCCCGCCTGGTGAAACCGTTTGTCCTGCGCCGCAAAAAGGAAGATGTCCTTCTTGACCTGCCTGAGAAGGTGGAGGAGATCGCCCATTGCGAAATGCTGACTGAGCAAGAGGCTCTCTATCTCACAGTTCTTAGTCAAGCCAAGCAGAAAATCCTGGAAGAGCTGCAGGATGAAAAGAATCCGATCCCCTATGTGCACATTTTTGCCCTCCTCTCTAGCCTGAAACAGATCTGCAACCATCCTGCGGCCTATCTGAAAAAGCCTGAGCAGTATCACGACTATCAGTCGGGCAAATGGGAGCTCTTTGTGGAACTGCTGACAGAGGCCCGCGAAAGCCAGCAGAAAGTGGTCGTCTTCTCCCATTACCTGGCGATGCTCGATATCATCGAGATGTATCTACAGGAGACTGGCGTCGGCTTTGCGACGATTCGAGGATCTACCGTGAACAGAGCTGAACAGCTCCACCGCTTCAATCACGATCCCGATTGCGAGGTCTTTGTCGCCTCGCTGCACGCCGCCGGTTTAGGCATCGACCTCACGGCTGGTTCCGTTGTCATCCACTATGACCGCTGGTGGAATGCCGCCCGAGAAAACCAGGCCACCGACCGCGTCCACCGCATCGGCCAGATGAGGGGCGTCCAGGTCTTCAAACTGGTGACAAAAAATACATTTGAAGAAAAAATTGATACCTTAATTGCCAGAAAGGCTAAGTTGATGGAAGAGGTAGTCACAGCTGACGACCATCGCTTCCTGAAGAGCTTTGACCGTCAGGAAATCATGCAGCTCTTCCAATACGTGAGCACTCCATGATCAAAACATCCAAAACCATCTACGACCCCGATGCATCCGATGGAGAAAGAATCCCTTCTTAAAGAGCTCGCTCAGTGAGCTAAATAGGGCACCCTCAATCTTCTCTGCAGCTGCAAGGATGAAAAACACTGTCACCGCTACCTGCTCAGAGAAGTAATTGAAAAAAAATGATGTAAGATTGAATGAAAATCTTTTTTATTTTATTATTCTATAAATGAATATTATTAAAAAATTTGATAAAATATCAGATTTAAACGAATACGCTTCCTATCATCCTGAAATCATCCAGCGCTGGGGCAAGAGCGGAGCTTTAGTATGGCGGCGCATCCTGGTCGTCAAGACAGAAAGCGATGCAGCGGTGCTCTTTTCGGCGACACTTCCAATCCGAATATATGCCAGAATATATGCATTGATACGCCACCTGTTTCCCGCTTTAGGCAATTACTACGCTCGTAAGCTGGGCGCAAAGAAGGTAGAATTTCTGCACCCTTCCCAGCTATCGCCCCCCTCCCGCAAAGTTTCGCACGCGGCAAAATCTCTTATTCAACACCAGACTCTGCCGCCGGTTGCCAAACCTGCTCAGAAACCCCCCGCCAACCCTGACCATCTCCAAAGGGCGCATCGAGCCATGGAGAGGGCAGAAACAATGCTTAAAGACGAAAAATTGCAGATTCTCGATTGGATCAGTCGTAAGTTGGCGGAAAATCGCAATCAATATCACCTTAATGACCTTCAGAATATTCTCAAAACAGTTCGTGCTGCCCGACAGCTCATTGCAGACAGTGACTGGTGGGAAGCCTACGCCGTTCGGGTCCAAAATAGCCGCAAGGTCCCTCAGACCGATAGTCTGACCGCAGTACAGGTGAAGGGTACCATTTACGATAGGCTCGGGATCATCGCCCATCCAGAAATCAATCATGTCGCCCCCGTGCTGAGAAGTTTCGGAACGATTTTTGTCAGTGGTCTTCTGGCCGCTCGTGAGCTAGGCCAGGAAGCCGAATTTTTAAAATATGCTGTGAGTGGAGAAGATATTTGCCTCGAGGGGAGGGCAAAGTCTGCGAGCGCATGGATTGAAAACAACGTCTTAACTTCGATTGCGATCGATGTTGACCCCAGCAATCATGATTACATGCAAGCCTCATACGGGTATGTCGCTGCCTTTAAAGAGACCCAGTTCAGACACTTTTATCGCGATGCTTACAAAAGGGAATATGAAGGCGGGATGCTGGCAGGCTATGGCGAAAAAATGATCTTTAATTCCGACACCTGGAAGGCCTACAAATTCATCCTGGAGGCTGATCCCCGCTTTTATCAGCACTATTGCACCCCTGAGAAATTTGCGGCCTTCGTCAGAAACGAAGCTCCCCATGGCCTCAATCTGGTCAAAGAACGGGGTAAGAAATATGCCAACTTAAATGCGGACAATATCCTCGCTGCTCTGGAAGATGCTAAACCGGTCACCGAAGCCGATCATTTCAATATGTCTATGGCGCATGCCGGTTTGACAAGCGCCAAGGAGCGCGCCATCAGAAGACTGGACAGATGGACCTCGTTTAATCCCAGTGAAAGAGTCGCTATCGATGTCGCCCGGCAGAAGGGCTTTGCCGTACAGCCAAGGCCTCCCAAGACTGGCGCCTACCTTCTCATGCTATTTGATGTCAGAAGACACGCCATCCAGCAATTGGCCTTTGATGTATTGCCTGGAGGTGCCATCCAATTGCAAAAGCCGCATTCCATTCTTAAGAAATATTTTCCAACGATCGAGGACTTTTTTAAGGGCTTAAAGCTCCAATGGTCTGAAGTCATCTAAACACATTACAGGAGGATCAAATCATGTCTGCACTTGCTGGCAGTCTCATTACAGTCATTCAATTTGGATGGCATTGGTTTGGCATGCGAATCACTGCTGAGGATAAAACAATGATTACCAATGCACTGCAAAATAAGGACGTTGCGAGAATCGCCGCACAACGTTTTGCACAAGAAAACAGGCTCCCTTATCAAGATGATGCGGTTAAATCTCATAAGCCTGTTGTGACAATCAGAAATTACTTGGGATCTTGGATGCCTGCAAAAATCTTTCCAGAACGTATCGAAGATGCCGGTGTTACAACCGAGGATAAAAATGAAGCCATCGAATGGGCTCGAGAGATAGCGGCAAATGAGAACTTGGATTTTGCACCATCCATTGGAGCATCTGTCTTTAAAGAAGAAACATAGGCGGGTTTAACATGCACATAGCATTCACCATTTTGTTCGTAGCCCTCTCTCTGTTTGGTGAAGCTATTGAGGTCATGCCTGTCGATAATTTTGAATTGATCGAACTGGCTCAGACAGAGCTGTCAGCTGTCGGCACTCTACGGCAGACAGATCAGGGATTTGTCTACCTGGCTGTCGATGAAGCTTTTATCTATCGGTTGTTTCCGTTGGTCAAAGGGGAAGGATATGAACTTCATATCCCTCCCTACTTCAGCGGCAAACTTCAGGCAGGTGCCCATGTGACGGTCATGTCCAGCGCCGAGGTCGCTCACTATGACGTGGGAGCGATTGAGGAGCTTGGCGAGCAGATAGGTTTTGTCATCATCGGATTTGGATTTATAGACCCCAAAGGCTGGCCTGGAGCCGATGGGCTCTGGTGTTTGCTCGTGGAATGTCCACGCTTGTCTGAGCTCAGAGTCAAGTATGGGCTGCCTCTCAAAGACATGGCTTTTCACATTACAGTGGCGATCGGTGTGTCTCTTGAAAGACATCCTTCAGAAAGCGTTGCAGAAGCGGATTGACCTCTTCAGGCTTTTCATAAGGGATGCCATGCCCGCTGTTTTCAAGATAGTGAATACCCCACAGATTGCCGAATTTCAGGCCTTCCAGGTATTCTCTTGGGGAGGCCGGATCCCGGTCGCCGGCAATTATGGCGATGGGGAGCTGGGTTTCTGAGATCAGCTTCCTTTCATCATACTGTCCTTTTGCGATCCATTCCGTCAACTGCTGTCGGGCGCGACCATCCGCTTTAAGTCCATACTCGACCATCCAGCCTTCATTCCCGATCGCGCTCATGAATGCAGCGGCATCCGAACGACTGAAGCATGGCTTGGCCATCAGTTTGACCATCTCATCGGGAATGGATTTAAATACCTGTTTGAAGCCATCTGTGCTGATGGCAGTGGGCGGAGTTCCGGTCAGGGCAATTCCTCTGATACCTTTAGCTTTTCTCAACATGGCAAGAGCGACATGTCCTCCTAGAGACCAGCCATAAAGTGCATAGCGGTTGATACCCATCTTCTGGATTCTCTGAGCAATGGCTTCGGCATATCCTTCTAAATTGTAGGTCTCTTGAGGGTTTGTGGCCGGTTTGCTGTCACCATGACCGGGCAGGTCGATGGCAATCAACCGGAAATGATGGGTGAGCAGCTTGTCTTCCATCTGCTTTTTGAAGACTAGGCGGCTTGCAGAATTGGGGTGGAGCATCACAACCACTGGCAATGGGCTCTCAGGGTTGGAATCCCATACGGCAAGATCTCCGACCTGATAGTGGACGCCGCAAGGAGAGATCTCCTTGACATTGACTTCCTGAGGTTTCTCCCCGCCTTCTTTTTTAGATAAAAACCAGCGATGGATCTCTTCGAATTTCCCTTGAGGATGCAAGTGGAGCCTGAAGGTCAGACCTTTGCCGTTGGTATCAAGGTCAACCACCTTGAACTCCTTTTTCAGTTTGTCTGCAAGCTGATCTGCCGAGTCGCTCGATGTTTCGACAGCATAGCCATCATAGCCCAGCTCCCTGATGCGCTGCATTGTCAGGGCAGCAATTTTAGCGCCAATGCCTTTTCCGGCATAGGTGGGGTCTATCGCCATGGTTGCCTGGTGGAAGATTTTTCCAGGAGGGGTTCCCGCATACTTTGCCATCAGGTTCCACCAGCCCGACATCACCTCTTTGAAGCAGCAATCGGATTTATAGACGCTTTCGACATATGAGTGGGATAAAGCGCTTTTGCCATAGGGACAGCCGATCGAAATGCCCACAACCTTGCCGTCAGCTTCTGCAGCAAAGAAGAGTCCCTCATGGCGATGAATCTGTTCCATGGAATCTTGCGTAGAAGCATTCAAGAGATCAATGAATCTGGGTTGATGCTTCTTGTCAGTTTTCTCATAAGCATCGCGCGTAATTTTATGATTACGCAGAAATGCTTCTGTTTTTAGTTTGATAATTGCATTTATATTTTGAACAATATATTGATAATCGACTTGTTTAATAGTCAGCGTCATTTTAAATCCTCTTTTTGTAAAGTGTGGATATTAATATAAATGACTGCGCTTTAGAAATTTACCGTAATTTTACGGATTTTTATAGAAAGTGATGCAAGAAATCGCTGCAATTGAGGAGGACGGCGAACAATTCCTGTTTTATTCCACCAGCTCTTCGAATTCTTCTTCTGTATTATCTTCGTGGCTATCTTCTAAAGAAGGTGTTTCCGAGGCACCTTCAGTGCGCACCTTTTCTTTGGATTTGCCTTTGAGATTCATCAAAATGGGCACACCAGTGAAGCCGTAGGTGTCCCTGAATTGATTGTAGAGGTACTTTTTGTAGCTTTCCGTCATCAGGGTGTGGTTGTTGACAAAGAGAATGAAACGGGGTGGGCGCGTCTCCACCTGGGCCATGTAGTAGATGCGCAGGCGCTTGCCCATGAGCATCGGAGGATGGTTGCGCTGCAGGCAGTTGCCGATGAACTTGTTCAGTTCGTGGGTGGTGATGCGGCGTGCGCCATCGGCGTGGACCTGCTTGACGAGGGGAAAGATCTTTTCGATGTTGCGCCCGGTGATGGCCGAGAGGAACAGTTTGGGACAGTGCTTGAGGAAACTGACCTCCTCTTCAATGCCCTGAAGGCAGTGCTCCATGCGGAAGCCTTTGACCAGGTCCCACTTGTTGAAAAGCAGGATACAGCCTTTGCCGGCCTCCTCGATCATGTTGGCGATCTTTTTTTCCTGTACGGTCATGCCCTGCTGAGCGTCCATCATGAGTAGACAGACATCGGAGCGTTCGATCGCGCGCTGGGTGCGGATTGCTGCAAATTTGTCGACGACTTCGTGTTCTGAGCCTTTGCGTCGGATTCCAGCGGTATCGATCAGGGTATAGCGGTCTTCGCCGTAGAGGAAGGGGACGTCGATGCTGTCGCGGGTGGTTCCGGGAATGGGGCTGACGATGCAGCGCTCTTCTTGGAGAAGATAATTGACTAAAGAGGATTTTCCGACATTGGGACGGCCGACGATGCAGATTTTGATCGAATCGTCTTGAACAGCTTCCTCCATATTGTGTGGAAGGTTTTCCAACGCGGTTTCCAGCAGTTCGGCGATGTGCCATCCCTGCGATGCTGAGACCGGGACCATATGAGAAATGCCCAGCGATTGGAATTCGTAGACCCTGTGCTGCTGGTTGATGTCGTCGACCTTGTTGACAGCCAGGCAGACGGGCTTTTTCGTGCGCAGGAGGATTTTGGCGACAGCGATATCCAGGTCGATAATGCCCGCATGCAAGTCGACCACCATGATGATGGAATCGGCCTCTTCGATAGCGATTTCGGCCTGGCGTTTGATCTGCTCGTTGAAGGCGATCTTACTGCGGGAATGGATGCCGCCCGTATCAATCACTTCAAAAGGGCGACCAAAAAAATCGGACTTGGCGTAGAGGCGGTCGCGCGTGATCCCTTCCGCTTCATCGACGATGGCGATCTTCTTCTTGCAGATGCAGTTGAACAGAGCTGATTTGCCGACATTGGGTCGGCCCACAATGGCAATTTTAGGCGTTTTCATAGGTTTACAATAGAGTCGTGGCAGGCGCCACGGCTCTATTAGAAGGTGTGCCGCAACGCGAAGACTCTTTAAGAGTTAAATTATGAAGGAAATTTGACTTAAAATCAATGTTAATTTTAAAAACTGCTGTATAGATAATACGTTTTCAAATATAATGATCTTTTAATTTTGCTAGGTAAGTGTCTTGGCTGCGCAATTAGACGATATTTCATTTGCCCCATTTAGAAAAGAGATTGAGGGCTACTCAGGCGATTTTTTCAGGCAGGATCTGCTTTCTGCATTGAGTGTCGCCCTGCTCACTATTCCTCAAGCTATGGGCTATGCTCTATTGGCAGGACTCCCTCTTTCCTGCGGACTCTTCGCCGCCATTTTTTCCGCCCTCATCGCTGCTGCATTTGGCTCCTCGAGACATCTTGTCGTAGGGCCAAGCAATTCCATAGCTATCCTGGTTCAGATGGCCACTTCCGAGATCCTCTTTGCCTACTACCGTCATCTCACGGGCGCCGAGCGCGATATGATGGCCGTGCAGATCTTGACGCAGCTGGTCTTCATTACCGCCTTTCTGCAGATCCTGGCTGCCTTTTTCAAGCTGGGGCGGCTCATTCAGTTTGTCAGCCACTCCGTTGTCGTAGGATATATTGCCGGGACAGCCATGGCGATCGTGATCAATCAGCTTTTTGCCTTTCTGGGCATCGAGAGAATGGCAGGCAACCCCTCCTTCTATGAGAGATCGGTCTATCTGATCACCCATTGGCAGCAGATCCATCTTCCGACGGCTTTGGTGGGTATCGGCAGCCTTGCCTTAATCCTCCTCGGCAAACGCATCGATAAGCGTTTTCCATCGGGCGTTTTGGCCTTCGGTGTTGCAGCTTTAGCAGTCTACTGGTTCGATCTTTCGGCTTTCGGCGCCGATTCAGGCCTCTTTGATCCTTATGAAGAAGAAGTGGTCCGCAAAGTGGTGCTTGTGGGCGAATTAGGAGGATTGACCGACCTGACGCCTCATTTTGAGTTTCCTTATTTTGATACCGGAATCATGAACGAACTTCTGCCTGTAGCCTTTGCTCTTGCCCTCCTAAGCATCATGGAATCGACCTCCGTGGCCAAATCGATCGCAGCAAGCTCAGGCCAGCGTCTTTCCACCAACCAGGAAATTTTCGGAATTGGCCTTGGAAATCTGATCTCCTCTTTTGCTGGTGCGATGCCCGTGTCCGGAAGCCCTTCTCGTACCAACTTGAATTATCAATGCGGGGCGCACAGCCGTTTCTCAGCTGTCTACGCCGCTGTCATCGTCGGCGCGCTGTTATGGATC
>JAJFUZ010000174.1 GCA_021372155.1 Parachlamydia sp. | reverse complement strand
ATCGCTTCCACGAGCTTATGTCTGGCCTGGTCAATCTCTTCCGAAGATGGAGCCTTGGAGCCGTGGGAAGCGACTATCTCTTCTGCCACCTTCTTGGCTTCTGGATACTTTTTAAATCTAATTTCCAGCTGTTCTTTAGTCTTGGGATAATTTTCTTTCAAAATTTTCCCCAGAGCACCCTCCTCACGGGAAATCTTGCGCTCCTGGTCAGGAGTCAATGTGCGCGCCCTTTCCTCCATCAGTTTGGCCCCCTCAACATCGCGCTGTAGCTGCTTAAAGCCGCTGATTCCTTGCGCTACTAACTGATTGAGAGTCAGAAAGCCGTGCACCCAACGTTTTGTCGTATCGCTCCAGTTCTCAGGATTAAGCTGTATTAACTTCTTTGCCATCCAACCTTTCTGAACGACAGGCCTCTGGTCAATAAGAGCCTTCCACTCTGTGCTGCGGTATGCAAGCGGTGGAGGGATCTGCTCTTTCAACTCCTTTTTGACTTCTCTCCACAGCGTCGAAAGAGTTCGCTTCTGTTTGGTCACCATCTGTTCCCCTTCACTCAATCGATCTGCGATATTTTTGAGGGATGTTCCTTTTAGTTTCTGATAAGACTCCAGCAGCTGATTCTGCTGATCTAAAAGTGACTTGATCTGCCTGGCAATCGCCTCTTTTTCGCCTGATTCCGCACGATTCCATGCTCTTGTCAAATATTTGATTTCTTGATTCGTCCAATCTTCGACGGTCTCTTCCAAATCTAAGAGAGAGAGGGAGAGGAACTTCACCTCTTTTTCAAGGGCCCACTGTATGCGGGTCTTGGCGACAGGGGACATGCGAGAGACTTCCCTTTCCATGTCCTTCAATGCCTCGATTGCCCCGTGGATCGCAGATCCGCCTGTCAAGGCTTTAGGGGGATTGTCGATGCAATCCCCCAGTTTTTTCCACGCCTCTTCTAGTCTTGCCTGAGAAGGCCCTATTCTTTCCATCTCCATGCCAAATTGATGCAACTCTTCAAGCTGGCGGCGCATCTTCTGCAGTTTCGCACGCGCTGGCTCCTGTTCCTTTTTTGGTAAAACGGCAAGCTCTCTTTCGAGTCCATCAATATCGCGGAATAGCTCTTTGATTTTGTGCGGATCCTCTTCCGTGGCGATCCCGTTAGCATACATCGCAGAAAAAAGCGCTCCGATCTGAGCCGCTTTCCAGGCAAATGCCTGATTGAGCCGACCAATGTGATCGCGCAATTGAGAATCTGCTTTTTTGGGAGCAGCAATAAAGGTTTGATGGGCGAGTTCTGACATTTCTCGAGACAACAGGGGAGCTGGGGGTATTGAAGGAACAACTAATGGATTGGTTAATTGCGGATGAGGAAGAGCCCTTCCCAAAGATATAGATTGATTCGGCTCAGCAGGAACTAACGACATAATAAACCATTTATTTATTATTATAATAGATACTAACTATTATTTGAATAACTGCACATATTTACACTAACTTTACAAACTGTTTAATATGTTTTAACGTGCTCCTGTTATTATTGATGCAATTAATATTTACATGGAATACAGGAGAAAATATGTTTAATAATATCGTTCTTGGCCTTCAACCTCCCACAGTGGACAATCCTCCCGCTACGGCAGCCAGCCGTTTTGCGATGCGTGGTGAACTGATGGCCCGGCCATCGGCTCACGATGTGAAGTCGCTCGAGAGAAGGATCGGCAACAAGATTAACCCCGAATATGCCAATGGCAAGCTGACGCCTGCACAGGAAAAGAGGATCTGGGCCATCAGCGCGGCTGCGATTTGCACGATTTTGGCCGTGGGTGCCGTGATTGGTGCCTTTTTGGTGGCTCCTCCGCTTGGCATTGCCGCCCTGGTGATAGCCGCCGTTGTTCTGACAGGCGCAGCGATCGGCAGCGGCATCTTTGCTGCGACGCGCGAAGATTACAATTCGCCCGCCCGCCGTGACGAGGTCATGCAGAAGGTGGCCCACCAGTCGCTCGAACAGCTGACCCGCGAATACAACCGCGAAGATCTGGTCGGATACGCCCTGCTCGATCGCGCGGTTGTCGACTCACGTGCAGGTACTCCCGAGCGTGCCGTGGTTTATGCCCGCTTTCAGCAGCTTTCCGATGAACTGAAGCGTGCCGAAAGCTGGTCAGGCGAAGCAACAGGCAACGTGCGAGCCACTCATGCAACTGCAACGCGCGTCTTCAAAAACTGGTACGATGACCAGAGGGTGAAAATCGCCGACGCACGACGCATCCGCGAACAGGATCGAGAGAATGAGAGGCTGCGCCGCGAACGCGACGCACTGGCTGGTAGGCCCGATCCGAGAAACTCAGTCGGCCACCGCGTGCTCGATGGCGTCGGCGCTGCAGCCGATGCTCTGGTTGAAATGCGCGAAAAGCAGATTGAGCAGGAACTGGAAAGACTCTATGGCGCCAATGTTACGCCATGGGATCGCTGGCTCCAGAATGAAGAGGCGTCCATTCATCAGAATTACCGCCAAAATGTCGACGCTCTCGAGCGTCAGTTTGCGTCGCTCAAACGCTAAATTCTCTTTCTTTTCTTAGGCAAGGCTCCTCGCATCGTCTGTGAGGAGCCTTGCCTTCTTTATTTATCAAGGCGCTAAAGACCAAGGAATTAGACTCGCGCGATAATCAGGCAACCGTCTATAGTCAAAAATAAATGTAAACATTCATTCTAAAAGCGCGTTGTGAGATATGTCAGGAGGTAATTATGTCGTTTGAAGATGTGATTAGGGGAGCAGCAAAACCAGCAGCATCCGTGCCTGCGGCAGCGTCACCTGTGGTATCGTCACCTGGGGCTTGGCCAGAAGCGCGAGGGCGGTCATGGGGTGCTGCAGCGGCAAGAAAGGTTTCCCTCCCTCCTGAACCTTTGCCATTTGATCCGCACATTGATTCCCTGGCTCCTGCGGCAAGCGCGCAGGAAGTGAAAGCAAAGACCAACAAAAAGGGCATCCTGGCCGATGTGGCCAATATTGGACAGGACATCGACAAAGATTTTACAACTTATCAGAATCTTCTAAAAGAGCAGGAGCCACAGTTAACTGGTCTGAAATGGCGCGCCGAAGTATTCCTGCAGTTGCTGAAAGCCTTGATGCAGAAGGGGCATCTGCGGACCCCGGCCATTCGAGCAGAGTATGACGAGATCGTGAAGCAGTATGAGAACATTCATTTGCGACGCACAGGACTTCTGACTAGTCATGTGCGCCATTACCTGGCAGAATGGGTGTGTCCGATTGCGGCAACGGCATCATCTGCGGCGTCTAGGGTCCATTTTATCTGTGCCATCCAGGGCAAGCTTAAAACGCGCGCTGACGTCCACTATGCTGATTACCTGAGTTTCCGCCAGAGACTTGCCGCCCTTCAGGCAGACCTGGATCGTGTTTGGACCCTGATCGAAGAAATCGATGGGGTGATCGAAAGATTTAATTCCAAAGAACTGCCCTGTGATCGGAAAAGGTTTGTGACTTCCGTTGAAGCGGACCAGGAGAGACTTCTTGCACGTGTTAATCAGAAAGAAAGAGATGCCTTTATCGTCCTGCTGAGGAATGCGGATCAACCCTGCGTTTTGGCGGAAGCGCATATGCTCAAGCTGTGCGGGTGGGGAGCAAGATTAAACCAATGGCTCCAGCTTCCCGAAATGCCTCCCGAAACCGGAAAGCAATCAAAAGATGGTGTCATCCGCAATGGAAGCGTCGAAAGCCTGAAACGGGTGGCTGAGGTCTATAAGAGTGAAAAATTAGCAGATTTAGGTGCAAATCTTCAGGATCTTGTGGGACCCGTGAGTAAGACTCGGGAAAAATTTCAGGAGATCATAGAAAAGGGCCTTGCTGTCCTGCAAGAAAAGGGTCAAGAGGTAGAAGAAATCAATCCGGAAATCAATGCCTGGGCTCAGGGAGCAGCTGAAGAAGTGATCAACTATCTGGATAACGTGGTGACACGTTTTCAGGAGGCTAGCAGGATCTTTTACGATTTGAAGGCAAAGGCTTCTGCACGGTATGAGGCTCTCATCCGCTCAGTTGAAGCCAGAAAGGGGGAAAGCTATGCTCCTCCAGTGACTATTTCCCTCCGTGATACAATTGAGCTCTCCATGCAAAAACAATCTGCGAAGGGTGGGTCCTGGTGGTTCTTGAGTTATCTAAGCGCCCCGTTTGCCTGGCGGAGGAGTCCTAAACCTGTCATCGCGGAAGAGGGGTCTGTAGGATTTGACATCCTTGAAAACCGCTTGAAAGCCCTCAATTGGGTGAAGGCGCGCCAGGTTTCTCTGCAATGTTCCCTCGAACCGATTCTTGCCAATGAGGTGACGCGGCAGACTTTACTGCCACCTGAGCAGTTTCGCCGCGACCTGGGGAAGATCCAGCCTGCGGATTGGAAGCCTGAGGATTATTGGTTGAAAGCGGTTAATTTCTTGCCGCAAGCGAGGGCATTGATCCAACAGACTCAAGAGTATAACAACAGGGGTGCGCACCTGGTGGCGACTCATCATCTTTTGAAGCGATTAATGGAACAGCTGCAAGCGAAACATGTGGCTCCTGAACTTGAGAAACTGAAGCCTTTGATTGCACCTTTGATTGCACACTCTATCGGTCAGCTTCTCCAAGATGGCGAAGAGCATCAGAAGACAGAAAAGGTGATTGATCAGTCGGTTAATCAAGCTTTAAGCGCTCTTGACGACTATCTCAAGAAACTCCGACTGGGATTGCTAGGCTCTCTCCCATTCCCAGCAATCAGCCAGGTGATCCAGGAGCTGGAACTGCTTCAGGTTATCCTCAAAAAGCAGCAGATGATGACAAAGCAGACCCATGAAATCCAGGAAAAATGGATTGGTGCCAAAGGCCAGTTCTTTTATTCCAGCGAAGATCCCTTTGCGGAGAAACCTGCGGCAGTGAAGCCGGCTTCTGGCCATCTAGCTGTGATAGCTCTCGTCCCTAGACAAGAGGAAAAGCCTGAGGGATTGGGAAAACGTTTGCAGGAATGTAAATGTACGCAGGAACCGGAACAGTTTCTGTTAAAGATCGGCGAGAGGCTTCCTAAACTCATCGAAGTAGCCAGGCATTGGGAAACAGAGAAGTTGAGCTACCACGATAGCGCCTTTAAACGCGTTTGCAGCGCCATTCAGCGTATGGAATATCAGATGGAGCAGCTCTTTGCCAATGTGCAGCATCTAGAGCAGGCTGCACTGGCTCTCAAATTGCTGTATACCGATCCCAAGCCGCTGACAAACAAAGACACACCGCTGGTTAAGCAGCTTGAGCTCCTCAAGACATTCCAGGCGCAGCTTGCAAAAGATGCTGCGATCTGCAAAGAGCAGCTTCCCCTCAGTATCGAGCTGCTAAACAAGATGGCCACGGAAGAGAGCCTGAAGCTGACGGCGGAAAAGGTCAACTGGAGAAGGCAGCAGGAGGAGTATTTGACGCGGACGCCAGCGGGCAATCAGAGGCGCCGCGAGCAATTGAAGCGAAGCGAGGGGATGTGTCGATTTGCGGTGATCCGTCTGCAACTGCTTTGGAATATTGCCGAAGAGGCTTACCAACAAGCCGAAAAACATGTGGAGGTTTTGAATTACCTCCAGAATGCCATTCCAGGAAAATGGTATGGCTATTACCCGCCTGCTCCATTGCATGTTAATCCATTGATGCCAGCGGGACAGGCTGAAGCTAAGGATGCTGCTGAGTCAAAAGTCTAAGAGTTGCAGGAGGTAAGGCATGTCAAGTGATTCTCAGATCAGGTTGGTTGGCAACGCAGGTGCGGCTGTTTTGCCGTCTGTAGATGAGGGCCAGGCATGTCAACGATGGACACGCATTGCCACTCGCGCTGCCTCCGTCGTTGTCGCTGTGGGGTATCTAGGAGCCAATTGGAAATGGCCAACGGCCTTCGACGCCCATCGCGGCATCACCTTTGCTGCAGGGATGACAGCCGGAAGTGTTCGACCCCTTTCAGCGGCGCTGCTCGATACTGATCAGGAAAACAGGCTGCTGCCATTCGATAGAGCCATGTTTGGCTTTTTGACCAAGTTCGATGTGCCCATCTTTCTGACTTTAAATATCGCCCAGTGGATAACGCCAGAGACCAGTTCGATCCGGTATGTGTGGCTTCCGGCGATTTTTCTGCATGGCGGTTCCGTGATTGCCTGGGAGCTGATGCAGAAACTGTTGGAGAAAAAAGCCAACCTTGGAGAGAAGCGCCCACTCTTCGAAGGGGATACGGAGGGGTCGGCTCTGCCATTTATTGTCAAAGGGGGCCTCTTTCTTGCTGCAGGAACAGCCTCCGCCATTTTTGGAGGAATTCAAAAGAGTCATGCCGCCTGGCGCCTAGGGTTTATGGGTGTCGGCTTTGGCGTTGGAGTCGGCCCAGCCCAGCAGGTATTTTCTCGATTAAAAAGACTCATGGACTCTTTTGCGGGACTAGGTCCAGCTGAACGAAGGATGCAGGGAACACCTGTAGAGAACCGTGTGTTAGCAAGACTGGCGTCTTTAGCGGGAACTGCAGGTAAGATTGGCGTTTCCGCCGCCGGTGCCGTTCTGGTCACGCTTCCGACTGCTTCTGCTGACATCAACGCGCTCTCTGCTGTGGGTAATTTTTTTCTCGGATTTCCCATGGCTCTTGTCGACGTTGCCCAGCAGCATCGTTTTCAGAACCCTGAAGAGCCTGTCGATGTTTACGAACCCATTTTGGAATTGGAGGAGGAGAGATCCTGCCTTCTCAGAGGCTGGCGCGAGATCACCAGCAGGCCTTGGGATTATATGGGAGTGGGAGCGACTACTGCCCTGATGACAGCCATGGTCGTGGGCAACATCGTCTTCCCTTCTGAAAACAGCATCCTTTATGCCTCTCTCTTAGCTGGAGGGGCAGTTGTCACTTTTGGCGCCGGCAGAATTATAGAAGCGATCCGTCCGCCAGCTCCTGGGGAGGAAAATGCTATCTGGAATGATCTGGTTTTCCGAGGCATGCGCAATGCCTATGTGTATGGGGTGGCCCTGATTCCGCTGCTTGGAATCTATGTGAGCGGAAACATCTCTTTGCTTGAATATGACTTTTTGTGGGCCCTCTATGGAGGGACAGTGGGGGCGAGCCTGCATGAAATGCTGACGAACGATCCAGCCCTTACCCCCTATATCTCGATTCTTTATCTCCTGCTCTTTTCCGTTACCTCGACACTCTTCGTCAAAGGGCAGATCTGACATGTCGGGATCCATCGGCATGGGCGGATTGCCGCCTGCGATACCGGAACTCTCTGAAAGGCATCCTGCCCGCGTCTTTGATGGTCTGATTGCCCGCCAGGCTTCCCAAGCGCTGACGCTGACGTTACTTTGTCAAAGCTCTTCGAACAAAGATCTTGCAGCCGATCGTCTGCTGGTGCTCTTTGGTAAGGGCATCGCACAGCAGCTTGAAACGCAAGGTCTGAGAGATATTTATCAGCACTATCTCCGGCAATACTGGCTAATGAAAAGGATATTCGACGAAGCCTGCAAGCATTACTATGAGGCTCTGGTAATACCGAATAGCACCTTCCAATTGACCGAAGATTCGCCGGTCAGGCAGCTGCGAAATGACACGGGTTATACCATCAGGCAGACCGTTCTCTTGACCATGCAGGATTTTCTCGATGCGGAACCTGACCCTTTCCAGCTGGCACATGAGCATTCCCTGCAAAGAATCGCTGAAAGAACTTATGGCATGACAACCGTCCTGCAGCGTATCTTGCGAGAATATCAGGATCTTCATGCCTTTTTGTCGTATGCCTGTGGGGTGCGGGTGGTGCATCCTTTGAAGTTGGATCGCGCTGTCTGGATTTCCTACGAGATTACCCTTTTCAAACGCGATCTGCTTCCCGGCAAACGGGCCATTCAGCTCTTGACTGAATGGAGCAGGCAGAATCAAAAAACACAAGAGATAGCCAGACGCCTCTTTGCCTGCTTTTCTTTGATTCCGCTCGTCAATCCAGATATCGGCTCAAGAACAAGCCCCGCGAGGATTGCATTTGATCGAAGCGATATCACACTTTCAGATAAGGAGGCTTTTTCTGTTTTCCTTTTAAAAGGGATGCTGGAAACAGTTTATGAGACGCTCATTGGCAAAAAAACGGATGCCGCATGCTTTGTCTTTGTCAACTCATATGCCCAACTCAATCTTACATTTCATACCTATCGGAAGCTGCTTCTTTGCATTGGGGAAATTGGCAAAGCTTATCCTCTAGCCCCTCCGATGCGTAATCCTCGCGAATACATGCAGATTGCCCAGGTTTTACAGACGACAAAGCAAAAGATCGACGACTTTGGTTTTCGCCCTGATGAATCCAGCTATCAATTAATCCACGCAGCTCTGCTCCTGGCCCATCTCTGCCGCCTGTTGCCTCATTCCAATTTTCAGAGATGGGATACGTTCGAGGCTCTGTATGTTTTGAACGACAAAGGCCGTCTTTATGAGGCGTGGCTGATGCCGCTCTACCCATGGTCAATGGTCTCTTTGCCAGAGGATGAGCGCGCCATACGCATCAGTTGCGAAATAGAAAAGCTCAGCATGCTTACAGGGGAACAAGATACGCTCAGCATGCTTGCTGGGAAGAAAGATAAGCTCAGCACGCTTACAGGGGAAAAGCAGGCATTTTATCTGTGTCATTGCGCATACGACCGTCTCAACCTGAGGCCGATTCCTCCTGACAGCAGCCAAGAGACCTGGCGCGATGAGGAGAAAGGGGGTGTGGATGGGCTTCGTCGACTCGTCCAGGATTACAACAGCCACTGGCCAGGCAAGTTAAACAAGGTGATCTATTTCCTTCAGGATGGTTACTATGCAGCACCCGAAACGCAGGCGATCTTCGAAAGGTTGTTTGAACTCCTCTGCCACATCCCTCCTGGAGAGGAGGAGCTGATTGACAGGGCATTCACAGGTCTGCAGGTTGTGTGGAGAAGCTATCCCTTCTGGCAGCCTTTGATCCCAAACGCTGAATGCTATCGTCGGCTGATCCCGCTTCTTCAATCAACCCACAAACAGCTGGAGGAGATGTATCCCCTGCATGAAAATTCATCCCCTTCGACGCCCTCCTATGATTTTCTGCTTTCTCTGCTCCTGTTGTGCCATCTGTCGCGCGTGATTGACCTTACTCCGAAAGCCAAGGAGGTTTGGTTCGATCGGTTGAGGGTGATGACGCCTGCTGGCCGCAAAAGCCTCCTTCAAAAATTTCTTCAGCCTCATTTTGAGTGGAAGCAGACTAGGGGAAGGATAGATCTCGAGCGATTTTTTTCCCGCTATCCTGGATTGACGAACGACCAAGGTATTCTTCTGACCGTGCAAAGCACCTTTGACAGAAGGGATCTGCGATCGATTCCGCAACCAGACCAGGCCGAAATGGAAGATCGTTACCTGGATTTTGCTGATACAACCAGACTGATCGAAACACTGGAGAGGCTGATCAGGACCCCTCTTCCGTTGAGATTTGTGATGACGCTTTTAGAAAGGCCTTGTGTGCCTCAAAAGATTGGGGCGTGGCTCAACAAATGGGAGGCGATTGCCGGAGTCTTGAGCAATGAGGATTCCAGTCAGAGATTTCTTCCGCGCCATTTGACCCAAAGTCACTGGGAATGCATTACCGATATCGCCAAAGTGAACGGATCTGACCAGATATTTCAAACCATAAGTGAGCTTCTCAGTGGCATTCTGCTTCCCATCGCGGGATGGAAAGTCTATCAGCCCTTTCTTTATCTTTTGATCCAGGGAGATCACTTCAGGGCACAGCGTCAATGGGCGATCGCGAATAGCAGTCATCTGATGGTGATCCATCCTTTGAGATCTCTATCTGCTAAAATAGAGGGAAATACTCTCATTCTTCGCTTGGTCGACAACAACTTGAATACGCGCCCTGTAAGAGCCTCCTTGCCCCAGCTTCCTCAAAACATGATGCGATTGCTCCTCGACCTCTCAGACGTTCTCTGCAATGAATATCCTTCTGCAAGGATACAGGATAGTCAACCCCGCAACATGGACCAACTGCTGCAGAGCATGATCCGAGAATATCCCCAGTTACAGGAAAAGATCGAAGCCTGTACAGACAGCGAAGCGGGTAGGAGACAGCTCAATACCGTCATGAGCTACCTCATAGATTTGAAGTTGGGGATGCGTCAGGCCCTCTGGCAGCTTTTTAAAAGGGCTCCTTCTGTTCCGACTCAGCAGATCTCGTTAAGGGAAAAACGGCGGCTGGCAAAGCAGGGCAACATCTACCGCTGCGAAAAAGGGTTTTCCCTCCTTCCTCTTGGAGATGAGAAGGCCACTTTAAACCCAAAATTCTCCATTCCGCTCGCAGGTAAAGAGCAAAAGATTCGTGCGATCTATGAGAAACTCTCCCGCACGTCAAAGGTAAACAAAATCAGCATGAACAATTGGCTCTCTTTTGACGTCGCGCCGGATGAAGGGGACACTTCCGATGAATCGGGCTCTTCCCCGGAGTCCTGCAGCAGCGATGGCCCCAGTCTCGGCCTCCGCCCCTGGACAGGCATAGGGGTCGATGTTCACCTCTGCTGTCATGAAACATCTTGCCCCCGTGATATTGCCGATCCCCATGCCGTCGAAGGTCCCTTTGTCTTTTATGAAATCACACTCCATGTTTCCAATGATCGGACGACCTCCGTCACGGATAAATTTCCCATCCAGTTCCACGACAAGCGGTATGAGACCATGCCCTTTGAAGACTTTCAGGAGCGCATTTGCTGGCTTCTGGCGATCCTTCAAGGGGAATGGTATCGGAAAGGATAGAAAGATTCAGCTTTGTATATTTTAAAATAATTATTTACAAATTAATTATATACTGGTAAATTAGTAATAGAACTGCTTCATTTGGAGGTATTTATGAATAGTTTTAAATTAATACTTCTCGAAGAGAGAATTGTTCTGGATGCCGCGGCTGTGGCGCACGTCATTTATGTCAATGCGCAGGCTGCTCCTGGGGGAGATGGTTCTTCGTGGGCGCATGCTTATACTAATTTGCAGGATGGGCTTGCAGCAGCAGCTGCCACTACGGGGTCCGACCAAATCTGGATTGCGAAAGGCACTTATACGGCAGGTGCAAGCCGGACGGATTCATTCAATGTTCCTGATCAGACTAGTTTATATGGGGGATTCAAAGGGACAGAAAGCATGTTATCCCAGCGCAATTCTACCAAGAATCTCACTGTTTTAAGCGGCGACATTGGCGTCACAAATGTCAATACGGATAACACGTATACGATAGTCAAGTTAAGCGGTGTAACCGCAACCCTGGATGGCTTATTGGTCGTTGGCGCCCATAATGACAGCACTGGGCTTGGTGGAGGTCTTTCTGTGACAGGTGGTAGCACGCTCACCTTATCCAAAATGACATTTATGAACGATTTTGCGTCTGTCCAAGGCGGGGGAGTTTATGCTTCAGGGGTTCTTTCTCTTAGCGTTTTGAATAGCTCCTTTATCGGTAACGAATCCGTACGAGGAGGGGGGTTACGATCGGTAAACAATGCCTCTGTCACGATTTCTGGGACAGATTTCAATGGAAACCATGCTCTCATTGGAGGAGGTTTTTATTCCCAGGCAGATACCTCTCTTAGCGTCACCTCTTCCACATTTGAAAATAATGTTGCCGATGCCAATGGCAGTTCTTTCCGCATTGCGCAGGATCAAAATGCGACCATTTCCAAAAGTATTATGAAAAATGAGATCGGTCCAATCGTCATATCCCTGAGTACCAATGTCACATTGACATACAATCTTTTCGACAATGTTTCATCCACGGCTGATCAAGGAAATGATGGAGGATTGTTTACAAGTTCGAATCAAAATGTGACTGTATCAAACAATATTATCCGCAATAACGTCGGATTCGGCGAGGGAACCACAGGAGGTTTTACCTCTGAGAGTGATGTCAATGCAGTCATTACCAATAACTTATTCCAGAATAACAGCACTCAAGATGATAACGGTTTGGGGCTCGGAGGGGCACTTGCTGTCTTGGATCAATCGGCAACCATTTCTGGTAATATCTTCATTAACAATTCAGCTGATTATGGGGCAGCCATTTTCGCCCTCACAAATGACCAACTGACCATTACAAAGAACGTTTTCACAGGCAATACAGCAACCGCAGCTGGAGGTGCCTTGAGTTTAGGGATCACAAATCCTATTTTTGCAGATATTTTTGGTCCAGGTGACAATAACGTCACAATCAGTCAGAACGTCTTCTCGCATAATTCATCCGGTGACCTCGGTGGTGCGATCGCTTCTGGTCAAGAGACAAACTTAGTTATCGACCACAACGCCTTTTCTTTCAATAGCGCCGCAAGAGGCGGAGCGATTGGAGACCTCTCTTCAACTACGCTTGCAATAACTGCCAATTCCTTTCTCAAAAATGCCGCTGCACAGGGCAAATCGGTTTGGCTGGATGGCGGGCAGACGACGGTAAATGGGGTTTCAAGCCCGGGCGATATCATCGATGAATTGACCAGCGATAATTTTGGTTTGTTAAGCAACGATATATACATTGCATAATTAAAAGTTGAATTTATAGTGTTGATTTGGTAAAATTATATTTTATGAATAAAGTATATTTTTGCTATCAATCCCTATTTCACTATTCTCTTATTAATAAAATCTATCGTGGATCTGAGGTTTTAGTTGAAGTATTTAAAAGATCCCTCGATCTGGTTCTCCCTGTCATCCAGATCCTCACCGGAAAACAGCCCACCTATCTGCCCATCAGCCGATTCCAGAAATGGACCAGACTCGCACTGGCCCTTCCCGGCGCGATGGCCATTCTTTCCTCCACGCCTCTCCTTTGCCTGGGAAAATTGGTGCAATGCGCCGTGATGTCCTGCATGCATCCCCACTTTCTGCATCGACCCGGATCGACACAGTTCCCGCCCCCCTTTTCAAAGCAGGGACAAGTTCAACTCAAAATAGGCAGTCTGAATGTGATCGGCCTGCCGAACGTTGCCTTTATGCTGGGTGATAAGCGAAATGGAGAAATTGCCAAAAAACGCCTACCCATGATTGCCAAAGCGCTCAAAAAAGAAGATCTGGATATCGTGTGCCTCCAAGAGAGCTTTGATCTCAAAGGCAGCCGCGCCCTGACAAAAGCATTCCCCGATCGCTACATCCTCAACCATATCGGTGAGCAGCACCCCTTTAACTTGGGAAGCGGCCTCACAATTCTCTCGAAATATCCTATCGTCGCAGCCCATTTCGTGCGGTATCCCATCCGCCATGGCATCGATAAGCGGGCGCAGAAAGGGATCGCTCTGGCTAAAGTGGAGTTGGGCAAACGGGACGGAAAAACAATTGTCGGATATGTCGCGACGACTCATACCCAGGCAAACACAAAAAACCCTAATCAGTGCAGCAAGACGCGCAACCTGCAACTACAGCTTTTGCAGGATGCCTTGAATGCCTTTATTAAAGGCACATCACATCCCAATGAAGAGATCAAATTGAAAATGGCGTGCGGAGATTTTAATTTTGACAACTACCGCACCAGACGCCCTTTTCTGGATCGCCATGAGCAAAGCCAGCCCGCCATTCACAGATTATTTAAAAATACGATCGATCCCGTCGTCGACAATAATGCTGCCGCAAAACCAGACAATTGGGTGCGGCCCTCTGATTTACCGGGCGATGGAACAGCACTCCACTGGAAGAATCCTTGGGCCAAAAGCGAAAAAGAGCTGTTGGAAGATCTGGAGGGAAAAACGAATCGCGAGAAGCTAGTGAGCAATGGCTCGCGGCGTCTCGACTATACCCTGTTTGACCAGGAATGCCATCGCTATAATCAGACGATTGCTTCGAAGGCTAAGGTCGTCCGCTCTGACAATGGGTTGATTCTGACAGATCACCTGCTTATGGAGGTGCAAGTCACTTTTGACCCAACCAAAGCGCCCCAGAGACTCACACGCTGCGTCCATCAACCGCTTTTGCGTGCCTGAAAAACAGGGAGTTGCTGGAAAAATCTAGCGAGGAATTAAGCTGTTTTTTTTATATCTTCACGTAAAACATAGGGATCCAAATCAATATCTTCTCCCCATGAGACAGTCTCGCTAACAGGATCAACATGAACACTATCAAAAAATTCTTTCGATTCCCAAGCTTTAAATACCCCTTTACCGACTAAACTGCTAAGATCAACCTCTCCTTCCAACCCATCTGCAAACTTGATCCAAAGCTGGTAATTTGTTTTTGCTTTGCAATCGACAATTTTTGTTTTTTTGATTTCCATAAGGCCTCCTAGACTAGAGGTGCAATTTTTTTTGGTGGTTTCAAATTCACAACATTTTCCCAATCTTCTAGCAGTTCCATGCGGTGTATGCTCGCCCATTCCATAACCAGGCCCAGAGCTCTTGGAGGTAAACTACCTTGCAAAAGAGAGGGTGGTTCATTACAGATTAATGCTTCGTATTCTCCATATTTAGCATGAAAATGGGGAGGTGCATGATCTCTATAATACATGTATATTAAAATTCCAAAAAATTCGCTGATCCGTGGCCTATAGACCGCTTTTAACTATATTGTAATATATTGTCATTTCTTATGCAAAATTTCTAGATATGCTGCACCCAACATACCTTATGGTGACCTGATGCTTCACTTCTTGACTTTGTTTAAAAATATTTCTATAGAGGGGACAAGCAAAGCAAAAGGAGATGTTATGTCGATCGTAAAAGTGATTGAAGTGATCAGCGAAGGAAAAACGGTAGACGATGCCATTAAAGAGGCTGTTAAAGATGCTGCCAAAACTCTCGATTACATTCTGCAGGTCAATGTGGATCACATTGAAGCCATCGTCGAGAAGCAGAAGGTTGTGAAATTCCGGGTGGGTGCTAAGATCAGCTTTCTAGTCAAAAACTGATCGCTCGTTATTTGCTAAAGTACTTTGAGACATTCTCCAGACAGGACTGCCCGCCACACTTGGAATAGGCGATCGAGGTGCGTCGCTGGAACCAGTCTTCGGGACAGCGCGCTTTCTCCACATCAATGGCGTAGGAGAGCTCGGCAACGAGATGTGGGTGATGAGGGCAGATCTGGCGGTTTGAGGAGGGATCCTGGCGGATTCTGTCTAGAATCTGATCGGTGGCGGAGCCATACTGGTTGCTGAGTCGCTTCAACTGGTCAAAAGTGAGGCGATGCTTCACGGCAATCGACTCGAGATCTTTCATGGACATGCTTTCCCAGAAATTGTCTTTTGCTCCGTAGATGGGAGCTGCGCCGGTGCGGCAGTGGAGAGCCTCTTTGCCCAGAAAGCGCAGGATCTCGTCAACCGCCTCTTCAGCAATCTGCCGATAGGTTGTATATTTACCCCCGAGGATCGTGAGGATGCCTTCTGAAAGATGCAGGCGATGCTCGCGGCTAATGCTTGAGGGCGAGCTGGCTGAGGCAGAGATGAGCGGGCGCAGGCCGGCGAAGGAGGCGATGATGCGGTCATCTTTCAAGGCGGGGAAGTAGTGGCGCAGAGCAGAGAGGAGATACTGCTGATCGGCGGGTTCTACGGTAACTTGAGTTGGATCTCCTTGGAAGGGAGTATCGGTTGTGCCCAGGAGGCTATATCCCATCCAGGGAACGAGAAAGAAGAGGCGCCCATCCTGAGGAGCGGTCAGGGCAAGGGCATGGCTGGGATGGATCTGTGGAAGGACAAGGTGTACCCCTTTCGTGGGATAAACGTCGATGGCTTCAGGTAGATTGAGAAGGGAGCGGGTGAGCTTGGACCAGGCACCTGTAGCGTTGACGAGGCATCTGGCATGAATAGGACCAAGGTGCGAAGTGAGTTGGAATCCGTAGGCGGTTTTGACGATGTTTGTGACTTCGGTGTAATTGTGGGCGATGGCGCCCTCTTGCTGGGCTGACAGCATATTTTCGATGACCAGCCGGTTGTCCTGCATCAGGGCGTCATAATAGAGGCAGCCACCTTTGAGTCCTTTAGGAGTCAGATGGGGCAGGAGGGCTGTAAGGTGAGACGGAGTTAGGTTGAGATGGGTCGGCTCCTCTTTTGGGCTAAGCCAATCGTAAAGAGAAAGGCCCATCTTGACCATCCAGTGAGGATAGCGGTCGCCACTGTAGACGGGGTAGAGAAAAGGCAGGGGCTTGACAAGGTGGGGAGCGTTGCTTTTAAGGCGTGCGCGCTCGCGCAGGGACTCTTTGACGAGGCCAAAGGAGAGGTGGGCCAGATAGCGCAGGCCTCCATGGGCCAGCTTGGAGCTTTTGGAACTGGCTCCCGAGCCAAAATCGCGGCTTTCGAAGAGGATGGTCTTCAGGCCGCGTTGAGCAGCATCGCGGGCGATGGCGACGCCGTTAATTCCTCCGCCGAGGATGGCCAGATCGTATTCGGTATTCATGAAAAAAACGCGAAGCGCCTTAAAGCGCTTCGCGTATCGTGTGGTTAGTAATCCATTCCGCCGGCAGGCATTGCGGCTGCTGGCCTTTCTTCCGGTATCTCAGCGACGATAGCTTCCGTGGTCAGGAGCATCGCAGCGATCGAGTTGGCATTTTCCAAGGCGCAGCGCACGACCTTCGTGGGATCGAGAATGCCGGCTTGGATCATGTCGACATACTCTTCGGTCAAGGCGTTGAAACCCTGCGTTTCGGGCAGCTTTTCAACCTGCTGCAGGATAATTGCGCCTTCCTGGCCAGCGTTTTCTGCGATCTGTCGCAAGGGGGAGCTCAGCGCTTTTGCGATGATACGGGCGCCGGTCTTCTCATCGCCTTCAAGAGTTTCGGCCAGTTTATTGACAACTGGAATGCAGCGCACCAGGGCGACGCCTCCGCCGGGCAGGATACCTTCTTCCACAGCCGCTAAAGTGGCGTGCTGGGCGTCGTCGACGCGGTCCTTCTTCTCTTTCATCTCGACTTCCGTTGCGGCGCCGACGCAAATCTTGGCGACTCCGCCCGAGAGCTTCGCGAGGCGCTCCTGGAGCTTTTCCTTGTCGTAGGAGGACTCCGTCTCTTCGATCTGGTGTTTGAGCTGCTCGATGCGCGCCTTGATCCTGTCTTTCTGGCCTGCTCCTTCGACAATCGTCGAGTCATCTTTGCCGACGATGATCTTTTTGGCCTGGCCCAGCATTTCAAGGGTTGTGTTTTCGAGCTTGAGGCCAAGCTCTTCGGCAATGACCTGGCCGCCTGTCAAGATGGCAATATCTTCGAGAATTGCCTTGCGGCGATCGCCAAAGCCCGGTGCTTTGACAGCGCAGACCTTCAAGCCAGCGCGGATGCGGTTGACGACGAGCGTGGCGAGCGCTTCCCCTTCGACATCTTCTGCGATGATGAGGAGACTGCGGCCCGATTGGGCGACGCTCTGCAGCAGCGGGATCATATCCTTGATCGCCGAGATTTTCTTCTCGTGGATCAGGATGTAGGCATTCTCCAGGATGCATTGCTGGCTTTCAGCATCGGTCATGAAATAGGCCGAGAGGTAGCCGCGGTCGAAATTCATCCCTTCCACCACTTCCAGTGTGGTTTCGAATCCTTTCGCCTCTTCGACAGTGATCGTGCCATCTTTGCCGACGCGGTCCATCGCCTTCGCGATGATTTGCCCGATCTCTTTGTCGTTGTTGGCGGAGATAGTGGCGACCTGCTCGATTTCGCTCTTATTTTTAATCGGCTTGCTGAGCTTCTCCAGATTCTTGATCACAGCCTTGACGGCCTTTTCCATGCCGCGCTTGAGGTCGAGAGGATTGGCTCCAGCGGCGATGTTGCGCAGGCCTTCGCTGTAAATAGCCTCAGCCAGGACTGTCGCGGTCGTTGTGCCATCGCCTGCTTTGTCGGCGGTCTTGCTGGCGACCTCTTTGACCATCTGTGCGCCCATGTTTTCATGCTTGTCTTCGAGTTCGATCTCCTTTGCGACCGTCACACCGTCTTTGGTGATGTGGGGCGTGCCATAGGATTTGTCGATGATGACGTTGCGCCCTTTTGGTCCCAGGGTGACTTTGACGGCGTCAGCGAGTGTGCGAACCCCTTTCAAGATTTTCTGGCGGGCATCTTCTTTAAATTTGATGTTTTTAGCTGCCATGTTTGAATCACTCCTTAATTGCTGTTGTTACTTTTCGACGATGGCGATGATGTCGTCGGAACGCAAGATTACGAACTCCTCGTCATTGAGGGTGACCTCTTGGCCTGAGTACTTTTCCATCAGAATGACATCGCCCACTTTGACCGGGATGGGGATAAGATTGCCCTGTTTGTCTTTTTTCCCAGTGCCAATCGCGATCACTTCAGCCTGTTCCTGCTTTTTCTTTGCTGTGTCAGGGAGTAAAATTCCGCCCTTCAGCTTCTCTTCCATCTCGAGACGGCGCACCAAAACGCGATTTCCGAGCGGGCGCAGGGATTGCGATGAGGCCTTTTCCTTCGATTTTGATAGTTGTTGCGTTTGTGCCATAGGGATCTCCTTGTTTGAAACAGTTAGGATAGCAGGCAGGCGAAATTCCTTCAATAGGTATTTAGCACTAATTGTTAATGACTGCTAAGCCTCAGATTCAGAGGCTCAAGCTTTCAAATTGGTCCACAAGCTCGCTCATTTTGCGCAAGGCCGATTCGACAGGAGACGGCGTACGCATGTCGACGCCTGCGCGTGCAAGAATGTCGAGTGGATAGCGGCTGCTGCCCCCTTGTAGAAATTCGAGATAAGCTTTGCGCTCTGCCTCGCCCCCGTTCGTGACCTTTTCTGCAAGTGCCAGCGCCGCGCTGATGCCGGTGCTGTACTGAAAGACATAAAAGTTGTAGTAGAAATGGGGAATGCGGGCCCACTCGACGTCGATTTCGGGATCGAGTTCCACATCGGGACCAAAATAGAAGGTATTAAGTCCGCGGTAAAACTCTTTGAGGAGCTTGGGCGTCAGGGGAGTATCTTGTTCGACCATCTGGTGCAGGAACAGCTCAAACTCGGCAAACATGGTCTGGCGCAGCAGGGTTCCCCGGATGTCTTCGATCTTCTCGTTGATGAGGAAGAGCTTCTCCGCCTTGTCTTGTGTGCGCTGCAGGAGAAGGCGCGACAGCAGCTCTTCGTTGAATGTGGAGGCGACTTCGGCCAGAAAAATCGGGTAGTCGGCATACTGGTAGGGCTGATGGCGGTGGCTCATGTAGCTGTGCATGCTGTGGCCTGCCTCATGCGCCAGCGTGAAGACATCTTTGATGATCCCTTTATAATTCATCAAAATATAGGGCATGCTGTCGTAGCAGCCGCTGGAATAGGCTCCAGAGCGTTTATTCTGGTTTTCATAGCGGTCGACCCAGCGCTCTTCTCTCAGCCCTTTCAGGAGGATATTCTGGTATTCCGATCCAAGCGGGGCAACCGAGGTAATGACCACCTCCTCAGCTTCCGGATAGGACATCTTGATGTCAACCTGCGGGACCATCGGGACGTAGAGGTCATAGAAATGCAGACTGTCGAGCTTGAGGATCTTTTTGCGCAGCTTGACATATTTGTGGAGCACTCCGATATTGTCGCGCACGCTTTTGATCAGCGCATGGTAGACAGCCGTGTCGATATTCTTGGGATAGAGGGCGGCCTCCAGGCATGAGCCGTAGCGATGTGCGCGTGCATGGAAGTGGTGGGACTGGATCTCGCCATTGACAAGCTCGCAAAGAGAGTTCTCGAATTCGCGGTATTTACCAAAAATGGCTTCAAATGCATTTTTACGCAAAGTTCTATCGCGGTCGCGGATATAGAGTCCATAGAGGGCATGCGAAAGTTCGCGGCTCTTTCCCTGACTGTCCACTACATTAGGAAATTTGAAGTCAGCGTCATTGATCGCGCTGAATGCTTTGCTGGGGGCCTGCAATGCCTTTCCAGCCAGAGACAGAAGCTCCTCTTTCTCAGGAGTCAGAGTGTGCGGACGAAGGCGGGCAATCTTTTCGATGTGGAAGCGGTATTCAGCCAGTTCGGGAGCCTTTAGATAGGTCTGCAATACTGTTTCAGGAAGTCCAAGCAGCTCAGGTTCAAACCAGGAGGTCTCTTCGTTGAAATCGTGAAGACAACCCACAATGCGTCCCATGGCAGTCTTGTGGGCATCGTCTGTGATCTCTTCATCATGGCGCAGATGGGCATAGGTGTAGAGGTTGGAGAGTTTTCTGGAAATTCCTAAAATGAGCTCCAGGCATTGCTTAAAGGTCGCGACACTTTCTGCAAGACGTCCCTTGAAGGTGGCGATCTCGGGCCAGCGGGGGCGCTTTCCTTCAGGACAAAGTTTCTGAAATTCTGCCTGCCAGGCTTCAAAGGTGGGATAGAGGGCGTCTACGTTCCACTTGTCTTCAGCGGCGACTTCGTTTCTCGGAATGGGCATAAAATTTTACTCTCTTTGCATTTTTTTATCGACAAAAATCTGCTATATTGGCAGAGAGAATACCATATTGCGAAGACATTTGTGAATGAAATTATGCAAAAGACAGTCGAAAAGAAAAGAGTGAAGGGTACCCTGGTCGTGACAAACGACAGAGGATTGCATACGCGTCCATCTACAGAGATTGTCAAATGCACGGCCGCCTTCAAATCCGATATCAAGCTCTGCTATCAGGGGCTTGAGGTCAACGCGAAATCTTTGCTAGGCATCTTGATGCTCGCAGCCGCCAAAGGGGCGAGAATCGAGGTTATAGCGGAAGGTATCGATGCCGAGGAGGCAGTCACTGCACTCCTGCAGCTGGCGCGTCAGAAATTCAACACCAGTTACTAGACCATGCTGAGCGAATTGGATTTTTTGACACCAGAAGAAGCAAAAAGTACTCTGGAAAAGGTCATGGCTTTAAAAGAGCGCTGGATCGACCGTTCCCAGGGTTTTTATCCCTTCTATTCCCTAGGCGCCAACCTCTACATCGACTCAAGCTCAGATGATGATTCCATATACCGCAAGAAGGCTCAGGAACAGAATCCCATCCTGATGGCCAATTTCAGCGGTCTCTATGATAAGCTCATCGCCTTGTTTCAAGAGGTTTACGACGTTCCAGTTACCTTTGTCGATGGATTTGCCCTCCCGGGATTCCATATCTTTTTGGCAAGCAAAGTGTTTTATGAAAAGGGTGGGTCGAACCACTTCGACATGCAGTATCAGAAAATCAAATGGCCCTACGCAGACATTGATTACGATAATCCGATCAGCTTTACCTGCCCTGTGGCGCTGCCCATGGCAGGTGCAGGGTTGCAATATTGGGATATCACGCAGGATATGGTCGAGAAAATGTCAGGTACGGAATTTGCCAAAGCCAGAGCTGTCGAGCCGCATTATTTAGGGTATTCGCTTGGAAAACTGGTGTTGCACCAGGGACTGCTCCTGCACCAGATTGCCCCAACCAAAGAGATCAATCCAGGCGATGCCCGGATCACGCTGCAAGGACATGGACTCCTCTGCGACGGCGCCTTACGCCTTTACTGGTAAATCTTCAAACAGGTTTGCTAGCCGTTTCTCTTTATTTAGCATCTCGGCTTTTTCGGTTTTCAGTTTCAGTTCGCTCTCGATGATTTCCTGAATAAGTGCTTTATCAATGCGGGCAGAGGGAATGCCGGCCATGCGGCTTTTGACCGCCTGGTCCCAGGCAACGTGAAGGTAGTAAGAGTTTTCGGCAAACTCCTTCAGAAGGGGCCGAAGCTTTTTCGATCCAGGTTTTTCGATGGCCAGTGAATTCTTCAGAAGTTGCTCCTTGCTGGCTTGAAGCTGTTCAATGAGTCGTTTAAGCTGTTCGATCCGCCCATTTTCTTGCGTATGCCGAAGTTGCAGGTTTTCAATCCGCTGACGGATTTGTCTGTTTTTTTCTTCTAAGGCAGCATTGTCTTTGTGGCCGGGTAGAAGCTCCGCACCATGCTTTTGCATGCGTCCATCCAGATTCTTTTCCAAAGCAGTGCGTGCCTCTTCAAGCTCGATTTTCAACTTGGAAACAAGTCTTGCTTTGACCATTGCTATCGCTTGAGAAAGGATGCGGCAGGCCATGTAGGGCTGTGGCTGATCATTAAAATGCTGTTGAGAAAGTTCATAGACTGCTTCAAGAGCTTCAGGAGTTGCCTGTATGTCGGGATGCCGCAGGAGGATTTTATTGAGGACGGCAAGCGTCTGATCTTTGTTCATCGGCCTGATGGGGATCTGCTTAAAGCGGCGCACGAGCGCCTCGTTTAGATGACAGAATTCCTTGTCGGTCGTGGCCCCGATTACGTAAGGGAATTCTCCGTCAAGGAGGGTCTTCAATCTTTCGCCCAGATTACTCTGCCTGACACCTTGGCAGGCTTGATGAATCTCGTCGAATATCAAGATGGCATCCTTCTCCCGGTCTTTCAGGCGCTGTTTGATTAAGTCCAGAGTGACGGGAGAATCAAAAAAGCTGCCTCTCCCATTCGTAACGAGATCGGCGGTATTAATGTAAAAGATCTGTTTTCCCTTCAATGCAGGGTAACGTCCTTCGGCGACAGCGTGTGCAAAGGCCTTCATCAACTCAGTCTTTCCTACTCCTGTAAGGCCAATGAGAAGTGGATGGGTTTTGGGCTTTTGATCGCTGGCGAGGAGTGCGGATGCGATTTCATCCAGATAGCGCTGGCGTCCGTCGGCGAGATTAGCTCCCAGTTTGCCACTTTGAGCCTGAGTTGTCAGGTTTGTGAATCCTTTGATGGAGCGAGGAGCTGGTCTCAGCCATTTGTGATAGACAGTCAAAAGCGCCGCAGCTGTGATGATTCCGGCACCAGCTATGGCCAATCCCGTAAGAAAGCTGCCAGTAAGCGTAATCGATAAAGTCAGGAGTGTAGAAATGTAGGAAAAGATTGCCAGCACGGCCTGGAGACGATGTTGCGCTTCAAAATCATTATCGATATCGCGCTGGAACTGATAGAGGCCAAAAAGGTGTAGAATGGTATCAAGGGTGCTTTCGATGGCGAACAGGGCTCTGGCGATCAGGCGATTGATGGCGTGTTTAGCTGCTGGTGTGTGGGTCAGGTCATTGTAATAACGGGCATAAGTTACCAGCTCTTTGGCTGCTTCCAGGGCACTCTCAAAGGTGGGATACTCTGTCCGGATAGCTGCCTCAATCTGGTCGAGAGTCAATAGCTTGGAGAGACGATGAAAACGAATCGCAGGATCTTTTAGCTTGGGGTTTTCTGGGGCATGTGCAGCCGTGGCTTTTAAAAGCAGATGCAGTTGAGAAGGTTCAAGACGGCGGCATAGCTTTTTCAAATGGTCGGAGCTTTTGCGGTAATGGTCTGGCGAAAGGGCCTCCAGAACTAGCTTTTGACGCGATTCATTCCAGTTGAGATCTTTAGAAGATGCAAGCTGTTTGAGCTCTTTTGCCACAGGATAGGAGAAATCCATGAGATGCTTCAGACGTTGAAAGAGGGGTGGATGGGTGATTGCAGTTATAGTCATAATTTCTCCAATTAACAATAAAAAGTAAATTATATCTAACTAAACACTAAACTTCAATTGTTAAAATATAATTATCGTTGACGTTCAGTTTTTTAATGTATACAATTCATCAAAAATTCTCAGGTTTGTGATGAAACTTTCTATCATCCTTTCTCTTTCTTTATGCTTGTGCCTTCTGGATACTGTCTGCGCCAGAGAATGCAATATCGCATTTTTCCAGAAGCCTGTGAGCAGGAATGAATCAGGGCAGTATCTTTTATGCGCAGCGAATTGGCAAAAGCTCCTTCTACGGGACCCACGCGGAGGGCAAGCATTGATTGAGCCTCCCTATGAAGAAATTCATGCTCTTTTTGAGGCTTGTGGTGCTACATTTGATCATTTGATCCTCTTTGCCCTGGATCCCCATACACTCATTGCAAAACTGGGTGACAAGGGGGATGTCTATTTCAACATTATGGCTCGAGGCTATTACCAGCATATTGAACAGACTCTAGAGAAATCGTTGAGTTGCATCTGGAGTTTCGAAACAGGCCTGTCGAGGCTTTGGATCCCTTTTGAATTATGGGAAGAACGGCCCAATAACTACGCTGTGATCACAGACGTCAATTCCCATGGCGAGGCCATCCTGTGGCGGAGGTGGTTCTGGGATGGCCGGCAATTGGCAGCCATACCGGAATTGGATCATCCTGCAAAAATCAACAATGCTGGCGATATCTTGGGTTTTATCGATTCTGAACCTGGGGCGCACGACTTCGCCCTGATAGCAGTGCGTTTCAAGGATGGAACTTTGCGCAAGCGTCAAACTGTCGACCTGACCGGTGCGATGGGTGCGTTTGCAGCTCTGGATGTCAGCCATGAATTTGATGACCAGGGCGGCTTTATGCTCGTCTTCGATCGGCACGCCGTCTACTGGGACGCGAAAACGGATGAGATCAGGAAAATCGGGAGACGCGTCGATGGCAATAGGGCTGTTTGCCCGTTTTGTCATAGTACTTCTGATGAGAATCTTCGGCAGGATAGAAAGGCCCGGCAGGGACGATCTCTGTAACGACATCCAGGCCGCCTTTGATCAGCTCGTTTTTCAGCTTTTCAGCCGTTTTGTGCTGCGTTTCCGTTAAGTAGAAGATCGCTGAGCGGTACTGCTGGCCAATGTCTGGTCCCTGGCCGTCGTGCTGGGTGGGATCGTGGATCTCGAAAAAGGCCTTCACCAATGTCTCATAGCTGATTTTGTTTGGATCAAAGACCACTTCGAGCGCTTCGGCGTGGCCGGTTTTCCCTGTGCACACTTCGTGATAGGTCGGGTGCGCCACAGTCCCGCCTGTATATCCGACGGTTGTGCGTATGACCCCTGGCAGGCTCTGCATCAGATGCTCAACGCCCCAGAAGCAGCCTGCGGCAAAGATGGCGTGCTGGTAGCCCTCCTTCGTAAAAGCGGGCACAAAGGTCATTGAAAGGGAGTTGACGCAATGGCGCAGGTTCCTGCGCGTCGCTTTTTCTCCTTTGAAGACATGCCCGAGATGGCCTCCACAGCGGTGGCAGATAATTTCGGTGCGCCTGCCATCAGCGTCAGATCGGCGTTCGACTGCTCCTGGGATCTCGTCGTCAAAGCTTGGCCAGCCGCAATCAGAGGCAAATTTGTGCGAGGAGAGATAGAGTGGGGCATCACATTTGCGGCAGACGAAGACGCCTGGGTCTTCAAAGTCGACAAATTTCCCTGTGTCGGGCTGCTCTGTCCCTTTGCGATTGAGTATCCAATCTTCCTCAGGTGAGAGCGAATGGTAGCGTTCCATAATTGTATTTTAATAAAAAA
>JAJFUZ010000258.1 GCA_021372155.1 Parachlamydia sp. | reverse complement strand
CCTCGCCAACTGAGGTTTTGGTTCTCCCCTGACAGCGTAATGAAGGGGAGTTTTCCCGTCGTGATCGCGTGCATTTAAGCAAGCAGTCAGGTCGAGATTTAGCGTGCGCGCCCGTTGAATGAGAATATTCAAAATGTCAACGAGTCCATACTCAGCTGCGATATGAAAGGCATTCTGGCTCTCGCTCGTGCATGCCAACATATTGGCATTGTGGCTCAACAGGCAAGACACAGCTGAAGCTTGATTGGACCTGATTGCTCGGTGGAGTGGAGTCACTTTATCTCTTTCGGTATTCGTCTCATCCACTCGAGCCCCCCTGCGGATGAGGAGTTCAATGTTGCGGGGAATACCTGCCGCAGCTGCATAGTGGAGCGGGGTATAATTTTCCTTGCTTTTATCATTGGAAAAAAGACCATGCCTGATAATGATCTCTAAGCCGCTATTTGCCTGGCGGGCAAATTGATGGATAAGACTTCGGCCTTGCGAGTCGATTTGATGGAGATTGGCTCCCAAACGAATCAGAGTTTCAGCGAGAAAACGCTCGTCAATTTCGAGAGCCGGAATCAAATACTGATTTAAGCTCTCTTTGGCGATAGGGACGGGTTGATCTTTCAAAAAAAGAGATATTGTTTTTTGACGATCCCACGCGAAACGAAAAAGGGACACATATTGCTTTTTGGTTAAGTTTGAGTTTCCTAAAATTAAATGCAAAGCGGGAAACTGATTTAATATCTCTAAGAAATTCTCCACTTGAAGAGCAGTAGAGCGTGGAATGTGCAGCTTTTTGAGATGAGTGGCGCCAGAAAGGGCTTTTCGGATTTGTGGTCCGTTAAGATCGCAAAAGTGGAGTGTCAGATTTTCCACTTCGGGGATTCGTTTAAAAAGTTCGCAGAGAAACTGTTCCTGATGTTGGACCTGAGACAGGTCCAGCAATTCAATCGCCTCGATAAATGCCAACCACTTCTCTGCAGCATTCGGAGGAATTACGATGGCACCAAGCTGCTCCAGAAGCAATTGTAAACGCGGATCTGATAATCCTTGCAAATAAGCTCTGCACAATTGCTTATCAGGCTGTTCGAAAAGAATTTTGAAATGGGCGACATGCTCTACAAGGGGCGCAGGGATTTTTTTGAGATAGGCGGAGATGTAAGTCAGTGTGCTGGAAGAAAAAGCGTCGGGATTTCTCCAGGCTCTTTCAAAGCCAAGCTCAAGGAGATCGAGCTGATGGAAGATCTGATCCAGCCTGGCATTTGGCTGATTGACAAAAGGCGCGATAAAACAATAGAGCGGACGCAAAATGAGATGATAATACTGCTTCAGCCTCTCCCAATCTTCAGGGGCTATACCGCCGGGAGCTAATTCGCCGCCCGGTTGCCTTCCTACAGGGTACCCCTCCTCTTTCTGTTGCCTATAGGCACGATGGAGAGCAAGACGAAGGGTATAAATGATTGCAGCAGCTTCTTTCAAAAGTGCCTTGCTTCTATCCGTAAGCACGGTTTGAGGAATTTGGTCGAGTATCTCCAGCGTATTGGTCTTTTGGATGCCCCAGAGCATGGAAAGATCAGCGAGCAAATAATGGATAAACCAGACATACCGTTCTTTAAGCGATAGCTCATTTTCAAAATCGGGTTTTGCCCAGCCCTTATCAATATCATTGCAGCGTGTTTTGACAAGCTCCAGGGAGCGAAAATGGCTCTCTTTTGTCCCATCCGGCCTCAGGCGATTTAAAATTTGATCGATTTCGTTTAGATAGGCTGTATAGAGAGGCGAAGCTTCGGCCGTAAGGCTGCATGATTTTAATGCTGTATGAGCAAAACTATTTGGATCTTTGGCTGTCAATACATCCACACACTGTTTGCTAGCAATCTTTTGAGGAGTTCCGACAATATCGGTAAGATGACCCGCAAAATCCACATGCAGGCCTGAGCGATTCTTTTCACCTAAACAGGTGAAGATCAAATCGGTCGAGGCGGTCTCTCCAAGAGATAAAATTTGCAGGTGCAGGAGCTGCGCTAAAAATTGGAAGTACCCTTCGCACGCCTCATTTTCAACTAAAATCATAAACTCAAGATCGGAATAGGGACAGGGCTCCATTCTTCCCAAAGAACCCATGGCGCAAATGTCATACTGGCAGGGAGGTGGACCTAAAATAGTTACAGCATCTTGAAGAAGGATAGAAAAGAACTCCTTAAATTTTCTGGTGACGCGCATTTGATAACTCATCACCTCTTCACTAAAGTAGTTCATGTGTTCACGCGAGGATCGGATGGGCTGGGGGCTTTTGGGTGACCCATCAAAAGCTTCTCTGAATTTTGCCAGCGCACGATGGTATTCAGCAGTCCTCAATTCTAGAACTTGAGGCGCTTGAGCGATCTGTCTTTGCTTCACTTGGATAAGGTTGCGGTGCTCTGCAAACATGCTTCGGCGACTTTCAGGGCAGTTGATATGGCACTCATCAAATGCTATCTCATATAGGGCGAAGAGATGCTGTCGATCCTGCTCGTCGCTGCAAAAGCGTTGAAACGTTTCGATGGATTCGATTAATGCCATCACTTTTAATGCCATTTCTTCGGCCGTCTTACCTTGACTGCGTGCTCTTTCCAGGCGGTTTTTGAAAAGGTGGTTCTGCAAAAGATGCTGGCACAGGATCCTCATGAGCAGCTTGGATGCAGCCCGCTGGTCTTCCCGAACATGTTCTCCTTGACGCCTCTCTTCCATGATTTTGGCGATTTGAATGGCTGTGCTATAATAACTCATCGCTCCTTGATAATTCGAAAAGTGTTCTTCCAGGGGCCCCTGTTCGGCCTGTCTAATCTTCCATTCGGCTAATGCCAAGGCTAGACGCCGCTGCTCATCAAAAAATCCTGTAGTCCTACTCAAAAAGGGAGGTAAAAGGCTGAGAAGATCGAGATAATCTCTCGGTGTCATGCTAGGAATGACTTTAAGCAGGCTTTGATAGACACTCTGAGGGGCAGTTCCAGTATCTTCTAGCGCGCGAAAGCAAGTTTGAATGGCATCTGCAGCATTTATTTCACCTGCAGGATTCCCCCTTTGAGAGGTACCTTGAGAGGGGGAGACAGCAGGGCTTGCTTGTGGAGCTGGGACAGGTTGCATCTTGATTTACTCCTTGTCAAGTTTTACAATTTGGTTTACCTCATTATGAAGATTATCTGCCATATTTTTTAAGCTATTTTTTTTCCACAATATCGTTGCTTACACACTAATGAGAGGAAAAATTACAAACCATTTGCAATAATAAATATCTTCTGCCATATCCGAATAGATAGACCACCAAACTTAATCCAACTCTGGAGGAAAAATGAGCTCTTCGGATCGTCGAGTTTTATCGCCTAGAGAAGTAGAACGTTATAATCAAATCAGCGTTTTAATGGGGGTATTGGATCGACAAAACGCCTTTCATCGCACCCGCATTGCCGGCATCGATTCGGTGATGAGAGAGATTGTCGGAACAATCGTGAACATAGCTGAAGAGCAATTCGCACTACTTTCCGCTTTCCTCCAAGAACCTCCTGAAAGAAGAAGTACAGTTATCTTGCAAGCGATGTTGAAACATCGGATGGAGACCATTCGAGATAACGCTATTGAAAGCTATGACGTACTTATCGGTGCAAAAGATGCCGTCATGGAACAAGGCCGTATGGTACCATTGACGCGCGACAAAAGGACAGAGTTAATCAATCTATACCGACAAAAAATAAATACTCTTCTTCAGCAGTATCAAGATCAAAATGGTGGTTTAAGAATTGATGCATCGACTGACCTTGCGGCTTTGAAGCAAAAAATGCAATCCAATCTAAACGTCTATGAGAGAATGTTAGATAGTAAAGTTCCTATGACATATGTGGTGGAACAAATAGAAACCAAAATGACAGCATTGCGACTCCAACGCCAAGCATTGTTGGATGGCGATTTGAATTTATGGACAGCCTGCGAACGGGGGGATATCGCATACCTTCAAGCTGAAATTAACAAATTATGGGACAATCGTTTGGTGACTAATGTGAATAATCTCTTTTCTAGCGAGAAGATCCTTACCCGGGAAGAGTATGTGAATCAGCGCCACGCCGGTACGACGCCCCTTCACATTGCCTGTGCATCTCGCCAGCATGCCATTGTTCAGTTGCTTTTGGGACACGGTGCAAAATGGGATGCGCGCGATGAAGGGAGCTACACCCCGTTGCATCGAGCCGCACAGGTCGGGGATGTCGCCATTGCGACCGAACTGATTCGTGCTGGCTGTCCTGTTGACGTATTAGGGAGATTCAAAAGAACCCCCTTGCACAATGCTACCTATAATGGCAGGGTAGAAATGACTCGTTTCCTTTTAGAGCAAGGAGCAAATATCAACGCTCAAACTGATGCCGAGGGCACTAGCTTGACCCCTCTTCACGATGCAGTAAGAATGAATTGCACCGAAGTCGTTGCCCTCTTAACTCGCTATGAGGCACTTGAAATGCTCCGAGATAAGCATGGACAAACTCCTTTGGAGTATGCCTTGCTTGGGGGCATGATTATCAACGCAGCCTTGATTGTCGGGCATAATCGATGGACACCGGGTGAAAAGGCGACAGATCCCGACCATATTCCCACTCTCTTAAAGATCAAAATCCCCGAAAATGAAGCAGAAATCCGAGAACTTTTGACTTCCCAGGACCCCATTCTTTATTCCCAACCAACTCCTGCAGCAGCTCAACCAGTTGCCAGCAAACCCCCCATTCCAAAAACACCGCCTACAAAGCCGGCTCCTTTGTTTGAATTTGTCTATGGAGGAAAGGTATACAAACGCTGCGTCACCAAAGGGGATGGCTTTTGCGCCGTTCATGCTCTATTAGGCACAACAAACCAGAATCAAATTGTGGAGTGGGAGGGCTCACGCAAGAATGTCACAGACCTGTTGCGAGACACATGGAAAACGAAGAAAGGAGAAGTAATCAATTATTTCCGAGCTTTTTTTGAGGGTTTAAGCCAGCATGTTGGCAAGAGAAATAGCGAATATGATCCGCTTCTCACTACTTCTGAAATCCTGCGCGAACCCTTGACAGAGCTCCAGAAAAATCTGAAAGCTGCTGAGGGGAAACCTACAGCCGCTACAGATCAACGCGATTTGATTGATCGATTCATCGACGCTCATCTGGATACCTATCTCGGAATTTTCGAAAAGCAAGATTACTTTCTTACTCATACAGAATTAGAAATGATTGCTCATTTGAAAAATAAAAACATTTTGATTCTCAACACTAAGCGTGTCGCCGATACAAAGATGGAACAGCAAAAAGTCGATCATGACGCTATTATCATTTGGCATGAAGGCTTGCACTATGAACGTTGTGAAGTCAAAAAATAATTTTAAATGAAGGGGTTTTATGCAGGCTGATACGACAATCCGAGTAGCCAGTTTCAATGTTGGAACTGAAGGGGATTGGCTTAATCTTGCTTCCCGAGCGAAATGGAAAGAGAAAAAGAGGGATAATTATCCCTCTTTTAATGATGTGAAAGGGCAACAAGCCTTAGCAGAGTTTGAGAAAGCCGAAGGGATTCTTCGCGAGCAGGTGACCAAAAGCATCGCAACAAAGGTTGATCAACACTTAGGTCGTCTGCTGAAGGATTTCCAACCCGATATTCTCTGTCTTCAAGAATACTTTTATCAAGAACGACTCAACGACAACGCCCACAAGGCGATCAAAATCTGTTTGGAAACGAATGGTTATAGCATCGTGGGCGAAACGAAAGCAGGTTCTGGGCGAATCGACGATCTTGCGATCGCTTATAAGCGCAATGTTTTTGACTGCAAGAAGATCGGAGTTGCCTTTCAGGGAGGATTGTCTGAACCCGCTCGATTTGCTGATTTAAAGCATAAAACTTCTGGCATTGTCATTCGAGCTGCGTCGGATCATGTTTCAGGTTTCGACGGCGCTCAACAGAAGAAGCATGCTGAAAAAAAAGAAAGCGCCAAGGCTGAGCTGCCTGCTCGTTTTGAAGACCGAGTGAGATATTTTCAACGCAATGAGCGCACGGCGCATGGCGATGTTGCTTTGGATACCTCGTTGCATAGTTTTGAAACGAGTGCGCTAATTGATGAAGTAGATGCCCTCATCTTTGGCCTTGATGCCAATACAACTAGCAAAGCTTCCTCTCAAGAAAAAAAAGGACGGCTCCACCCCAAAAGAATGCGACTGTTTGAGCTTTACGGCTACCAGACGGATCGTACCAACCAAAATCCTACCATTTTGGATTCTAACGAAAATCACCCACGAAAATATGATTATGTGTGTGCCAAAAATATCCATAGACGTATCCAATTGACCGTTGCAGATCAAATCTTTTCTGGAATCAACCATCCCTCACTTCTGCAGGATCCTGCGGCGGTATTGAGCGACCATTTGCCCGTGTTATCGGTCATCAAGATGGAACTGAGATAGACGATGGGTGGACTGAGTTCTACTAGATCAAGTCAGGGCTCATCAAGAAATAAGAGCATGCACAACGATTGCAAAAGCGCTTTTAGACAGAGGTTGGAACGGTGTAGATCGAAGCCGTTTTGTAGCTGAGGGTAAGAATCTTAAAAGCACCTTATGAAGTTCAGGTGAATCCTACAGCAGAGCGTCCTACTCATCGGGAGGAGGTTGCCAGTGTTCATTAACAAGTCCAGCTGATTTCAGTGGAACCATTAAGGGGACTATCAAGGGGATCATCGTGCACAGAACGATCTTCATCTTTTGCCTCTACGACCTCTTTTGAACCGGCAACCCCAGATTTCCCTTCTCCCATCGATCCTGAGGAAATGACTTCCAACCTGGAAAGGGGCAATTACTATCGTGCACAACAAAAATGGGACAAGGCTGTTGAAACCTATACCTTGGCACTTAAGGAGGCTGAAGAACAAAAAGAGGGAGTTGATTTAGCAATCCTTTACAACTGTCTGGGTGATAACTTGGTGTCTATCGATGAAGTCGATCAAGCCATTCCTTGTTTTCAAGAAGCCCTGTGCATTTACAGGAACGCGTATGGTGATAAACATCCCAAAGTATTAAAACTTCAAGAGCTCTTAGGTTTGTGATCGATATTCAAAACAACTCCTAAACGTAAAGAGTCCAGAACTAAACGTGATCTAATACCCAATACGACATTGGTGGTTATGGAACCTGCAGCCAATATATCTCCAAGTGGTAGGCAAAGTCTTCGCGTTCGCCTGATAGAGGAAGAGGTACCCCGAGACAGCGATAAACCCGGTTTTTCTCCCCAGAAACCGAATGTTCCTTTGCTTAAACCTTCATCAGTTTCCACATGGAAAGAACGAGGTGATTTTCATCTTGGTCGAAAAGCACTCGATCCTGCAATTGAGGCCTATACCGAGGCATTAAAACAGGCTGAAAAAGAAAAAGACACAAATCAACTTGCAGACTGCCTTAAAGGCCTCGGATCTACATTTTTAGAAAAAGAACAATGGACGTTTGCAGCCAAGATCTTAAACGCTTCTTTGGCTTTATACCAAAGGCAGCGAGTACCAAACGAAATAGCTATCAAGCTCGTTCTTATTCTCATGGCAGACGTCGAAAGACGTTTTTTGGAAAAGAAATGTGGTATCACAAAACCAGATCTTTCAACACGCCCTCAGATCTATCTGGAGAGGCGTCATAAACTGCAAGAGCTGCGTCGTGCCATAAATGTAGCGCTGGACAAAACGGATGCAGTTAAACAAACTCTGGAGGCGTTTTCCATTGGGATTGGGGCATTTTTAGAGGCGATGCTGAATGAGATGTATCCGATCATTGGAAAACCTCCTTGTGAATTTACTGTATTGAGTCTTGGGTCATTAGCACGTAAAGAAATGAGCCCCTATTCTGATTTGGAGTTTGCTTTTCTCGTAAAAGACAGTTCAGAAGAGAATCTTGCCTACTTCAGAACAGTGGTAAGCTGGCTTGAAATTCAGGTGATTAATCTGGGAGAGACACCTATTAAGATCTTAGATGGCGGCTATGTAAGCCCAGTAGATCGAGGATTTTCTTTTGATGACGGAGGAAATACACCTCTTGGAAAGCCAGGGCAGATAGAACTCATCAAAACTCCAGTTCAGCTTGCCCAATTACAAACAGAGCGATTTTATTCAGAAGATTTTATTCTTTCCAATGTTCTTCGAACTGCTGGGCTCTTATTCGGAGATGCCATCCTTTATAAAGAGTACCTACAAGCCATGGAAACGATCATTTCCATGCAATCTTCCAGATCTTCGTTGACATTACGAAAAGAGCGCACACAGAACTGTTTAGATGGTCATTTAGTTCAATTTAAGCCAGGGTTGAACAAGGATAAACAGGAAATGCCTGTGTTTAATGTGAAATTCGAACTGTATCGCATACCTAATTTTTTGATCGCCGGATTGGCTGATTATTTTGGGATAGACATAAACAACAGTTGGGAAAAACTCGATGCCCTCGAAGGTATAGAAATTTTGAGTAAAGAGGGAGTTATGCACCTCAAAAAAGCACTGAATGAGATCATGCACCTCAGGATGCGCTGCCACATGTTCTACGAGCAAGAGTGCGACGATGTGTATCATCCATCAATGCAGCAAAAAGAAGGGGAAGAAGTGTTTATTCTTTCAGAGACTGATCTTGAAAAGATGACGCAGATTTACCGGGTGATTTTGCCGCTCTTTCGCGCCGTTCAAGAGGTATGTCGCACACAAAATTATGCTGGTCTTGCAAAATTTGACTTTTATGATCCCATCTTTGAAGCCCAAGCTAAGATACATGACGATCTTGGACGATACGAGGATTCGGAGAAGTACTATCTGCAGGCTTTAGCACTCCAGCCAGATAATGCTGCTTTACAACTTGAGTTTGCCTATAACCTCATTCATAAAACAGTTGTTGCACTAGATACCCCTCTTGGACCTAAAGACGAATGGCAGCGCGATGCAGTGGAATATAGTCGAAAAGCCTTGATAGTGGCTCAAAGAACGAACAATAAAGCCCTACTGGCTAAAGTTAAATCTTTGGAAGGCTTTTACTGCATGAACATTAGCGTAGATGTCGTAACAGCCTTCATAAGATACCAAGAAGCTTTCACGATTACTAATTCAGAATATGGTGAGGAACACCCCGCAACAGCAGCTGCTTTAGGTGATGTAGGGATAGCGTGCATTACCGTAGAAAAAAATATGAGCCGAGGGAAAAAGTACATTAAAAAAGCTCTTGAAATCTATCGGTCAAGACATATCGAAACCACTCAAGTAGCATTTATTCTTTGTCATCTTGGTTTGGGATGGCTGCATTACGATAAAAATAATGAACAAAAAGCGCTTAAATATCTTCAAGCTGCACTCAGTATCTATAAGAAAGAGATTGGTGAGGAGAATTCTAAAGTAGCAACGACACTATACTGGATCGGATTTGTATTTAATGAATTAGGCAAAAAAAAAGAGGCTAAAGTTCATTATGAGCAAGCATTGAGAATTGGTAATAAGTTTTTTGATAAGAATCATACATTTTTAAGTTCATGCAGCAAGCGCATCGGTGAGATCAATCATGCTCCCTATTTTGGGATCATTCATCCTTTAGATAGGGTTGAAGCTAAAATGCAAAAACAGGAGGAAGAGCTGGAGACACTTATTAAAGAACATGGAGAAGAACATCCAACTGTTGCTGATTTTCTTCATCAATGCGGAATGGTGTGTGATGAAATGACTCAGATTCCTCGTGCTATCCACTATTTTGGCTCAGCTCTTAAGATTAAAGAAAAACTTTATCAAAACGATGAGCACCCGAGTTTGTCAGAAACACTCGCAAAACTTGGCGAAATGTTACATGTGCATGGAAGTACCAGCATGGATTTTTATGCCATGTGGGAGAATCCAGAGGTACTAAAAAAAGCAATAGAGTCCTACACTTATGCCTTACATTTTAAAAAAAGGGCTAAAACAGATGTATATGGCGATGCTAATCCAACTGTTGCCGCTACACTGCATAAGCTAGGTCTGGCTTTGTACGTTGCAAAAGATCTGCAAGCATCAATAGAGTGCCTTGAGGAAGCGATTTCGATTTACAGGAAAGTGTTTGGAGACGATCACGACAAAACCCAACAAGTTGTACGAATTCTTGCAAAAATAAAAGATGAGCAAAGACGCTGCTGTTGTGTCCTTGTTTGACATGTCCAGATTTGGAAATCTTAAGACTTCGGAGCGTTAACTTCTAAAAACCTTATGGGTTGGGCAAGGAAAACATCAGGAATTCCCTGTTGAAGTGCTTCCTGGAGGAGTGCGCGCATTTCTTGAATTTTTTGTCCTCGCATCATTAAATCCAACAACGTGCCGTAGATCAACATGGTATATTGTATATTAGAACATTTTATCGCGCAGGTTTTAGCCATGCGGGAGAGATGTCCTCCAACCATTGCTGCAGGTCGTTGAACTGCTTGAAAGACCAATTGTATGATGGCTTTTTCTACCACAAAGGGAATAAACGGTTTGGCCTTTTCGATCAAGAGCAAGGCTTCATCAAATTGGTTTTGTTGAAGCAGAAGGCCCAAAACCTGTTCATACTTAGCAATGATCTGTGCAAGGTGTTGATTGAAGCTCGGGTTTTCTGAGCAGAGCCGTACACCTTCAGCTACAGCCGCTGCAGACAGATGCGCTTGATTTACCCTGACAGCCAGGAGCGTCAGATCTTCGTAAACCTGCAACTTGAGTGCACAGTCTGGATAGAGAGCTGTTTCTTTCAGCGCGCGAGTATAATACTGCTGGGCCTGTTCAATGAGGTTTTTGTTTGCACAAAAAGTACCCATAATTCCATAGACCGTAAGGATTCTCGGATCCACTAGTTGATGGGTTTCATGCAGAAGCAAAGCTTTTTTTGATAGAGTTTCTGCATCATCAAGAAATTTCCAATTCCCCAAACGCTTCAGCATTTCGAAATAAAACTCAAATTCCATATCTTTAGGGAGTTTGTCATCAAAAATCGTGAGAAAGACATGGAAGAATTTTGTGCTTAGGGCCTGCATCATGTCAGCATAATCCTCTTTTTCGTTAAGCATCTGATCCATAAAGGTGATGTGTACCCAAAAGAAGGTCACGACGAAACGCCCAGGCATTTGGGCTGCTAATTCAAGAATTTGTGGTTTATCCTGAAAGGAACAGTCTGGAAAACAGTGTAATAACCGTTCTTTGAAATCCGGTGGGACAATGGTGTCCAGCCTCTGATACGATTGAAGTTGTTCTGAAACAATGATTTCAGGAAGACCCGAGCAGGTATACTCAAACAATTGTCGTGTAAATTGGGCTGGGGTCTGGGGGGGATTTTTGGGAGCTTCACTCTTTTGAGGTATCTGTTTGCGAAATTCGTCAACCAAGGCCTCTGGCACCCCATGTTCGACGGCTTTTTGCATGACATCTTGCATCTCTTGGAACTTTTGCCCTCGAAGCATTAAGGTCAGGAGGTTACGATAAATGAGGAGCGTGGCTTGCGGCTGCGATCCTTGTATTGCGCAAGCCTGAGCCATGCGAGTAAGGTGGGGAGCAACAACTTCAGGGGAAGACTGAAGGAAGCACGTTGTCAGCGCAATGATGGCCTTCTGTGCCGCAAGGGGAAAAGTCTGTGGGGTTTTTTCAAACAAGAGCAGCACATCATCATATAATTTGTTAGATAATAATAAGATACAAAGTGAGCCGTACTTTGTCTGTAGACGGGGGATATTGTGTTTTAGATTATGTTCCATGTTAGTCTGAAGACAGTCGGCAAAACATAGTACAGCCTGTTTAAAATCCTTTTTTCTTTCGGCAATGGCGGAAAGACATTCGTAGATCGACACAAGATGAGCTCTATCGCCTTTTTGTTGACTGATTTTCTCCATCGCAAATTGCAAGTAGCGCTTCGCCTCTTCCTCTTGGCCGCGGTTTGTATGTATGTTTCCTAGCATAGCATAAATATCCACTACTCTAGGATCGGCAGGGCAATAGGATTGATGTAGTGTTAGAGCTTTCTTTAGCATCTCTTCCGCCTGTTGCAGGGATCCCCACATGACACAGCGTTGTCCAAAGCTCAAATAGCATTCCAATTCATATTCCTTAGGCAGCTTTTCGCCAAATATTGAGAATGTCTTGTTGAGGAACAGCAGACCTAATAGACCAATCCCTTGCGCCTCTCTTTCGACAGATCCTCTAAATTGAGGAATTGTTTGCATTTGATGATACATGGCATCCAGAACATTTAGTGATGCCTCAAAACAGGCCATGCTGAATTGGGCAGGCATCTTATCAGCTAATTGAAATAGAAGGGTTTTTTCAGTAAAAAGAGTATTGCCGTAGAGATAAAATAAATAGACTGTATAAGGTGCCGTGACCGTATGGTCCAGATCTTTATATTTTTCAAATCTGTTAATGAGTGTGGGAATGAGGGAGAAAGCCTGGTCAAATATTGTAATGGTAGAACGAAGCGATGCCACTCGCCCTGCTAAATTCCTATTAGTAGTGTCGTTCGCGAGAAGTTTTTCTAAATAGGGCAAAACGGCAAAAATATTTCCCATTTCGAGCTGCTGATCGGCATTTGCGCGATTATCTGCAGGTAGGATCATGTTTAAAGAGTTATTCTGCATTTGAAAAGCAGGACCTCCTTGGAAAGCTTGCTCAAGTTCAGATTGCCTTTTCTCTAGGTATTCAACCGCGTGCGAGGCCTCTTTCGCGCAGGCAACAGCTTGCGTCATGAAGGAGCGCGCCTCCTCCCTGTTTTCTTCCAAATAGGCTGTATGGCAGAGAAGAAAGTAAATGGCGATTTTCAGATTCCCCTGCCTTGCGGGATCAATGTGAATGACTTTCTCCAAGCCGCAGTTCAGGTATGCGCGGGCCTTTTCCCTATTACTATTGCGTAAAAAATGCGCAGCAAGATAAAGAAAGGCTTCGCAGCGAGGGTAACGGGAATGGTCCACGGAAACCAGCTGACGCAGCCGATCCGCTAAGATATCAATCTTTTGATAAGTCTCATCATTCTCCTCGGGAGAAAGATTGAGTGAGAGGCTGGTTAACCTGCCATGTTCCGTAAGACAAAAGTGATTGAGACAGCGATGTGACCATTCTATCTCCAAATCTTTCGGCAATTCGGGTCTCAAAGTTTGAATCAAAAAAATCAGGAAGTGGCTGGCATATGTGTTACCTTTGTCGGTATCGATATAAGCGCTTAAGTAACTGAATGGGTGACTGAGAAGCGCATAGTGACGTTGTTCATTCATGTTAAGAAGGAGAGCAAACCTATCCACAAGATGTCTGATTCGGATTAAATCTCCCTTTGCTAAGAGGGCGTCCAAATGGGGGTATTGCTTTTTGTAAACTTCTACTCTCTCATTCAGGCTTTTTTCACTTCGTTTCAGTTCAACGAGGATCCTCTCGCACTGAGCTAAATAATTTTGAGCTTCACTGTGAGTGTCTCCTGAAGCAAGCTCCTTTTTAAAAGCATTGATCGCCCCTTCCAAGTCTTTCGCTGCAAGACAAAGCTTTCCCTCTTCAAAAAAATCGTGAGGCTGAAGGGGGACTTTTGTTGTGAGCCAGAGAGGATCTGGGTGAGATGTGACAAGGAGCGACAGCATTGCATGAAGAGGGTAGAGCATCTGAAAGACGCGCTTGATGCGTTTGAGTTGGTCGGGGTTTGCTGTTAACTTGGTTTTGTCGTTACGATCAACCAGATAATAGACCTCTTGCTCCTCCTGGTAGAAAAGCTGGGATTCAAAGCGCAGCTTAATGATCTCGTCCATACTAGCAGTAAGAAATGCGGCATTTTCTGGCGACAGCTTTCCTGCTCCGACAAGCTCTTGACAACGTTTCCAGAAATTTGTTTCTTCAGCGCCTAAATCAAGTGAAAGCAGCGATAAAAGTTGGACGGGAAGTCGATACAACTCTCTTTTGATGACGACGCATTCGCGCTGATAGAGCAGTTTACTTTCTAAATCTGGGCTAAATTCTTGTGCGGCAGCAGTTCCTAAATGATACCCATAATCCTGGCCAATCGATAGCCTTCTCTCCTCTTGGACAAGAACTTTCCCTGCATTGCCATACATGGCCCGAAGCAGAGGTTCCATACGCGCATCATGCGCATGGGGGATGGCTCTGCTGACGACCCCTTGCTTCACCCTGAGCTTGCTAGGATCCGCGGGATCTGTCTCAAACATCTCTTTCGGATAGATCATTTCCGTGGGGTTTTTGGCCCCCTTCTTGGCAATAAAAAATCCAGACTTATATTCGCGAACGCAACTTGGAAAAATGGTCGTCGAGGGCTGGTTGAGGATTTGGGCGACCTGTTTCTGATACTCTTCATGCAGGGATGGGCTGCCAAAAATCAAGCAGCTATCGCGCAGGGCGTTTACCGTGATATAATAAGCCTGTTCATTGAAATAGCGAGGGTTTTGATAGGAGGCGAGCTTTTGGGGTGTTGTTACCAAGGATAGAAGCTCGCAAAGAGGTGTATTGCCACCTGCATCCATCCTGAAACCTTCCGGTGTAGGGCTTTTAGAGCCACGCACCAATGGATGGGGTGTTTCCCCAAATTGAATGATTTTGAGTTCGATCAGGCGCGCTAAGGCGACAAAAAAGGAGCGGATTGCCGGGCTCTCTTTTTCCAAGAGAATGGCAAACTCCACGTCTGAATAGGGAGACATCTCTCCTCGGGCCATTGAGCCGATTCCAATCACAGCAAATTGGCAGGGAACCGCTATGAATTGATTAAGACTGTCCCAAATGATGTCCCTAAAGACATTTTTGAGCATTTCAGTGGTGTAATTTGTCAGATAAGAGGATGGCTCATTTCGGGCTAATTTAGCTGCTATTTCTTGACGGATTAAGTAGAGATTTTTGCGGTAGATATCAATGTTTGTCGGTTGAGATAGATCGGAAGAGGCAGAACTGCAAACAAGGCTGTCTATTTGATTAAGAAGAAGGGCAGTTTGCTGCTCTTCAAAAGATTCGATCTTGGCATAAAGAGTTAAAAAATGAGTTAACGCCTTTTCTTTAAAGCGCTTTGCTAATGGACCCACAAACTTTAAGCTCATCAGATTCTTTTTTATCTTTGATGCAAGCTCTCGGCTAGAGGCTGGGAATTTTGTGAGGCGCATTTCCACCAGATTCTCCTGTTCAGCTAAAAGAAGCCTCTCTACCTGACGAGCCTGGGGTGAGTGGGCCAAGAAAGCCATTTCAGCTTGCTTAAGCTTGGCAAAATAGGGGGAGTGTTGCTCGGGCTTCTCTTTCAGTAGAGCAAGACAGCAGGCATAGATTTTGGTGGCTTTAGGATATTTCTCCCAGAGTGCATTGATTTTTGTGGTTTTAGGATCCATCTCTTTCGTTAAGATAAGATCGCCAATGCATTCCACTCCTTTCAGATGCACAGTGTCATTCTTTTCCTGCTCGCTTGCCCAAACAGCTCGCTCAAAGAGAAGGAGGGCGTTAACAAACGATCTCTGAGCTAACTCACTTAGCCCCATTTCTAGAAGCCTTTCACAAGACACTTTTGTCTCTTGAACTGGATTCTCTATCGTTTG